>CAZJYB010000052.1:0-23293 GCA_964549865.1 uncultured Anaerolineaceae bacterium
ATACAGGCCGCGCTGGCGCGCAAATTCAGATGCCACCTGCTTGCATTGATCGTAGGAGCCGGTGATTTTGATGACCTGACTTCCATACAGCGCGATCTCGCGCATTTTCATGGCAGGCACAAGGCTTGTTACGAAGGCCCAAAGTTTTACCCCCGCGCGCGCGGCATACGCTGAATACGAGATCGCCACATTGCCTGTGGAGGCCGCCACCATTTCTGTGATCCCGGCCTCCTTTAAAGCAGCGATCGTCACTGAAGCCTGCCTGTCTTTAAACGATGAAGTGGGCCCTTGTCGCTCGTCTTTTATGAAGATATTCGGGCAGCCGAGCATTAACCCCAGGTTTGTGGCGCGAATCAAAGGCGAACCGCCTTCACCCAGTGAGAGGCTGGGGTTGGGTTCCCTGACCGGTAATAATTCGCGATATCGCCACAGGTCGAAGGGACGGTTTGCAAGCTTTGAAAGGAGTGTTTTTCCTATTAACTCGTAGTCATATTCTGCTTCGCGCCACTGGCTGTTACACTTTGGGCAGTTGGTTGAAGTTGGGTAGTAGGGCGCGTTGTAACTGCAATCCAGGCATTTGAGCGTAAAGGTCACGTTTTTTTCCCATTTCTATTAGTTTTTCTTTATCCCCACCCGTTCGAGCGATCGTTGGAGTGTGGTAAGCAGTTCCTTCTCATTAAGCGAACCTTTGGTTAGCAACCGTTGGCCGAATGCATTAAGTTGGTCTCTTTGCTCCGCCGAAAGATCCACGCCGCTGATGACGATCACTGGAACATCACGCAACCTGGGGTCTGCGCGCATATTCTCGAGTATTTTAAATCCGTCGAGATCGGGCATGAACAGGTCGAGGATCACAGCGTGCGGCGCGTTGCCGGCGGAGATAATATCCCAGCCATGTTTTCCGCCTTCCACGAGGATGGGCTTGTATCTTCCATCATCATTAAGCATTTTTCCGATAAGACGCAGGTGGTTTTGGTCGTCATCAATGACCAGCACCTCACGGATTGATCCATCTGAATTCAGCCGGTCCAATGCGTTAACAAGGTCGTCTTCAAGAATGGGCTTGGTAAGGTAATCTGACGCTCCCAGCGTGTAACCCTTGTCATGGTCTTCGATAATGCTGCAAATGATCACGGGTATATTCCGTGTTTCCGGGTCATTTTTGAGGAGATCAAGCACCTGCCAGCCATCCACGCCCGGCATCATGATATCCAATGTGATCGCATATGGTTTTATTTGTTTCACACGCTCCACTGCACGCGCCGGGTCGGTCAATGAAACAACCTGATAATTCTCTGGTTGTAGATACCGTTCATATAAACCGATTACTTGCGGGTCGTCGTCGATGGCCAGGATGACCTTTTTGCCTCCAGCGCCACCGGTTTCATCTTCGTCGCCCTGGTGATACAGGGGAAGGGTGAAAGAGAACGTGCTTCCCCTGCCCACTTCGCTGTCCACCCATATTCGCCCGCCGTGCATGTTGATCAAATGCTGGCAGATCGAAAGGCCGAGGCCGGTGCCGCCCGTTTTTCGGGTGGGAGAATCGTCCACTTGTGAAAAGGCCTGGAACAATTTTGCCTGGTCTTCCTGGGAAATGCCCGGTCCTGTGTCGATCACGCTGACCTGGAGTTCCATGCGTCCTGTTGGCGCGGGTTTCACGCCCACTTCCACAACGATATCGCCTTCATCCGTAAATTTCGACGCGTTCGAAAGCAGGTTGATCATCACCTGGCGCACACGGATCGCGTCGGCGCGCGCAGTTGGCAGGTTCGGCTCGATCACTTTTTTCAGGGTAATGGGTTTGTCCTTGACAAGGCCGGACATGGTCGAAAGCACGCTGCTGGTCACATCGCTCATATTTACTTCGTCGAATGCAAGTTCCATCTTGCCGGCTTCGATCTTCGCAAGGTCAAGAATGTCGTTGATCAGGCTGAGCAGGTGTTGGCCCGAATTATAGATGGCGGTAAGGTCCTGTTGTTGCAGCTCGGTCACCGGGCCATCTATACCCTTGAGGATCACGCGTGAAAAACCGATGATCGAATTGAGAGGCGTGCGTAATTCGTGACTCATGTTTGCAAGAAACTGACTTTTCACACGGTCAGTTTCGCGCATTTCCTTTACAGCTTCCTGTGAGAGTTCGAATGAGCGCGCGTTATCGATGGCGATGGCCACCTGGTCTGCAAGTGTTTGCAGCACGACGATCTCATCCTCTGTAAAGGCATTGACTGTCCTGGATTGAATATCAACTGCTCCAATGATTCGATTGCCGATGCGCAATGGAATGGCGGCCTCCGCACGCGTTTCGGAAAGCAAGGGATTAACCTTGTGGAGCGGATTTACAGACACGTCGTTCACCACGACCGCCTGGCCCTCGGAAGTCACCTTTCCAACGATCGAACTTGCATTGACAGACAGACTGTGGTTTTGGCTTTTCATCTGCGCGCCGGCCTCGCCGGTGCCTTCACGGAGAACGGCATTAAAGCCTGTCTCTTCCACAATAAAGATCGCGGCGTGGTAGAAACCAAACCGCTCGCTGATCAATTTTACAGTGCGTGTGAAGATGGAGTTCAGGTCGAGCGTGGAAGTGACCAGTTTGCCGATCTCGGCGGAGACCGCAAGATATTCATTACGGCGGCTGATCGCCTCTTCAGCTTTCTTGCGCTCGGTAATATCACGCGCCACCCAAAAGACATTGTCTTCATTTAGTTTTGACAAACTCGCCAGAAACCAGTAGGTTTCATTGTCCACCCGCTGCTCATATTCAAGCTGAATGGTTTCACCCCTGTTGAGTGTTTGTTGAATGGCTTCCACAAAGCGATCCGCAGTTTTTGCCGGGAGCACATCATATACCAATTTGCCAAGAAGTTCCTCGGGTGGGCGCACCAGGCGCGAGGGGTTGGTGGGGGCAATACGGACATAGCGGCCCAGCCTGTCCATTACCAACACCACATCTTCCATGGATGAAAATAGCGCGCGCAGATCCGCTTCAGATTTCGAGAGAGCTTCCTGATTGCGGGCACGGTCCAGGGCGCTAATGGCGATCTGGCCATAAAGCCGCAGCGTGGCTACATCTTCATCGCCCCAATTCCTCTGCCGGTTTACTGAATCCAGGCCAACAAAACCCACCGTCTTGTTTTGCAATGCGATCGGTGCGCACATGATGGATTGAATTCTTTGCTTTTGATATTGCTCTTTATCAATCGCGGCGTCATCGGGCAGATCTGCCACGGCAGAAATCACAAAAGGCTCCATGCGGTTCAGGTGCTGCATCATATAGGGCAGCGCGTCACGAGTCACATTACGAAGATCATCAATGTACGATTCGATGCCGGGCCCATGCCATTCATGGGTATTCTCCATTGTGGCGCCATCTTGATTGAACAAAAAGACGTAAGCCCGGTCGATCTTCATAAAGCGCCCGACACGCCCGAGGCTTTTGTTTACGGTCGCATTGATCATGGCGGGGTCGTTCACATTAAGGAATTCCGCTGCAATGTCATTGATCAGATTTTGCGCTTCGGCACGATAATTCGTGGTCTCAAGCGCCTGTTGGGTTTCCTGAAAGAGACGGGCGTTCTCCAGTGCAAGGGATAGTTGATCTATAACCTGTTTGATGAGCAGTTGTTCGTCCACTGTCCATTCGCGTTGATCGGATTCGCCCATCACGCGTAAAGTAGCCCAGTCGCGAATGCCCGATTGAAAATCTATCGAATAATTGGAAGGAGACGTGTTTGCACTTAACTGGTTTGCGATCATCGGCTCCGGTGGGATCAGGGTGGCCGTATGACGTTTGGCCGGCTTCAGGGACTCGGTCTGCCTGGGGACTGGGGAAGCAGCTGCCGGCGACGCGGGAAGCGGGGCTTCTTTTTCAAGCCTGGGTTTGCGCTTTCCATCAGTTGCAGCCTCTTCGGGACGGATCCCTTTGAAGAGCTTGTCAAGCTGTTTGTCTATTTTCTGTTTCTTTGGCATATTCCACCAACTCTTGAGCGAGAATGCGGTATTGCGTGGAACCGCGCGCGCCGGGTTTGTAACGGGTAATTGGCAGGCCCACGATCGGGCTTTCACGCAGCTTTGTATCGATCTCAATCACACTGTTGAACACGCCTTCGCCAAATGTGGAACGTAGTTGTTCATGGATGTTTCGATGGGTGCGATTTCGACGATCGAGCATGGTTACCAGGATCCGATAGGCAAGCCCGGGATTGTCCTCTTCGCGGATCTTCCGTATCAAGGTCATCATATTTCGGAGCGCATAGGCGGAAAAATATTCTGCCTGGGAGGGAATTAACAATAAATTTGCCGCGGTCAGTGCGTTTCGTGTGATGGCCCCGAGCGCCGGAGGGCAATCGAATAGTATGTAGTCATAGGGCAAATTTTCAACGTTGGTAATGGCGTTCCGTAATATTAAAGTGTAATTATTGCGAACTGGCAGGAATTGTTCACAGGTTTCAATCCGCGAACTCGATGGGACCAGGTCAAGATTTTCTACATCTGTTTTTCGACGCGCACTTAACAGGGACGCGTTATCGAGCAATATATTGCTCGAAGTCACCTCGGATTCTCCCGGCTCGAGACCGAGCGCAAGTGTCAGATTCGCCTGTGCATCGAGGTCTATTAAAAGAACACGCTGATCCATTTCCACCAATGCGGCGCCAAGTGAAAGAGTGGTCGTGGTCTTGGCAACGCCACCTTTTTCATTGGAAACTGCGATTATTCTAGTCATTTGAGTTCACCTTTCAGCATTAATTATTTATCCGGCGGAGAGATCTTTTGAGGAACAATTTCAACTCGTGCGGCGGCACCCAGTGCCCGTTGTAATTCGTCAACGGCAGTTTTTATCATTTCCTGCGGATTATTGGTGCCGCGGATCTTGGTTGTAATTTCGGTGACAAGGCGTTCACGCGAAGCACGCGTGGATGTTTCTTCAAACAGGCGGGCATTATCCAGTGCCAGCCCGAGGCGTTCTGTGATCGCCTGGGCAACATTGAGATCATCGGCGCTCCACTCTGTTTCTTTGGAAACGGATCGGATATCCAGCATTCCAATCACCTTGTCACGCACACGAATGGGGATCTCAAGCGATTTGTGCCCGTTTGCAGGCTCTTTTTGCGGGTCTGGAGTGAGATCTGTAATGGCATTTCCACCGCTCAGTGTTTGGTGATAACCAATGATTCCCCCAGCCGCGGTCTTTCTTTGCCAGGCCTCTGCGATGTATTCGCTGAAGATCGTCTTGGATTCTGTGAGCGCGCCTTGTGTCTCCTCGATCAAGCGCGCATTATCAATGGCGATGGCAATTTGATCTGCCAGCAGGGTGAGCAGGGAGATATCCGTGTCGGTAAATGCGTTTGGCACTGTGCTTTGTACATCCAGTGCGCCGATGATCGAGCCGCGTGCCGTGAGAGGCAGGGCCATTTCGGAACGTGTATCTGGAAGGTTGGGGTTATTAAAATAGATCGCATCTGCACCGGTATCCAACGCGATGCGTGGGGTGCCAGTGGAGGTGACGTTACCAACGATGCCTGTCTGGCCAACCTCAAGTCGGTGCTGGCGGGCAAGCATTTCCTGGCCGCCCGGGCTATTGGATGCCCGAAGAACGGCATATTTTCCCGTTTCATCCAAAAGAAATATACCGACATGATAAAAACTGAATCGTTCACTGACCACGCCAGTGATCAAAGGCAGCAGCGTCTGCAGGTCTTTTTCTGTGGACACAAAACGAGAAACTTCCGCGATGGTCTGCAAATCCTTTGCGCGCTTTTCGCTTTGTTCGGTGGTATGCGCAAGTTCAGCGGTTCGTTGTTCCACGCGTTTTTCAAGGCTTCCCACCAGCTCCTGTATTTGCGTCGACATGTTGTTGAAAGTGGCGGCAAGCACACCCATCTCGTCTTTTGAACGAATATTTGCCCTTTGCGTAAAATCCCCTGCGGAAATGTTCCCGGCAACCTGGGTAAGATGAAGAATAGGGCCCGTAAAGAGGTTGGATACGATCAGCGCGATCAAAGCTGCCAGGGCTGTAATGATGATACTTATGATGACTGTGCCCTGGGTCTGCCTTTGGGTTAATGTTGTGATCGTGCTGACAGGTTGCCCTGTGACGATCATCCAATTTGTGTTTCGTATAGGCACGGCCGCGACTTCGGCAGTTTCATTACCAAATTCCACAGACGGAGCTCGAAAGGCCAGGGGAATATCCTCCATTTTGCTTAATTCCGAAATAATTGCGGGTTGATTCAGGGCCGTTGAATCAAGTTTATCGGGGGCGATTATTCCCTGCTGTACAAGAGCTTCGATCGCGGGATCTGTTCGGTCAAGATAAGTTTTATACAGGAAATCAATACGTGTCAAATGCGCAAGGACAAAGAAATCCTTATTGTCCATCAGGAAGGTATATTCGTTGGGGGTCTCCGGGGTTTGCCTGGTCCTGGTGATTCGATCGAAAAGGAGTTGGAGCACGCTGGCGTTATATCTGACCACCAAAACACCGATCATTTCATCCGATTCTGAAAGAACCGGCGCGGCAAAATAAATGGCATTTTCGCTGGCTGTCGGCGCAAGGATCAGGTCGGATATATAGGTTTTCTGGTCCGCGATCACAATCGTGAAGAAATCGTCCGCAGCATAACTATTGCCGATGTTGGATGCGACGGTATCAAGCACATCCGTACCGTTCATGTCGATCAGCGCATAGGATTGGATATGGACCAAATCGTCCTTGGAAATGGCTGCCAATTTTTCATACAGCAGGCGCTCTTTTTCTGAGCCGGCCCTCTGTTGTGGGGACAAACTCATGTATTCAACGATCTCACTCAGGCGCGCTCGATCACGAGTCGCACTGATCTGTGCTCCCACAAAAGTCTCGATCTCCGGGCTGACGTCCAGGGCACTTTCCAAAATATCTGCCTTGACCTGCTCCACCAGGATGTCACGAGTGGCTAAATTGGCCTGCCAGCCGAGAATGATCAGCGGGACCGTTGTAAGGAAAACAAGGCCGATGATCAGCTTCGCGCGCAGCGGCAGATTGGGAAATTGTATAGCCAGGATAATCAGGTAAATCGCAGCCAGTACTAATGCAATAATGATCGCCAATTGTGGGCGGGCTGTAGTGGGAACATCCACAGTAAATTGGTCAACGATAATGGTGAATACCGCTGTAATAAAAGCTATGGTTATTGCACGTCCAACCCATTTTGGTGGAAGTGTATAGATCGCTATGCTTGAGACCACGATGATATAAACGATCCCAGTGGGGATGGCGAGGCCTTTTTGGGCGAATACGCGGCCGATCACAATGAGTGTGGATGTGGCCATAATAAGCAGAATGCCCAGGTCGCTTTTTCCACGGCGACTTAATCTCGCGCTGATCACGGCCAGCACAGCCCCCACTACCACGAGAGATGCGCTGACAATATCTGTTACCGGCGTACCGTTGATAATGTTTATGGCGAATATTGTCACTGCCATCAAGCCGAACAAAACCGCCGTGACAAGGCTGACCTTATATGCATTTTTGGCGCGTTTTATCTCTTGGTTGTCTATTTTAGGGGAGGTTTGCTCTTGGGTTGTCATCAGATTTCTTGATTCTCTTTCTGTGGTTCATCGGCTGTTAATCTGATTAAAACTTCTGCGCCATCGAAGAATTGATTTAGTTCCTTGGCCGTCGTCTTTAGAATGTTTTCAGTACGAACAGATGTGCCGATTTTTGACGTGATCTCGGAGATAATCCTCTCGCGGTCGGCACGGCGGGTTGTTTTTTCAAATAGACGGGCATTATCAGCAGACAATGCGACGCGCTCGGCGACGGCCTTAATTAAATCCATTTGATCTGCGCTCGTCTGCTCGCTTAGTGGAACATGCACTGAGAGCGTGCCGATGGTTTCGCCGCGCAGGATGATGGGTATGCTGATCTCTCTTTTGTCTTTCATAACTTCACTTGCGGCGATTATTGTCTCATCATCCAATTGGATGGCACCTGTGACGGAATATCGGAAGCCACTTAGTTTTTCTTCCCTGGGTAAATTTCTCCACGTTTCGCGTACATATTGACGCTGGATCGCGTTTGATTCGGCGAGAGATTTTTCGATTTGGTTGAAAAGGCGGGCATTTTGAATTGCAAGGCTTACCTGGTCTGCCAAAGTTGCCAAGGCCTCAACATCCTCGTTCGAAAAAGCATTAATATCCGTACTTTGAATATCCAGGGCTCCAATCACCTTTTTCTCAATTTTAAGAGGCAATGCCAATTCAGAGCGTGTTTGCGGCAGATCTGGGTTGTTGAAATAAGTGGCGTCTGCGCCTGTATCCAACGCGATACGTGGATTGCCTGTAGATGTCACATTTCCAACAATGCCGGTTTGACCTACTCCAAGACTGTGCTGACGTCGCAGCATTGCCTGTCCACCGGGGCTATTGGAGGCGAGCAGGACAGCAAATTTTCCACTATCATCAAGAAGGAAAATACCGATGTGGTAAAACCCAAATTGTTCGCTTACGGTTTGGGTTATCAACGGCAGGAGCTTTTTCAGGTCTTTTTCTGCCGAAATATACCGGGCAATCTCCGCAATGGTTTGCAATTGCTGGGCACGCTTTTGACTTTGTTGGCCTGTGAGTTCGAGTTGTACAGTTTGTTGTTCCAATTCTTTGGCGTGGAGGTCCAGGTTTTGAAGCGCACCTCGCAATTGAGCGGTCATAATGTTGAAGGCTTTTGCCAGCGTACCAATCTCATCCGTGGAGTTGACCTGAGCTTGTACATCAGATTCACCTCGCGAAATTTCCCGCGCAGTATTCGTCAACGAGATGATGGGCCGTGTCAGTTGTTGCGAAAGGGCGGCGGCCAACAGGATGGAAAGGGCAAGTACAATCAATACCGTGATGATTGATGTTGTGAAAGTTTGAATACTGCTTGAACGCGCTGTGTCAATATCTTCTGCAGCTAGCTGCTCACCGAGGCTCTTGAAATTTGCTGTCAAAGATTCCACAGCGCTGGAAGCATTGATCAAATTTTCGTTATGGACAGCGATTTCCTTATCCAACTCCACCAGGCCATCGAATGCAGTCAGATACGCATCTGACTGCGTGAGCAGTTCGGTTTTCTCCGCTGGCTCGAGTAGCTCAGACTGCGCAATCCTGTTTTTAAACAAAGGAATGAGCGTGTGAATATCAATGACATATGACGGCGCTGGATCTGCAAGATAGTTTTTTTCGCTTAAACGAAGCCGCAGAAACGTACTCTCTATTCCAACCAGGCCTGTGGTTTTTGCTTGAATAATCGTGGCGGCGACTCGAAACTGACTTTCGAAGTCTGTTTCCTCATCCTGGCCTTTTCTTTCGTAAGCAGCCGCGATTGAATTGAAACTTTTCTCATACGTATCCACGTTTTGGGTCAGGGTGGCAATATCAGCTTCATATTGTGCCTGCGAGGTGTTTCCTGTTGACAGAGTTGCCACCACAGGTCCAAAATCGGCAAGTTGCTTAAGATCTTCGCGCATCGCGGCAACATTTTGCGCATGAGGGATGACGTAGTTTGCATACGCCGTCTCAAAGCCTTCTTCCCGCCAGTGCAGGAGGAAATTTTTCTCAGATTGACGGGCTTGCAAAAGAGTGTACTCCAGATGATCAGATAGCCTGCGGATTTCAATGCCTTGCGCCAATGCATCTTCATAAGCGGCTTGCGTTCTGTTCAAGCCGATCAGGGTGACGATGGCGATGATCACGGCAAATATGAACAAAGCGCCAAATGCCATAAGTAATTTGCGCGCCAGGGGCAGGTCTCTCCAAAAACCAAAGATCCTATTTTCTGGTGAATGGTCAGAAGTTGATGTTAAATTCATTTTCATACTCCAGAACTATTAATTGCCTTTATGGAAATATTTTCAGCGAGTGTCACCTGGTCTTGCGTGTATGCATGGCGCCTGTAGCTTTGGATCGATAATACCCCAATTGTCTTCTGGGCAATGAGCGGAGCGAGGTACATCAATGAAGCTGATATTTTTGACCTGTTTCCGAGCATATTTGTCTGTTCGATACTGGATAAATACTTGTTCTCTGTAAATAATCTGTGCAGCATGATCAATTCCTACTTTTTGCCACTGCTGTCAAAGCGAATCAAGACGTCTGAACCTGGCAAAGCACGGCCCAATTCCTCCACAGCTGTTTGCAGTACATTCTTCAGATCGATGGACGCGCCAATCTTGGACGTCACTTCGCTGATCGTCTGCTCTTTGATAACCTGTTTTTGAGATTCCTGAATCAGGCGTGCGTTTTCAAGCGCAAGTGACAAGCGTTCTGAAACAGCGCCTGCAAGGTTGATCTCGTCTTGCGTCCATGTTCGATTCTTGGTGGGGGCCTGTATTTTTAGTGTTCCTATGGTCTGGCCGCGTAATTTGACCGGGACCACCATGAAGGAATCCGCATTTTCTGCTTCTGGTTGCGCAACAAGAATGCTCCCGCGATTGATGGTATCGCGAATTTCATCGGTTTCAACCGGCTGGGTGAGTCGCTTTCCACCGCTCATGGTTTGCTGGTAGCCGATCAGAGATTCTTCGCGGCTGAATGCGGACCATCCTTCCTTGATATTCTGGCGATACAATGCTTGAAATTCACTTAACGCCTGTTGAGTTTGTTGAAAGAGACGTGCATTTTCGATCACGATGGCGATTTGATCTGCCAGGATACTCAGAGTATTTGCATCGATTTCAGTGAACGCTCCAGCCTTATCACTCTGGACATCCAGTACCCCGAGGGTTTTTCCTCGCGCGTTCAAAGGAAGACCCATCTCAGAGCGTGTGTTTGGAAGTTCAGGATTGTTAAAGAAAACCGCATCCTGACCAACGTCAAGGTCAATGCGTGCGGTTCCAAATTTGGCCACATGCCCCACGATCCCGCTTTCACCAACACCCAGCTGGTATCCCTGTTCCAGCATCCTTTTTCCACCTTCGCTGCTTGCAGCCTGCAGTACCGCAAACTGACCCGTATCGTCCAATAGGAAAATGCCGGTATGATAGAAATTGAATCGTTCACTCACAAGACGCGCGATCAAGGGTAGGAGTGTTTCAAGCTTTTGCTCACCCGAAACCACTTTTGAGATCTCACCGATCGCGGTCAGTTCACTTGCTCGTTTTTCGCTTTGCTGACTTGCGATCTCAAGGTCTGCGGTTCTCTCAGCCACGCGTTCCTCGAGGGAGCCTAAGGTCTGGTTTATTTCGTCGGTCATCCTGTTGAAGGAATTGGCGAGCGCGCCAATCTCGTCCTCGGTGGTGACAACGGCGCGGGCGGTTATATTGCCTGCAGAGATTTCTTCCGCCACCCTGGTTAAAGAAACGAGCGGGGCGGCAAGAATCTGTGATGCGGCGAAGGCCAGCAAGATTGCAAGCCCTGCCAGGGCAAGCGAGATGAAAATTGTCTCACGCGTTTGTTGGCGGATTGCTGTGAGGTTGCTTTCAACCGATTCGAATGAGAGCGCCGTCCATGGTTGTGTTGAAAGATATTTCCCTGTATTTACCGTGTCTGAATTAAGAGAATTTGCATGGGCTTCAAAGAATTGCTCTTCCTCCAAATTATCGATCCCGGAAACAACCGTTGCATTTGTATCCGCCAGGATCTCATCCGATGTCTTTTTTGGCATTTTCCCACTGGCTTGCAGCGCTGCCAGTTCAAGTTCTGTAAAGTTCTTGTAAGAGGTAAGCAGGAGTTCGGGGTTCCCAGTGTAGGCAAGTCGAAGATACGTATCTCTGTCAACAATTGCGACAATGGTATCAGGATCATTCGGAGCTATGGCGTTCACAAGAGATTGAAGAATGGACGCATGATATCTGGCGCGTAGTACCCCAAATATGTTTCCGGCATTGTTCCTGATCGGCGCGCTGAAGTAGATGCTGCCGTTATCTTCTTGTATGAACAGAATATTGGAAACAAAGGGTCTGCCTTTTTCACTTGCTTCAAGGAAATAGGATGCTTTGCTTTCGTCCCTACCAAGACCCTCTGCGGCCGTGTCAAGTACGTTTCTGCCGTTCCTGTCCAAAATGGCATAAGAGTCGATAAATTCATCGTCTTTGTTTTTGAATGAAAACAATGTTTGGAGTGCCCTGGTTTCTTGAACGCTGCCACTCCTCGTGGACGCGGGAAGCGAAAGGTAATCGATCAGTGCGGTTTGTTTTGACTCTGTATTGATCTGGTTGGTTTGAACAGTAAAGAAGTCGTCGTATTGTTGGGCAGCGCGGCTGCTGAGCTCTGCAAGTTGGTCCTGGCTTTCCTGGGTAAGGGCCTGTGTGGCGAGGCGATTGTTGTAAATACCGAGAATTAATAATGGAAGCATCATAACGACCGCGAAGGCACTGATCAGCTTGGCTCGGAGCGTAAAAGTTTGGAATCGTTGTGCGCTGACCACCAAAAAAACAGTGATAATAACCGCCGCAGAAACATTCGCATAAACCGGGCTTGATTCAAACCCGAAGTCCGGAATAAACTGGTCGATCACAATGACAGCGATGCCGGTAAGAATAGACAGCACTATGGCGCGATTTGTGTGTTGCGCAGGCAGGGTGTTGGCCGCAATTCCAATCCCCAGGATCGTAACCACAATTCCGATACTAACTCCCTGGCCCCTTCCAACCACCGGAGAGGCCAGAGCTACAAGCAGGATTGTTCCCAGCAAAAGATAACCTGCGGCAGTGGTTTGATTTCTCCACGCCAATAAGGCACTGGTGAGTCCGATGATCGAAATCGGGATCGTTATTGCCAGCCCTCCATAATTTGGCGTTTCCGATGTTAATAACTGAGGCAAAAAGATCGCTGTTATTGCCAGGAACAGAAAGCTGGTAATCAAACTGACGGTGATCGTTCTTCTGCGTCGCTGGGCTTCGCGATCTACATGCCTTTGGGCGTTTTGCAACGATAATTGTTCGCTCATGATATCGACTCTTCTCTGCCTTATTCCGCCATGCCCAGTTTTAACGCCACGGGTTCAATCTGCACGAGGACATCCGACCCGCCAAGTGCTTTGCTGAGTTCCTGGGCCGCGGTTTGTAGGATCGTTTCAAAGCGGGATGACGAACCTATTTTGGTGCCGATATCGGTGGTAACTTTTTCGATATCCGCTCTATGTTGGGCAGTGCGCAACAAAGATGCTGTTTCAATGGCCAGTGAGAGGCGTTCTGCCACGGCCTCCGCAATATCCACATCGTCCTCTGTCCATTTATATTGTTTGTCATTGTTAAGGCTCATGACACCGATCACTTGTCCGCGCATGCGAATGGGTACTGCAAGAGTCCCGGTTCTCTCTATAGAGACGGTCGTCTTGCCCAATTCGACCGCTTTCTTGAAGAATTCTTCCTCAAGCGGCTTTTCCAACGGGCCAATCGACGAGTCAATTAATTGAATACCTTTTGTGACAGATTGCGGGCGCATCACTTTCCAGGCCTCACGAACTGTTTCGCCGTAAGTGCTTTGCGCTTCCGCCAGGGATTTCCGCGCCTCTTCCAATGCCCGCGTATTCTGGATGGCGATGGAGACCTGGTCTGCCAGGGTGGACAGGGCTGCAATGTCATCTTGTTTGAAGGCATTCTGCTCTTCGCTTTGCACATCGAGCGCGCCGATGATCTGGCCGGCAATACGAAGAGGCAGGGCAATTTCAGAGTGAGTGTTCGGGAGGTCGGGATTATCGAAAAAGGCCGCGTCAGCTCCAACGTCCAGTGCGATACGGGGCTGTCCCGTTGCGGTCACAGATCCGACAATGCCGGTTTGTCCGACGAGTAATTTATGGTCTCTGGCAAGCATTTTACGACCACCTTCACTGTTTGTGGCGCGTAAGACGGCATATTGGCCCGCGTCGTCCAGCAGAAAAATACCGGTATGGTAATGACCGAATTGTTCGCTGATCACCTGGGCAATTCTGGGCAGCAGTGTTTCCAGGTCCTGAATGTTCGAGATCACGCGCGCCACCTGTGCAACCGTTTCAAATTGGCGTGCGCGGCGCTCATTGTTATTATTCGCTTTCTCAAGTTCGATCGTACGGTTATCTACCCGATCTTCGAGCGTTGATCTCAACTCTGCCAGCTCGCGATTTTCCTGAATATAGCTGCGCTCGCTTTCGCGGGCTTTGCGAATATTCTCGTCCAGTCGGGTGATTAAAAATTGAATGATGCCTCCGCATCCGAGCAAGAGCACCGGGATAATGATTGCATCATCAAGCCCGGCGGGGACAATCTCAATGGTACTGTTCAAATCGGCCACAGCCACGATTATGACTGCGACAATGGCGAGTGGTGTGGCGACAAACAGCGCGCGCCTTCCCAAGAGGATGGCTGAGATGACCAGGATAAGTGGCAGTCCCACCATCGCGGTGTTCTTAAGGCCATTTGTGTTGAGCGATATGATCGTCACAGTGACGATCAGCGCCAACGGAACAACAATTTTTGCCATGAGTACTTTGCCGCGCAGAACATAAAACAAGGATATGCCTTCAAGTACAAGTGTGATCGAGAGTGTCGCAAATGCAATTGGGTTTCTTGCGGTTTCACCGGTCAGGCCGGTAACGAGAGGCAGGAGGGCAGCAATAATTATCATCACGAATATAAGGATATTCCGCGTCATTCTGATGAATGACGGTTCATTGTCCTCTGCGCTTCTGAAAAAATCCAGTATCTTCGAAATCATATGATTCTCCTGGGCTATGGAATTTGCCCGGATTTATCTGCAGTGAATTGAATGGCGATATCCGTGTTCGGAAGCGTATTTCCGAGTTCCTGTATGGCGGTCTGCAGGATGTTCTCGATGTTTACCAGGCCACCGATCTTGGCTGAAATTTCGCCGATGGTTCGTTCTTTTGTCGCCCGTCGCTGGGATTCATCAAGCAATGTCGCATTTTCAAGGGCCAGGGCAATGCGTTCTGATGCTGCGCGCACGATATCCACATTGTCCGTATCCAATTTGCCGCCTTCCGGTAAATTCACACTGATGGTGCCGATGGTCTCGTCGCGCAGCTTGACTGGGACGACGAGTGCAGACTTGCCTTTTCCCTTCTGAGGTTCCCTGAAAACGACCTCTCCACTTTCCAGAGAACTACGGACCTCCTTTGTATATGACCGATTTTCAAGGGGGATCGGGTTTGAACCGGTAAATCGATAGCCCGGTTTTGAATCAGCCTGCGATGCGGATCTCCATGCCTTATTGATGTAGTTACCGAACAGCATCTGGCTTTCTGCGATGGCGGCCTGTGTATCACGTAAAAGTTGCGCGTTACGAATGGCAATCGCAACCTGGTCTGCTAGTGTGATGAGTGTTTCGATGTCTTCTTGAATGAATGCATTTGGCTCAATGCTTTGCACATCCAATACCCCGATGAGAAGTTCGCCGAGCTTGAGGGGCAGCGCGATCTCGGAACGAGTCTCAGGCAGATCCGGGTTGCTAAAGTAAACCGAATCAATTCCAACATCCAGTGCAACGCGGGCCTGGCCGGTGGTCGCCGTGTATCCCACAGTACTGGTTTCTCCAATGCGCAGACGGTGGCCGCGTTCGAGCATTCTTTGTCCGCCTGCACTGTTTGCGGCACTTAAGATCGCATATTGTTTGGAATCATCCAACAAGAAGATGCCAACATGATAAAACCCAAATCTTTCACTGATAATGACCGCAATGGATGGCAGAAGTTCGGCAACGTCACGGATATTTGCGATCAGACGTGCGATCTGTGCAGTGATCTGGAACTGTTTGGTACTGCGCTCGTTCAGGCTGTTGGCCGCGGTTAGCTGGGCCGTGCGTTCCATGATACGGTTCTCAAGAGATTCTTGAAGGCTCAATAAATTTTCATTGGCTTTTATTTGTGCCTGTTCGTTTTCGCGTGCTTCGAGAACACTTGTATTCAGTCGTGTGATGAGAATCTGGAGCAGAATCGATATGGTCACAATCAGAACACCGCCTATGAGCGCATCGTCTATTCCAGTGCTGGCTGCGATTGGAGATTTGTTGATGCCAGTCATATCGGCATAAGCCAGATACGCTATGGATAGCACTGCCAGCGGGGTGGTCAGGAAGATGGAATTATGTCTTAATAACAATGCGCTGATCACCAGTACAACCGGAAACCCCAGCATGGATATATCGTGGATCCCGTTGCCGCTGGCAGCCGTAGATGTGACTGCAAGCAGCAATGCAACCGGTACGACCTCCTTTGCCATGGCAGGTTTGCCCCTTAAGGTAAGTATTAAAGAGGCAACCTGCAGCACGGCTGTTATGGTAAGCGCAAGGGTCGCGTTCAGGTTCCGGGTACTTTGAAAGATGCCGCCGCTGACAAGCAGAAGAATCGCCAGATTGGCGGCAATTGTAAAGACCAGGATATTCCGCGTCATTTGTATGAATGACGGATTGTTATCTTCAGAGTCTGAAAGCCAGGTCCTGATCATGATGGATTTCCTTTGCCGTTTTTATTTTCCAGTTGAATGATGATTTCAGTGCCCGGCATGGCACGCCCGATCTCTGTTACGGCGGCCTGCAATATATTATCGCGGTTGGTGAAAGAACTGACCTTCGCCGCTATTTCGCCGATGACGCGTTCCTTTGCCGCCTGTTTTTGACTCTCTGAAAGCAGGCGCGAACTCTCGATTGACAGAGCGGCGCGCTCAACGATCGCGCTGATGATATCCCGTTCGTCTGTTGTCCATTCACGATTTTCGTCTGAACTCAGGCTTAATGCACCGACCACTTCTCCACGCAGCTTGATTGGCAGCGTAATTTGCGATCCCTTGCTATTGTTTTCCGCCTTCACTTCATACATATTTCCGATGCCCGAGACATTGTCGAACCCGGGAATATCAAGGGGTTCGCTTAAGAGGATCGACTTCGCCCTTTTGCGACGAATACCGGCAAGATTTAACGTCTTTGCAAACTTTTGCCAGCCGCTGCGCAGTTCAGTGCGGTATACCATTTCAGATTCAACCAGGGCTTTTTGAGTCTCTTCGTACAAACGGGCGTTCGAAATGGCCACAGAAACCTGTTCGGCCAGCGTGGAGAGGACCTGGATATCCTCCTGGCCGAAGGCATTTACTTCTGTGCTTTGGACATCGAGAACACCGATTATTTGTCGGCCTGCACGAAATAGTGGCAGGGCCATTTCGGAATGGGTTTCAGGGAGGTCTGGGTTGTTGAAGTAGATGGCATCAGCCCCGGTATCGAGGGCGATACGCGGCAGGGATGTTCCTGCAACGTTGCCTACAATGCCAACTTGTCCAACTTTTAGTCTGTGATCGCGATCGAGCATTCTCTGCCCACCCTCACTATTTGTTGCAACCAGAACGGCATATTCGTTGTTTGCATCCAAAAGGAAGATACCGATATGATAAAAATTAAATTGCTGGCTGATCACCTGTGCAATCTGCGGAAGCAGATCCTGCAGGCCTTGTGTTTGATTGATCACACGCGAGATCTCTGAAATGCTGGCAAATTGTTTCGCGCGCCGCTCGATCTTCTCGTTGGCCGCAACCAGATCGGAAGTGCGGTCTTGCACGCGTTGTTCCAATCCTGTGAGTGTTTCCCGCAGACGGGATGTCATTGTATTAAAGGCTTGCGCCAATGTTCCTACTTCGTCCGGGGAGTCAACGTTGGCTCGTGCAGTGAGATCTCCTGCAACGATCTGGTTGGCGGTTTGGGTCAAACGGATCACAGGCGCCGCAATAGCGCGGCCGATCCCAAAGCTGATCAGGATCGCGAAAAACAGCAAACTAATGAAGATGATTGCCGCCAGTTGGGTGGCGGATTGGATTTGATTTTGAGTCTCGGCTCGCGCGGTGGTGATCGCACTCTGCATCTCCGATACAGGAACCACCAGTGCAATGCTATATCCGTTGGATTCTATGGGTAAATAGGAAATGTATGTATCCATACCATTTACCTGAATGATACTCAATCCTGTGCCGCCATCCACCATGCGGCGCACGACCGCACCGAGATCTTCCGGGCCCTCTCCAAGAACTGTTTGCTTGAAAAATTCCTCTGCCGAAAATTCAGCAGGGTTTATTCCGAACATTTGATATCCGGCAGGGGGCATCGAAATAATGCGCCCTGCGTCATCGAGCATCAGCGCATAGCCGGTTTCGCCAATCTTTATTGAAGACACTTGTTCAGTGACGCGGGATAATTGTATGTCTGCAGCGACCACGCCATTGAATTCATTTCCAAAGTAAACCGGTGATGCCACTGTCACTACCAGACCACCGCCAGTTGCGTCTACATAAGGGATGGTCCAACGCGTAAGGCGATCGGGGTTAAATACAGGTGAGGTGATCTCGTAGTATGGTCGCTTGGTTGCATCAAAATCCGGCGGCAATAACGATGCGAGATTTATGTTGGGGTAGTACCGCGTAATCCCTTTGGTATTAATATAGTAAATGGCAAGGATGGATGGATTCGCCTCCAACACCTTGGGGACCGAGAAATCAAGATAGGCAGAAGTGTTCAACTCGGCAAATATTGTCTCGTTCAATTGTGTATTGACCGGAATGAAAACGGATGAGACATCATTCGATGAATTTCCAAATTGCCCACCGGGAAGCTGGAAGAGGCTTTGTTGAGCATTCCAATATGTCCCCTGGCTCAGGCTGGCCCGCTCGGTTTGAAGCGAGGTACGGTATTCGGCCTGCCCTTCCACTTCTTCTGTTATTTGCTCAAAGAAGTGGTTTACCAGGTTGGCCTCTGTGTATAAGGTATTGACCAGCTGTTCCTCCGCAAACAAACTTACGCTGGTTTCAAGTCGTTGTGAAAGTGAATCGGTAATTCTTCCGGTCCGTTCCACGGCAAAAAGTGCAAGGACCACCAGTGCAACCCCTCCTGTCGCCAGGATGCCCAATACAATTTTTGTGCGAATATCAAGAGCGGGAAAATTCCGAATGAACAAGAGAATGAATATCACAAGAACAAGAGCGGCAAATATCCAGCGTAATTCTATGGTGCTGGCTTGGGGCCTGTTCATTGAACCAAATAAATCAAGCAGCACACTTGTAACGGCAACAAGCAGGCCGGCCATCAGCATGCGTCCAATATATTGACGAGGTAATGTTGCAAACCCGATCGTGCCAATCAACGCAATTGCGCCAACGGCATTTGGAATTCCCAGCCCACTTTCAATCAATGGAGAGATAATTATTTGAAGCGCAACCACGCTCATCAAAATAATGCTTCCAATGATGTGCCTCCCGGTTGCGGAAAGCCAGATTTGGATAAGAGCAGCAAAGAAGATCGGCAAAATCGACCAGAGTTGGGCCGTTGAATTGCTTGCGGCAGCATAGAATGCCACAGCGCCGAGAATTAAAGCAGTGATAATTCCGATCGCGACAGCGTTACGCGATTCTCGTTGGGCTTCAGAAGAGGGAGTTTGAGACTGTGCCATGTATGTTATCCAGAAATTATTCTTCCAATGACGGCCGTAATTCAGTGTTGATCTGCAGAATCACCTCTGAACTGCCAAGTACTCGTTCCAATTCCTCAGCAGTAATGTCGAGAATATTCTCGACATTTAGTGCTGTGCCGATGCGTGCTGTGGATTCAGAGATGGTGCGTTCTTTAACTGCTCGTCGCTGGCTTTCCGCCAGGAGGCGTGCATTTTCCAATGTAAGTGCTGCGCGGTTGGCGGCGGCCTCGGCGACCGCGATCTCTTCTTCTGTCCAATTGCGAGTCGGATTTTCCTGCTCGAGCCCGATCACGCCGATCAGCTGGTTTAGCACCATAAGAGGCACCAGCAGGGTATTCTGTGTTTCCTTTTCGCCATGAGTGGTGTCATTTTTTACAACGACTGCCCTTCCACTTTCCAATTCCTTCATTAACTCATCCGGCAGGTTTTGGGGAACTGGCCGGACCTGTTGTCCATCGTATTCGTACGATGAGATTGTCTGTTCCTCAACTGCCGTCTGCCAGGCCTTTTGAGTCTGCGCACGATTCGTCTTGCTCAGTTCTCTTACTGTGCCTTCCACCTGCTGCACAAGACGGGTGTTCTCAATTGCCGCCGCCAGCTGGTCTGCAAACAGTTGTAACGTGCGTATATCGCGGTCCTCAAAGACGATGGCTTGATCTGAATGAATATCCAGAACCCCAATGGTGACACCCAGGATCCGTAACGGCAGAATCATCTCTGTCGTTGTGTCAGGCAAAAGGGGGTTGTTGTCCAGTACTTCGTCCTCCTGCAAGGGTGGTTTCGCGTGCTTTGAGAGTCGGTTCATAAAAAGGGATTGGGCCGCCATAGCCCGCGATCGCAGCTTTCCTTTTACGTCCAGGGAAACATGGGCCTGGCCTGAGCGCAATGCTATTCCCAGAGGCCCCATTTCGCTTATTCTCAGCTTAAATCCCTGCTCGATCATTTGTTGGGCTGCGGCGCCACTTGCTGTTTGCAAGTTCGCATATTCACCGCGTTCATCCACCAGATAAATGCCCGTATGATAATAGTTGAATCTTTCACGGATCAGGTTTACAGAAACATTCAGGAGTGTATCCAGGTTCCGAATGATTGATATTTCACGCACCATATCCGAGATCGTCTCCAGTTCAAGCGTACGACGTTCCAGGTCGCGCGTTCGCTCTGATACGCGTTGTTCAAGCATGCCGATCGCTTCTCGTCGTTGTGCTGCCATATTATTAAATGCCGTTGATAGGTCGCTGATCTCATCTTTGGAGGAAATCTCAAATTGTCTGGATGCGTTGCCGCCCGAAATTTCTGTCGCGGCAGTTGTCAGGCTGCGAATTGGTTGGAGAGCACGGGTTGTGATCAAAGCGATGCCAAGACTACCGAGTACGAAAACAAGCAAACCGGCAAGGCCGCCAATTAACAATCTGTTGTTTTGCAGTGCGGTGCGGTCTGTGCGGTCTACAACGATATCAAATACGCCCACTGTTTTTCCGGAATGATCGATCAGTGGTCTTGAGATGATCGCATAATCGCGTCCATTGACGTTTCTATGTGTGGTAACGCTTTCGCCATTAAGGGCGCTGACATAAGCATCTGGATCGTTAAAGACCGGCTCATCTTCTGTGGATGCATACGCAAGTAAATCTGTGATCGGGCCATCCTGATAGTTTGGTAATGACTCAGGAGCAGAAGTCAGCACTATCTCTTGCGTCAGCAGAATATGCCATTCGTTCCCATATTTCTCCACAAGATGTTCCAGCAGGGTCTTTCCTACATCAATGCCTACTTCCAACGAGCCAACATAATTTTCCTGATGAAATACGGGAACAATGCCGCGAACGGCAAACCCGCTGCTGCCTGCTTCATAACCCACAAGAGGTTGCCGGTTCGTGTTTACATCGACAACCATCTGTCGGTAACTGGAAAGATCATCACCGAACGATTCCGGATCGTGTACGCGGAGAAACGACAGGGCCGGGGGAGTATGGAAATGGATCTGGTTGATATTGAATTGTTGCATGCGTTCAAACATGGGCGCTGTCAGGGCGAGCAGCGCCTCGCGATCCTGGCTTGCAAAGGATGCCTGGATCTGCGGATTGTTTGCGATTTCCTGGGCCAGGCTTAATGCAATTTTTTCCTGGTTCTCAATTTCTGAACTAAAAGTTTCATTTAGAGTGAACAGCGCCCGTTGCTCTTCCTCGGTATTTGATGTTTGAAATGTAATGTAAATGTAGCCAAGCAAAACAAGAAGCAGTAGCGCAAACAATGCCAGGAACGGGACAAGGATTTTTCGGGTGAGGATCATTTTTTATTCCTCCCGGCCTTCTGCATCGGGATCTGAGCCATTGCCATTGTCAGAAGACAGTGGCGCACCAAGCTGAATGAAAGTACGGGCAGCGCCCAGTGTGCGCCCCAATTCCTGTATTGTGGTTTGCAAAATACGCTCCATGTCGTTGGACTCGCCGATGCGAGAAGTCACCTCTGCCACTACTCGTTCCTGCGTGGCGCGTCTTTCGGTTGCTTCGAACAACCTTGCATTCTCCAGCGCCAGTGCCGCGCGCTCCGCAACTGCCTGTACCATCGCGATCTCGTCTTCCGTCCATTTGCGTTTTGCATCTGCTGCTTCAATATGGATAATGCCGATCACCTGGTCGCGCAGTTTCACCGGTATGGCAAGGATCGGAACAGCCGCCTTTGAAAACTGATCCATTACAACGATCTCACCCGATTCGAGGGTTCTATCCACAAGCGAGCTGTCAATTTCGATGGCAGATGACAGGGTTCCATCTGGAAGATAGGAGAAACCACTCTGTTGATCTTTGCGACCCAGTTGCGCACCCAGTCTGTTGGACAGCAACAGTGTTTGCTCGCCTCCCTCCCTGAGTTGCGAACTCTGGATAATCATCGCGATCTGATTGGCCAGCGTACTCAGGGCGGTAACATCTTCATCGTTGAATGCGGATGGAGACGTGCTTTGAACGTCCATAACGCCGATCACCCGTGTTCCCACCTTCAATGGAAGCGCCATTTCGGAGCGTGTTTCAGGAAGGTCCGGGTTATTAAAGAAGACTGCGTCTGTGCCTGTATCCACAGCGATGCGCGGTCGCCCGCCTTGAGAAACATAGCCTACGATACCCGTTCCACCTACTTTCAATTGGTGACGGCGTTCCAGCATTCTTCTTCCGCCCGCGCTGTTTGCCGCGCGTAGTACCGCGTATTCCCTCTTTTCGTCGAGCAGAAAGATGCCCGCGTGGTAATAACCGGTTTTTTCACTGATCGACCTTGTAATGAATGAGAGCAGTTCCTGCAAACTTGGGTTTGCGTTTGTGGCAATACTTTGTGATATTTCAGAAATCGCCTGCTGCCTCAAAGCGCGATGTTCGATCTGGAGATTCACATTCTGAAGTTCATTGGTGCGTTCCTCCACACGTTGTTCCAGGTTCGTTTTTATATCTTCAAGTTCGAGGTTTGTACCCTGCAATTCGTTCAGGCGGGCATGCTCCAGGTTGGCAAGGAATGCATTAACACCGTAAAGGATCACACCCAATACCAGGACAATTCCGCCCGTTCTTGGGATATTGTCCACTTCGTTGGGTGGTACATTTGAATAGAGTGGGCTTGCAAATGTTGCAAAAGTGGAAAGAACTACGAGCAATACAAAGCCGCCCCGTGGCAGCAACGCGCTGGCAAGCACCAGTGAAATATGCACAATTGTGGAAACTGCCGCATCAACACTGCTGGCCGATCCCTGAAGTATTAGAACGTAGGCGACGGATGTAAATGAATAAGTGAATAAATAGGCCCCAATCGAATAATATCTTGTGCGGCTTAATCCGTAGCTAAGAAGTGAAAAAGTGGTTAATACGAGAAACGTTCCGTAACTCCCATTGAACAAACCGCCTAATGGGGTCAATA
>CAZJYB010000053.1:0-23116 GCA_964549865.1 uncultured Anaerolineaceae bacterium
CCTCGGCCAGGTCGAAGGGCGCGCGTCCCAACTCGGCAATGGCCGCGATCAGGAAGATCAGCGCGCCGAGCGGCGAAAGCACAAAATACCAGAGGGTATCCTGCGCCATAATAATTGCGTTCATGTTCATGGAACTTGCAAAGATCGTGGGGATCAACAGCATGGTGAGCATGGGAATTTCAAAGGCCACCATCATCGCCACCTGGCGGAACCCACCGATCAAGGCGAACTTATTATTCGAAGACCAGCCGGCCATGATGATGGAGAGTGCCCCCAGTGCGCCCGCTGCAACGAGGAAGAGCACACCTACATTTAAGTCCACGCCGAGCATGACGGGAGCGATCGGCACCACGGCCCACAAGATCAGCACGGACATCATCGAAAGGATCGGGGCGATGTTGTACACCACCTTATCGGCACCATCCGGGGTGGTATCTTCCTTGATAATGAGCTTGATAATGTCTGCAAACGGCTGGATCAGCCCAAACGGACCCACGCGGTTCGGGCCAAAACGATCCTGGAAGCGGGCTACCACCTTGCGCTCCAACCATACGAGAAAAATATCCAGCACCATTAATAACGAGAGCAGCACGAGAATGCCAAGGAAAACCACAAGTACATGCGCAAAGACCGCGTTCAGGCCGAAGCCTGTCAGCAAACCTTCGAGCCAATCCGCGGTGACTTTAAGAGGGTCATTCCAAAAACTCATGCATTACTCCTGTACACAAAGAAAAGGCTGAAAGGAAAATATCCGATCAGCCTTTTCTCTTAATGACAATTCTTTAAGCCCACTCCAGCATTCCCTTGCGCCAGGTATAGACCAGGCCGACAATGAGAATGGTGATGAAAATGATGCCTTCCACAACGGCGAACATCCCAAGCCCGCCGAGTTTCACGGCCCATGGAAATAGAAAAACCGCTTCCACATCGAAGACAAGGAAGACCAGCGCAAAAATATAATACTGCGCCTTGAACTGGACCCACACGTCCCCCACAGGCTCGATGCCGCATTCATAAGTTGATTGTTTAACTGGATTAGGCTTTTTCGGCCCGAGGATGAAGCCCGCGGCAATGGCCCCAACGGGAATGATCGTCCCAACAACAATAAACAACGCCACATAAAGCCACTCGTTCATTATAAGTCACTCCGTTGTGTAATATTGAGCAACAACCGCCGAATTGTACCATAGAGAATTTGATGGAAACTCTGCGAGGCCCCGTTATTTTTCGCGCGATCTTCTCTTTCCAAATAAAAACCTGAGGATCTGTTCCAAAAACGGAAATCCCAGGAGGCCACCAACGACTGACCCAATGACACCCGACGTACGCGCCAGATTGACAGATAAGCCGAAGAAATCCACTGCCTCGATCTCGACGCTTTGAGCTGAAACGGCAATTCGGCTCTCTTCTCGCGTGGACTTGTCTCTAAAGTTCAAATGCAGCCAGATGGTCCCGCGATATTTACCTGGCTGCGGGGGACGAATGCTCCAGTAAAACGTGACGGACTGCCCGGGCTTCAACGGTTCAAAAACGGAGTTTGCGGGTTGGACTTGCATGCCTGCGAGGTCAAGCCGCGCCTCAGCAGTCACATTATGCGTTTCATACAAATTTGGGATCTCGATCGTTTCGTCAATGACGACATTTCCATCGAGTTGAGCCGTCGGAGTGACGTTGCCAAGATCGTCCACTTCCAAAGTTAAACGAATAACATCGCCCTCCACGCCCGCGCGCATCCTGGATGGATATTCCAAAGTAAGGCGGCGCGTCTCCGGGATGGCAGGTACCGCGATGACCTGTGTTGGTTGGATCTCCGGGACGCTTACAGATTGCGTGGGCATTGATATAGGGAATGTTTCTGGCGGCTCAGAAGCGGAAGGTGCGGTTACATTACATGCAATGACGGCAAGGGGCAAGGCAAGTAAAAACATAATTTTAGGAGAAAAAAGACTTTGCATCATATTCACTGCTGCTCTTTCAGGGGCTGCCCTAAAGGATGTTTCGCGAAGCCCCCGAAAAGCCCTATGGAAGCTGCATTTCCCCGGATGAAATGGGTCGCACCTGCGTTTCGCGTGGATTAGGTGTATATCCCCAAACCAAAAGCGAGATCGAAGCCGTAAGGATGATGATCGCAAAGATCAATCGAACGTTTTTCGTCATGCTACTTCGATTGTACTTCCTTTAACCAAACAGGGAATTCCGTCGAATCCATTTTTTGGACAGCCCTCTCCCAGCGTTCGATGGCCCAGCCCCAGAAGTCGAAATCGATGCTCGAGATCCTGGCTTGTATCGCAGCCCATAACCCCCAGCCCACGTCGGACATGATCATGTTCAATTTCATGCGCGCGATCATCGCAGTGGAGGCAGACCCGAAGTAAGCAGAGCACACTTCGCGAATCTGTTCGTCATTAAATTGCATTTCCTGGCAGGTGTTCCCCAGTTCAAAGGTGGGGTCATTATTCCCGCTGTATTCATAGTCGATCAACCACAGGTTCTTTCCATCATCAATGTAATTTTCTGCAAGCAGGTCATTATTGCATGGCACGGTTGGTAATGGGTTAACGGACATCGCTTTTTCGATCTGGGAGATGGTTTCTCGCCGGTCCAGATAACCATCCGGGACCTTGATGCCACGCTCTTTGCATAAGTTGAGATAATACTCCATCAGGCGGAACATATTGAAGTCCATTAAGAAACGCGGACCAGCGTGCAATTTCCTGATGGCCTGGGCCATGCGCGTCGGCATGCCCGGCGCGTTCAGCGAATCCTTCGACATGGTCTCTCCATCGAGGAATTTCAGAACCATGACGTTATATTCGGGTAGATGATAAAGGACCTGGGGCCCCACCCCTGCTTGTGCCGCTGCTTTGCTGTTGTGATATTCATTGTTTCGATCGATTGCCAGAAGCTCAGTGCTTTCCCCGGGTACACGGATAAAATAAGGCGTACCATCCACGATCGCTTTAAAATTTGAATTGGTCAACCCGCCTGAAAGAGGCTGGATGTCGATATCCTTCCCCTTCCAGTCCTCGATTTTGGATACGGCTTCTTCAACGACAGACATGATGTGCTCCGAACCACAGGATCAGCGTGCCACTTCCTCAACCTCTTCATACCAGCGCACGCGCGTGCCCACCTTGTCGCGTATCTGCCATTGCATGGACTTCGGCATGTCTTCAAATGTCTGCTGGATCTGTCGTACACGACCCAGAACCAGATCGAGCTCATCCTTTGAGAGGTTCAGGCTTTTGTCTGTCAGCAGGTCTTCAACGCGTTTCAGGTTGATCGAGGTGGTTTTGTACAACCCCCAATCCTGACTGCAGAGTTGGGCGATCTGGGCCAGGTTGATCTTGCCATTGTCATCCTGGCCTGTTTCATTATATAGAAGGATGGACGTGATATCCAGTGCATCCTTGCGATTCAACTCGACGATCTGGGCCTTCGATAGAAACAACTCGGTCAGCGGGATCGTGATCGGATCCAGATGCAGGCGGTCTTCGAGGGGGATCTTGTGGCACATTTCGAAATCACCGACGAAAACATCGATGCGCAAGCCGGTCTCCTGATCGTGATAGATCTGGCGATGGGTGCCATTAAGCAGATTGAATCGTTTATCGGGGACAAAGCCGGTTTCCTGCATGAAGGCTTCGAACTCAAGTCGCTGCTTTTTCTGCACCACGAAATCAAGGTCCGGGTATTCGCGGATGAAGATGGCGTGATCGCCCTTGTTATGCGTTTGAACAGCCAGGCCGCCGATCGCGCGTAAATGGATGTTTTGCGCGCGCGCGGCATCGATCAAACGATTCATCTCGATCACGATCTCGGGTTGTTTGGTTTGCATGAATTCACTTCGATTTTAGCCACACCGTTCGTGCCGCCAAGCTTCCCGGCATCAGCGTAGCGATCCTGCGGACGAACGGTGTGGCAGATTTAATTAATTACTCAACAGGGATTTCAGCCTGTACCTTGTCAAGATCGATACCGCTCTTCTTGCGATAGGATTTGAAGCCATAGTAAATGGCCGCTGACAAAATGTAACATACCAGCAGGAAGATGATGGAATTTGTATTCTTGAAGCTGATGCCATACAAGCCGGGGCCTTCGCCGCCTGTGTTAAGCCAGGGGTCGAACATCCATTCCACGAGAAGGAAGGCAAGGAACCCGCCAAAGATCAGGCCGGCAATGGTGATCAGTGGAATCCCCGCGACTCTCATCTGCGCGATGGGAGAAGCATCAAAGAGTGCCTTCTTCTTGTAAGGCAGGACGATCGCGGCGATCGCCGTACCGAAGTACATGATCGCAATACCTTGTGTGGCGGCGAGCGTTGCAGTATAGAAACCGCCCGTGCCATCGGGAGCCGCGCCCACGTTGTAGGCATAGAGATATGAAACGATCACCGCAGGGACCACCATCAGCAACATCGCGTTGATGGGAGTGCCGCGTGGGCTCAACTCGGCAACCTTCTCAGGGAGCAGACGGTCAAACGCGGCAGCGAAAATCACGCGCGTGGAGGAAAGGAACAACGTGCCGGCCCAGCCAAACTACCAGAAGCTCATCAGAACGATGACAAGGATCTGAATGAGGCGGTTACTGGTAAGGAAAACTGCAAGCAGGGCGGGATAGGGCCAGACGGGGAATGGGGGTTTATCCGTGACATAAGCCCACGCATAATTCCACCAGGCGCCGTTGGATTGCATGTAGAAATCCCAACCAATGGTTTTTGCAACGCCAAGAAAGAAGACGATGCCCAATACAGTGACCGCGCCAAGCGCCCAGGCCATGCCTGCGAAATTGCGTTTGTAATCCGTGGCACCGCGCACTTCACCGTACAGGGTCGCGCCCCAATTCGGCCACAAGTTAAAGAACACGAGCCACGGAAGCGTGAGAAAGATCAGGTGAATCGTGCCACCTGTGAGTGGTGTAGTCGCACCTGCATCTGTTCCCGCCTGCACGGTGGCATCATATGCGCCCGGCTGTGCGCCAAACAAGGCGGTTGCGTTTGCATCATAGCCCGCTTTAAAAGCATCAGGAGACCCGCTGAAGAGCAGGACGATCACGATCAACAAGCCAAGCATTCCAGCGTAGAAGGAATATTTTTGGATACGGGCATATGTCTTCATGCCGAGTGCGATCACGATGGATACAAAACCAATTGCGATCAAGGTGCTGACAAATAATGGAGTCCCCTTGCCCGAGAACCACAGGGCCAGGTCCTGCTGTCCCAAAACACCAAGCAGGGGAGTCAGAACAAATTGACGCAGAATATCGCCATAGATGGGCGTCCACAACCACAGGGTGAACCACCAACCCGTAATGGCAAGGATGAAGCCAATGCCTCCGCCAAAGATGCGTGTCATCCAGACGTAGTCGCCGCCGGAACGCGGCATGACCGCGATCAGGGAGGCATATACAATGATCTCAAAGATCAAAAAGACAGCGCTCAGGACCAAAGCATTGATCATGCCGCCGCCAAAGAAATACATCTGGCTGAAACTGTAGAACCCCAATGTCACGATATTGATCGAAAAGAACGCGTAGACGAACGCGTCGAAGACCGACCACGAACGGACCAGGCCGGTCGCCTTACGGACAAACAAGTTGCTCATAACATTCTCCTCTTCATAAAATTTACGCATTTCAGATCTGGAATGCGGGACGTCCTGTTATTACCCTGTTGTCAAAACGTAATTTTCGATCTTGTTCTTTCCAAGCGTTACAATTGCGCCAAGCAAGGTACCCTGCTCATACATCGAGCCGGGGTTGATACACAGTGTTTTGCCTATCCTTGTTGCCCCGCGTCCTTCGTGGATATGCCCGTGCAAGCTAACCAGGGGCTGAACTTTTTCGATCGCAGAACGCAACGCCGTGGAACCGACCGGGATCACCGAATTGCCGGCCAGCACAGGACGCAGGTCCTTGTCCAATTCGGCTGCTTCATCCAGACCGGATCTATACGGAGGCACATGGATATTGAAGATGGCATTATGGGGATCTTTCAGCTGGGACGTCATCGCTTCATACCGCACTGCAAGCTGCTCCTCGTCCTCTTCACGGTGCGTGTCCCAGGGTGTTCTGTTGGACCAGCCCGAGGCGATCATTTCGTGGCCGTTGAGGGTGGTCACCTGCCCCTCGACCAGGAGCACGCGTCGGCTCGAACGAACGATTTCATCCACTTCATCCATATCGTCGTTACCCGGCGAGCAGTACACTTTCATATCCGTGCCATCCAGTTTTTTATCGGCGAGGTCCATCCATTGTTGAACCACTTTCAAGACCTCTTCCAGGAAGATCTTGTCTACACGACCCGGGTCTTTTTCAAGTTCGGCCATCTCATCTGGAGTCGTCATATAAGGATAATAGCCGCGGCTGCGGATGCGCTTCGTGAAATCTGCCAGTTCTTCTTCATTTGTGATTTCAAACACCTGTTCAAGCAAAGTGACGCGATAATTTTTGCCGCCCTGGTGAATGACGGGCACAATGGCCTTGCCCGTCATGTCTCCGCCGAGGATCAACTGATCGGCGCCGTAGAATTTACCTGCATTGAGGAACTTGCTCCAGCAAATATCCGACCCATGAATGTCTGTCGCGAAGAAGAGTGTGGTCACATGCAGATCCTTAGGATGAGGTGTGTGCAGAGGTGGTGCGCCATCGACCCTTTAAGTATACCCCCCGAAAAACAGGTGCCAGTACTTGTTAACAAAAGCCGCCCGTCTCACGACGGGCTTTGGAAAGGAGGGAAGAAGAATGAACTTTAGGTTCTAAAATGAACTTGAGAGCAGATATTTCAGATACTCTGCCCGCTCCCGCTGATGAAGCAGGACAGAGGCGCATAGTTGCACGAGGATCAATAATACGTACAACATGCGCACCGAAGACCTCTGACTCTCAAGTTCATGATTGACCCAAGTATAAGAGGCGTTGGTTAACTCCGTGTTGTGGACGGGTTAAGGATGAATTAAAGTTCAAATCAAAGTAAAATCGGGGAGTTTTATTTCACGTATCCGAAAGAGGTCATTTTGAGAGAACCCATATTGATCAGCATCACAGGGCCAGACAGGCCAGGCATCACCGCAACCATTACACAGGTATTGGCGGAGTTCGACGTGAACGTCCTGGATATCGGCCAATCTGTGATCCATGAGTCCCTTTCGCTGGGAATGTTGATCCAGGTCCCCGCAACCACTACAGATGAAGGGGCCGTTACGAACGCCATCCAAAAAGCGATTGACGAGTTGGGCCTGGCAATTCGATTCGTGAACATTCCACAGGAAAGTTACGAACATTGGGTGGGGCAGCAAGGCAAGGGCAGGCATATTGTCACTTTACTGGCAACCAGGATCACGGCCCATCACATCAGCCGCCTGTCCCGCGTGGTGGTGGATAACGGGCTGAACATAGACAAGATCACACGCCTCTCCGGCAGGGTTCCCCTCGATTCGATCGGGGACGATAAAAGCCAGGCCTGCGTTGAATTTTCCCTGAGCGGCCCGGTAGCCGACCTGCCGGCGCTTCGTCGCAAATTTCTTGTACTTGCCAACGAAATTGACGTCGACATTGCCTATCAGGAGGACAATGTCTATCGCCGTAACCGCCGCCTGATCGCTTTTGACATGGACTCGACCCTGATCCAGGCCGAAGTGATCGATGAGCTGGCAAAACATGCCGGCGTCGGAAAACAGGTGTCAGAGATCACAGAACGCGCCATGCAAGGCGAACTGGATTTCAAACAAAGCTTTACGGAAAGATTGTCCCTGCTCAAAGGCTTGCCGGAGACGACACTTGCAGAGGTAGCGGCGGGACTAGTGTTGACCGAAGGCGCGGAAAAATTGACCAGCACGGTAAAAAAGCTCGGCTATAAAACAGTGATCCTCTCGGGTGGGTTCACCTACTTCGGACGCATACTCCAAAAAAAGCTGGGCATCGATTATGTTTTCGCCAACGAACTTGAGATCGAGAACGGGCTGCTGACTGGCCGCGTGACCGGCGAGATCGTGGACGGCGCCAGAAAAGCCGCGCTACTGGCAAGCATTGCACAAAACGAAGGATTTTCGCTTGAACAAACCATCGCCGTGGGAGATGGAGCAAATGACCTGCCCATGCTGAGCATTGCCGGCCTGGGAATTGCCTTCCGCGCGAAACCCCTGGTCAAGGCTTCTGCAAAGCAATCTCTTAACATGCTGGGGTTGGATGGTATTTTATATTTAATGGGTCTCTCTGAAAGGGAAACAAAATGAGGGTAACGATTTCGATGAAAGAAGTATTTTTTCTGTTTGTCCGAAAACGAGGATTTATCTTTAGCCCCTAATGAACCCAGAGATCAACCCAATTCGCTATGCTATAATTTCTTCATGCAACGGCTAAAAGCCATTCAGTCAAAATTTCTTCTTGATGAATTTGAATTCTCGAAACACGCCGTTGATCAATCCATCTTACGCGATATCAGCGTGACTGAAATACGAGAAACCATTAGCGTCGGCGTAGTCATCGAAGATTATCCTGATGACAAATACGGGCCAAGTTGCTTAATATTTGGTAGAACGTTATCCCAACGCCCGATTCACGTTCAATGCAGTTATCCGAGCCGCCCTATTATCAAGATCATTACCCTTTACGAGCCTGACCCAGCGGAATGGATTGATTACAAGGAAAGGAAATAAAACATGAAACAGGAAAAATTGGTCGAACAAAAAGTAACTTATACTCTGTTCAAAGATGGACAGTTCTACATTATCGAAAATGTTCCCGCGCGCGTGGATATGGAAACAGGCGAGCAATATTTCTCTCCACAAACTGTGGAACAACTCCAGCAGATCATCAAACAACATCCAAAGCCAAGCAGGGTTTTACAAACACCCGTTTATAATTTTTCGTAAACAAATCCCCGCAGTACAATGACTGCGGGGATTTTCTTATTTTTCCAACTTGGGTCTCGTGTAGCAAAACCCGAACGCACTTATCTCGAAGTCACCGGTTCCGAAACGCTCTGCAACACCTCGCCCGAGAGATCGCTGGTGCCGTTTAGGGCCAGGTCGCCTAAAGAGACGACGCCGATCATGCGTTTGTTGGCACGGTTCAAGATCACCAGGCGCCGGATCTGATGTTCTTCCATCAATTTAGCTGCTTCTTCTACGTCCTGGTCTTCGTAACAGTAGATCACAGGGGAAGACACCAGGTCGCCGGTCACCAGGTTGTTGGGCTCCAGACCATCAGCCAGCGCACGTACCGAAACATCTCGGTCGCTCAATACACCGATCAGCCGGTCACCATCGCAGACCGGCAGGAACCCGATATTCCGATCGCGCATTTTACACGCCGCGATATACAGGGAATCATCCGGGTGAACGATCTCCACATTACGCGTCATGATCTCTCTTAGTTTCATGCCGAACTCCTTTCCGTTTCAACACGGTCTTCAAACTCATGGATGCCATGCTGGCTTGCACAATGGGCGCAGCAGTACATGGCACTCTCTGTTTCCATGCCGTGGCCGATGATGCGACATCCGCAATGCGCGCATTTTGGCGCAAGCATATGAATGGCGCATTCAAAGCTGTCGAACACATGAGCTTCGCCGTCCATCTGCACCACAAAACATTTATCGTACTCGTTACCACACACTTCGCATTTGGCCAGTCCCTCGCGCACAAGCAGATCCATGGGCATCGCCTTTGCACTTTCCAACATATTCATTTCTTCCATTTCAGCTACCTACTTTCTGCTTCGTGCCGTTTGCACCTTGCGCTTACCTGTGCGACTCGCACCTGCTTTGGCCGACGCGGACTTCGTGCGCCCGCCAGCCTTTGCTTTCGACCTGGCTTTGAATCGATCGCCGCTCACATGGACCGGCTGGGCCCCTAATTCCTTGATCAGATCTTTCGCGCCCTTCGTATCCGGCACAAGTTTGTCACCTCGTACGTGAGCGTCCTCTTTACCGATCAGCCATTTGACCGTTTCCCAGGCACCGCTGGACTTTTTCCCGGCCACTCGTTGGATATGCCCGCGCTTGCCCACATCCTGCGTACGGAAGGTGATAAAGCCCGTCTTGGGCAGCACTTCAACGTGATAATAATCTCCCTTGCCTGTAGAGCCCGGCTTGGCGCGCGTGCCAGTTTTCTGTGAAGATCGTGATTGTGCAGTCATGGAGTACTCCTTACTTGAGAGAGGAAGTGTCGGCTAATTCATCGATCGACACTTTATTGACGAGGAGATTTACCTGCTCTTCATTCATTCTCTCCACCCAATCGATGGGGACAAGCTTGGTCGTCTTCGCGAACACCCCTTTGGAAATAAGCAGATGTGTGATCTGTTCTTCCGGGATGTCGGTGAGTACACGTTCCACGTTACCAACATGTTTTCCATCGGCAGTGATCACCCTGGCACCTTCCTTCATGGCGACCGTGCCTTTCGGAATGTTCTGTTCGATCTGGGTATTAAATTTTTCACCGATCGCCGTGGCCAATGGGACGCCAATAGCCGGGGAGCCATAGATCAAAGGGCGCATATCCTGCTCCTCTGCAAGAGGCTGCTTATCAGTATCCTCATTAAAGTCAACAATGCGTTCCTCTTCGAAAGCAGGAAAGGATTCCAGGTCGCCGGCCTCATAACGCAATACGATCTGCTCCGGACTTGTCTCTGTGACCAGGTCGACCGGCACGAGCTTGTCCTCAAGGTTAAAAAGGCTGCTCCTGTGGATAACAAGATGGGTCACTACATTATTTTCCCGGTTCACCACCACGCGGTCGATCTGCCCGACCGATTCGCCATTCGCCGAAATGACTTCGGCGTTCTTTTGAAACTGCATTTTCGTTTGCATTGTTGATCTCCTTTTTAGGGTAAATACGAGAAAACTTCTCGCAATCTGTTTAACGAAGTTCATATATTGATGTTATGCAAAATGAACACCCCCAAAGCTGGGGTGTTCATTTTGCATAACGGCCAAACTTCCATGTTGCTATTTCAGGATCTGGTCGAACGTCTTTCCAAAGATCAAACTGCGCACATGATCCGAACCAAGGAACGAATGTGGGAATCCCAGGTCAATGCGAGCGGCCTCGTTCAAGCGATCGATCTCTTCATTCGTCAAACCAAAATCGAGGCATCCAAGGTTGTCAGTCAATTGCCTTTCAGTGCGCGCGCCGATAATGGGGATCATATTATGGAATTTCTGCCGCGCCCAATTGATCGCAACCTGCGAAGGCGTGTGCCCAGACCCTTTTGCAACATCCATCAATACCGCTGCAATGGTTTTGATCCGTTCGCCTGTATCTTTCGAGCGCCTCGGTTCGGATGACGGCGAATTATATTTGCCGGTCAACTCGCCGCCTTCGAGTAAACCCCAGGCCAGGTGGGTCAACTCCAATGCATTCGTCATCGGCAAAATATCGCGTTCGGACGTGCGGCTGGCAAGGCTGTATTCGCCTTGATAGGCCACAAAACGGGACCAGCCACGCAAGTCTGCCAGCATATTCGCCTGTGATACCACCCAGGCCGGTGTGTCTGAGATGCCCACGTATAACACCTTGCCTGCGCGCACAAGATCATCCAGCGCACGCATCACTTCCTCCACAGGAGTCATTCCATCCCACATGTGGAGCCATAGCAAGTCAACGTGGTCGGTATCGAGTCTTCTTAAACTGCCTTCAAGGGACCGGCGCATGTTCTTGCGATGATTGCCGCCAAAGTTCGGGTCGCTTTCGCGTTCGCTCAAGGTATATTTGGTCGCGATCACAAAATGATCGCGGTCGCTCTTGATGAACTCGCCGAGAAATTTTTCGCTCGTCCCGTTTGTGTAGTTATTGGCCGTATCGATAAAGTTGCCGCCAGCTGTAACAAATGCATCGAAGATCCTGCGGCTTTCCTCCTTTGGCGCGCCCCAACCCCAGTCATCTCCAAAAGTCATTGTACCGAGGCACAATTCAGAAACGCGTAAACCACTGCGGCCAAGCAATTTGTAATGCATGCATCTCTCCTATCTTTTCTCAACCGCCAGTTGCAGTTCAGTGACATATTGATTCGAATCATCCCCAAGATATGTAGGCGGCAGGTCAAATCCCAGCCCGTCGGCGCTGTAGCGCAAATAGACCTCGCGAACGGGTCCCTTCATTTGATAACCATTCGCCTCGATCCATCCGAGCAGGGCATTGTAAGCCTGATAAATCGTTGAATACTCTCCCACATGGACCACACTGGCCAGGCCGGACTGTTCCGGCAGCGCGCGCACGCGCACCAATTCGCCGTCCGGGATCGCATACTTCAACGGCACGGCCACCTCGGCATCGATATCCTGCTCACGATATTCATCGTCATAATAGATCGTGAAGGGAGGCTTATCGGCGCGCGCCTGATCGTATTGGGCAACGTGCATCTCCACGTTTTCGAACATCTGTTGAATGCGGTCGTCATCGACGGCCACTTCGCGGAATGACGCGACCAGTTCCGATTCAACATCGCGCAAAACAACATCGTAAATCCCATGAACGGCCTTCCCGTCCATCTGACGGATGCGCGACTCGAGCCGCGCCAGGCGCAATTGTTCAACCTGCATTTGTTGTTCGACCTCGGCGCGTTTGAGCTTCAGCATCCCGGACAACTGAGCAGCTGGCAGGTCCTCATCCAGCAGGCCCGAGAGCTGCTCCAGGGAAAAGCCCAGGTCGCGCAACGCAAGGATGCGATTCAGGCGCGGCAATTGGTCCGCCGAGTAATAACGATAATTCGTGAAAGAATCCGTTTGCATGGGTTTCAGCAAACCCAACTGGTCATAGTGACGCAGCATGCGCACGGAAACACGGCTCAATCGCGAAAATTCACCGATCTTGAACATGATCTATCACCTGCCTAATATAAACCCTGACAGTGTGTCAGAGTCAAGACGCGTAAATGGATCGAATAAAGAAATCGCAGCCATTATAATCAAGTGCATGACACGCTGGATCGACCCTCCCACCCTGGAAGTCCTCGCTTCCTTTACAGACCTGAACCTGCCTGCTCGTTTTCGTGATCAAGAACACGTCCTTTGGCAAATCCTCCAGCAGAAGTTAAAGCAAAACGGCGACCAGATGGTCGCCGTTCGATTCGGCTAATTCCCCACCTGCCTATTGATTCACTCGGTAAAACACATACCAGAGAAAGCTGGCCACGGCCCAGAGCGCCAGCGAAATAAATGGGAAACCTTTTATCACAAAGATGAGCACCAAACCAGTGGCAGAAGTTATAAACACTCCAGAACTTAAAAAGAAGTTCAGCCATTTTACTTTCTTGAAGGATATCATTTCAGTCCCCTTGTTTAGTGGCGCAGGGATCTCCTGCAAAGATGTTGCACGTTTCGCCTGATCGGCGAGTTTTGCCAGTTGAGGGTCATTCTTCAAATATTCTTCGATCAAATTACGCGTCTCTTCGCCAACTTCATTGGCAAGGTACAAAGGCAGCAAATCAACGATCACATATTGCGGGATTTTTTCGGTCATTCTCTTTCTCCAATCTCAAGTGCGGCAAGTTTTAATCGGGCACGATGGATCTTTACTTTGACGGTTGTCAAGGGCAATTGCATAATACGGGCAATCTCTTCATAGGGCAATTCGTGTTGAACTCGCAATAAAAAGGTGGCACGGTCCACTTCAGGTAATGCCTGCAAAGCGGCCATGGCGCGCACCAGCTCAAGGTGAGATTCCGCCAATTGATCAGGACCAGGATTCGGGTCAGCCTGGGTGGGGTTTAATCCCGTCATGCGTTTGGCTTTTCTGTTTTCCTGCAAATACAAATTCCGCGCAATCGTAAACAGAAAAGCCTTCACAGTTTCCGTGCGGATCTCATCCCTGCCAGCCCAGGCGCGGGCAAAAGTCTCAGATGTGATGTCATCGGCTTCATTGGAACTGCCCGAAAGCCAGCAGACATATCGATATACATCCTTTGCGTGACGCTCGTAAATCTCATGAAATGTGATCATTAGGTTCTTATCTTACATTATCCATTCAAGCTCAAAAAGTTACAATGACAGCAAACTCGATTAAAATCCCTGAATATGACCAGCTGGATCGACCCTGTTCGTGTGGAAATCCCCGCCTCTTTCGCGGACCTGAACCTGCCTCCGCTTATCGCGCAGACTCTCCTCCGACGCGGGATCACCACCCCTGATAAAGCGCGTGCTTTTCTTCACCCAGATGCACTGCCTTCCACTCCATTCCCGGATATTGATAAAGCGGCAGAGATCATCAACGCGGCGATACGCGCGGGCGACAAAATTTGTGTGTGGGGAGACTTCGACGTGGATGGACAAACATCCACCACGTTATTGGTACAAACACTACAGGCCCTCGGTGCAAATGTGGTTTATTACATCCCGATCCGCGGCAGGGAGGGTCACGGGGTTCATATCGAGACGCTCAAACCGATCATAGATACCGGCACAAAATTAATTCTCACCTGCGATACCGGCATCACAGCACACGAAGCAATTGATTATGCAAATTCACGTGGAGTTGATGTCATTGTCACCGACCATCACGACCTTGGCGAAACACTTCCAAATGCCGTCGCGATCGTGAATCCAAAACTGCTGCCGAAAGATCACTTGCTTTCAAATTTGGCGGGCGTTGGTGTGGCATATAAATTAGCCGAAGCGTTACTGATCGATAATCGAAAATCTGAAATCGTAAACCTCCTCGATCTGGTCGCCCTGGGCCTCATCGCGGACGTCGCCCTGCTCAAAGGGGAAACACGCTCGCTTGCACAAAAAGGGATCCAGGCCCTGCGTTATACAAATCGCGCCGGCTTGAAAGTGATCGCTGAACTATCAGGGACAAACCTCGAAACTCTTACTGAGGAGACCATCGGTTTTACGTTTGCGCCGCGCTTGAATGCGCTCGGTAGATTAAGCGATGCAAACCCTGCCGTTGAATTATTGCTCACGCAAGATCCGGTGAGGGCGCGAGTGCTTGCAGTGCAGATCGAAGGATTGAACGCACAAAGACGGTTATTGACCTCACAAGTATATGAAGCGGCAGAGGCACAATTACGAGAGAAACCGGCTCTGCTTAACGAGCCTGCGATCGTACTATCTGACCCCAACTGGCCCGGCGGCGTGGTGGGGATCGTGGCCAACCGCCTTGTAGACCGTCATCACAAGCCGGCCATCCTGATGAATGAGGGAGAGGATGGAACCCTGCGCGGATCCGCACGCTCGGTGGAAGGCCTGCATATCACAGAAGCCATCACCACACAAAAGGAAATCTTGTTCGGGTTTGGGGGCCACCCCATGGCCGCCGGGCTTTCGCTCCCGGCGAACAAATTGGCTGAATTTAGAAAGGGTCTTGGTAAAGCCATTGAGAAACAACTTGGTCAGAGCAGCCACGAAGAGCCGACGCTGCAGATCGACGCCTGGCTTGGTTTGGATGAATTGAATCTTGACCTGGCCGAGGTTTTGGAGTCGCTTGCTCCCTTTGGGGCGGGGAATCCTTCCTTAACTTTTGCGACTCGCGCGGTGCAGTTAAAGTCCGTATCAACGATCGGGAAGGCAAAGGAGCATCTCCGTTTGACAGTGGAAGATGAAAAAGGGGCAGTCCAAAGCATTCTGTGGTGGAGCGGAGCCGGCGAAGAATTGCCGGAACCAGAGACAAAGTTTGATATTGCCTATTCCCTGCGCGCATCCACGTTTCGCGGCGAAAAACAGGTGACCCTGCAGTTCGACGAATTCAGGGTGGTGGAAGAAAAACCAGTTCAGGTCAAGAAGGCGGAAGTTGAGATCGAAGATCACAGGCTCAACGTTCGAACGTTCGAACGTCTGGATGTTAAAACGTTGGTTTGGGCGGAAGGCGCCGACAAAACAAAGGGCAAAACACGCAACGAATTATCAAAAGCAGACGAGCTCGCCATTTATACGACTCCCCCATCTCCGCTTGAATTGCGCAAAGCGTTGGAAATTGTAAAACCAAAGAAGATCCATGTTTTTGCTGTTTCCCCTGCCGAGGAAAAACCCGAGGACTTTTTAAACCGCCTTGCCGGGTTATGCAAGTATGTATTGAATCAAAAAGACGGAAAAACCACTGTGCAGGATCTGGCCGCGGGCATGGCAGCGCGCGAGGTCGCGGTCCACATGGGATTGGAGTGGCTCGGGGCGGGCGGGCAGGTTCAGGTGCTGGTGGAGGCGGAACAGGTCGAACTATCCGCGCAAAAGACGGCCGCGAATCCGTATCTGCAGGCGGAACTCTTTATCGCGCTGAAAGGCATCCTTAACGAATCTTCCGCGTATCGAAAGTATTTCGCGCGGGCTGAAGCAGAATCCATCTTCAAGTAAGACGCACTAAAACAAATTACAATCATCGTATGAAACGAAAACTTCCCGAACATGGCTGGTGTTTTGTGTGTGGCTCTGAAAACCCGCAGGGGATTGGGCTTACGTGGTGGGTGGACGAAAACGGGATCATGACCTCGGAGTTCACGCTGAACGAGGCGCAGCAGGGTCCTCCAGGACACGTACATGGAGGGGCATCCGCCGCCATTTTAGATGAAGCCATGGGACTCGTGGTATGGGCCGCCGGGCATAAAGTGGCCGCGGTAAACCTGGAGATCAATTATCACAAACCGCTTCCACTTGGCATGGCTCTGTCACTCGAGGCGCGCGTAACCCAGATCGACGAACGCAAGATATTTTCAACAGGCGAGATCTTTTTAGCGGATGGAACCCTGGCTGTCAGTGGAAGCGGCATTTATGTGGCTGCACCGGAATTGTTCGGGAACGTGCACCTGCCCGGGGAAAAATGAGAAGAATTGCATTCTTATGTCTTGCCTTTATATGCACTGCGTGTACTGCCACGCCAACACCTGAACCCACAGCCACGGCAGAGGGGCCGATCATCCTCGTTGCCGAAGAGAACCCGTACGCGCCAGAACCAGGGGATACCGGCTTGCACCGCGCCGGGGTGATCCTGACCTCGATCGACCTTTCAGATAGAACAGACCTTAGCCCGGCACGCGTGGGATTGAATTTTCTAGGTTCCCTGCCCAGCATATGCAATGAATTGCGCGTGGAGATGAGCCGGCCCAATAGCCAGTACCAGATCTTTATTGAGGTATACAGCATGGTCAACCTCAACCAGAACTGCGAGAACGTCTTTCAACAATTCGAGGCCGGTATTTTGTTCGGCGTGTATTCCCCGGGGAGATACACGGTTTGGATAAACAAGGGATATGTGGGCGATTTTATCGTTTACTAATGGAACTTTTTCAATGCAAACCTCGTCGAGAGGACGTAAAACAAATTCTGGAGGTCCTGGTATGAAACTAATTCTCTTCACCTTGATGATTACGCTTACTGCTTGTGCACCGGCCACCCCATCCAATGGAAACGAACCGCCCGATCCGGGATCCGCTGATTACACTCCCAAGCCGGGCGATTCAAAACTTACACGTGACACGGTATTTCTGGATTCCACAGACCTGCTCACCATGGAAAGTTCCCCGCTTCAATTTACGCTTGTGCTCAAGGGCAACCTGCCCTCACCGTGTCATGGACTGCGCGTGGCGGTCAGTGAACCTGACCCACAGAATAAGATCGCCGTGGATGTTTATTCCGTCACAGACCCAGATAAAGCTTGTATACAGGTACTGGAGCCGTTCGAGGTGAATTTCCCACTGGGGAGTTTTCCCGAAGGGAAATACACCCTTTGGGTTAACGGTGAACTGGTCGCAGAATTTCAAGCATAAGCTGGAATTCCAATCGAAAATATAATTAACCCCAAATTTAACCTGGACGCAGATGAACGCTGATAAAAAGCAAAATCAGCGTTTTCTGCGTTTTTCAGCGTCCCATTTTGGTCTTATCAAGAAACTCACCCACGAAAGATTAATTTCGGGGCGAGTCATGTTTTCCATTAGTGACTCAGTATTTGCGAGAGGAACAATTTTGTGCGCTCCTCTTTAGGTGCGTTGAATATCTCTTGAGGAGCGCCGCTCTCCACAATTTGACCCTGATCGAAAAAAAACATGCGGTGGGCAACCGCGCGGGCAAAACCCATCTCATGCGTTACAACCAGCATGGTCATGCCAGATTTGGCCAGCTCCACCATCACATCCAGCACCTCTTTGATCATCTCGGGGTCAAGCGCTGAAGTTGGTTCATCAAAAAGCATGATCTTGGGCTGCATGGCTAGCGCACGCGCGATGGCCACCCGCTGCTGCTGGCCGCCCGATAGTTGTCCGGGATATTTATGCGCCTGTTCCGGGATCCCCACCCGCTCCAGCAGTTGCATGGCGACCTCCTCCGCTTTTTCCTTTGTCCATTTGCGGACTTGAATGGGAGACAGGATGATATTTTGCATCACGGTCAAATGCGGAAACAGGTTGAATTGCTGAAAGACCATGCCCGTTTCCATGCGGACCTGCTCGATGTTCCGCACGTCATGGCTCAACTCGATACCATCCACAAGGATACGCCCTCGCTGGTGATCCTCCAGTCTGTTGATCGTCCGAATAAACGTGGACTTGCCCGAGCCGGAAGGCCCAAAGATAACGATCACCTCGCCCTTCTTTATCTCCATATCTACACCCTTCAAGGCATGGTAATCCCCATACCATTTATGGACATCCTGAACAGCAATGATGGTTTCGCCTTCTTTGGTCATCGTACTCTCCTGTCGGATCATCGTTTACCAACGCCGAGTCTTTCTTCCAGCTGCCGGCTCAGATAAGACATGCCATAACTTAATACCCAGTAGATCAATGAAATGAACGCGTACACTTCGCGCTGCAGGCCCAAAAAATCGGGTTGCGCCAGCACGGTCTTTGCAATGCCCACCAGATCCAGCAAACCCACGATCGCCACCAGCGCAGTGTCCTTGAAAACAGCAATGAATTGTCCGACCAGGATCGGTATGATCAAACGCAAAGCCTGGGGCAGGATGATGAATATCATTGTTTGGGCGCCGTTCAAACCAAGCGCCTGCGCGGCTTCATACTGACCCCTGGGGATGGCCTGCAGGCCTCCGCGCACATTCTCGGCGAGATAGGCTGCACTGAACAAGGTAATCCCAACCATCGCACGCAGAACCCGATCGATTGTCATGTTCTGCGGCAGAAACAGAGGCAGCATCAACTGGGCCATGAAAAGAATGGTGATCAATGGAACGCCACGCACCAATTCAATATAAGTGATGCTTGCCAGGCGAACGACCGGCAATTGAGACCTGCGCCCTAAAGCAAGTAAAACGCCCAATGGGAAGGAAAAAATGATGCCGACCACGGTAAGCAGGAATGTAAGCAGCAGCCCGCCCCACAAATTTGTGCCAACGATCGGCATAATTCCAGCTTGGGAGGTGAACCCGCGTGTGAGAAGGATAAACACCGGCAGGGATATCACCCACCCAAATATGACGATCCTGCCCAGTGCCTCAGGCCTGGTTCGCCCCATTCCCCAGCCGATCGTCCCGGATATGGTCAGGATCATGAGCCATTTGCGCGGCTCATCCCCAAAGGAAGTGAGAGCCAGCAAAGCTGGAAAGGCAAGCAGAAGGATCGTTGCAAAATATGATTTACGCGCCCAGATCGCAAGAGAATTGCCTGTCAGGAACATCAGGAAGCCAAGTCCGATCCATAACCGCCAAACCTCTTTGAGAGGATACTGCCCGATCAGGATCAGTCGCAGATTCGCGGAGATGACCTGCCATTCGGCAACTGTGAATACCCACGTCAAAAATGCTTTCAGCACCCAGTAAATAATGAAGGCGCCCAGAATGGTGAGGAAGGCATCCAGCCATGAGCCAAAGAGGTTTTTCCGCAGCCAGCGGAGAATGCCCGAACGTTCCATAAGTGGAGGAAGAATTGAATCTGTGCGTGTCATCTTATCTTTCCACGAGTTTCACCCTCTGGTTGTACCAGTTCATGAATGCGGATGTGATCAAACTGAACATGAGGTACGTGACCATTACCATGGAGAGCATTTCGACCGCGCGGCCTGTTTGGTTCTGGATGGTGTTCGAGATATAGAATAGATCAGGGTATCCGACCGCAATTGCGAGCGACGAATTTTTTATCAGGTTCAGATACTGGCTGGTCAAAGGCGGGATGATCACACGCAAAGCCTGGGGGAAAACAACCAGACGCATGGTTTGAAAGCCGTTCAAGCCTAAGGCGCGCGAGGCCTCCACCTGTCCTTTGGAAACGGATAAAATGCCGGAGCGTACTACTTCACCTATGAACGCAGACGTATAAAGAACGAGCCCTGAGGTGAGCGCCATGAATTCCGGACTGAGAACTTTTCCGCCAGACATATTCAAACCTTGAACAAAAGGCACATCCAAAATAAGCGGTTTTTCAGGCAGAACGAACCATCCAAACAGGGCAACAAAGACAAAGGTCAGGAATGTCCATAAGGTGGTGAGTGGAGCACGTCCTGTGCGGTTGCCGTAGGCACGGAAGGCGAAGAAAACGCCCACAGCGAGGATTAAACCAAGGAGCAGGATCAGGCGAAAAGTCGGATAGGATTCGCTTGGGATTCCCCATGGGATTCCAACGCCGCGATTCGTGAAAAAGATCGGGCCGGGCCATATGATGGCTTCCCTTATCCGCGGCAGTTTGAGAAAAACCGCAAGATACCAGAATATCAAAAATACAAGCAGCGAAAGATTGCGGATGAATTCAAGATAGAACGCCGCAAGGCGGTTGATCAGGAAGTTCGTTGAAAGCCTTGCAACTCCCAATACCACGCCAAGGATTGTCGAGGCAATCACCCCCACAATACTGACAGATAATGTGTTCAACAAGCCGACAAGATAGGCCTGCCAGTAGGTTGAGGTGCGGCTGTATGGGAACAGGGTCTCGGAAATATCAAAACCGGAAATGCCGTTTAAAAAACCATAACCAATGGTGATGCCTTGTGCTGAAAGTCCCGCCTTCATGTTCTGAATGATCAATGAACCCAAAAAAACAAGCCCTATAACAAAAGCTGCCTGACCCAGAATATTCAGGATGCGTTCGTCGCGCCAGAACGGGATCGCTGCTTTTCGCCTTGTACTTTCCTGCATGGACAAGCCTCCAGGATAAAGAAAGAGAGGGCAGGGACTTCCCCACCCTCTCTTCATTAATTCTGTCTAGCGGACGGGCGGAGCATAGAGCAGGCCGCCGTCGATATACAGGCTGTTCAAGCCGCGTGGAATATACGTGGGGGTTTCAGGGCCAAGATTGCGGTTGTACACTTCCTCGTAATTGCCCACGAGTTTTATGATGTTATAGCCCCAATTATTGTCGAGGCCGAGTTTGAGGCCCATATCGCCCTCGACGCCCAACAGGCGCATGATTTCCGGCGCGGTGGCGCTGGCTTTGACGTCATCGACGTTGGCAGAGGTAATGTCAAATTCCTCGCCTGCGATCAAGGCAAAGACGGTCCATTGCGCAATGTCGAACCATTGATCGTCGCCGTGGCGAACCATCGGACCAAGCGGCTCCTTGGACATGGTCACATCGAGAATCACATGCGCGGTCGGGTCTGCCAGAACGGTGCGGCGTGAAATCAGACCGGATTTGTCGGTTGTCACGGCGTCACAGCGGTCTTCTGCGTATGCGGCAAAGGTGGAATCGGCATCTTCAAAGACCGCGGGGGTGTAGGAAATACCCAGCGAGGCCATCACGTCTGCCAGATTAAGCTCGGTGGTTGTGCCGGTCTGAACACAGATCGTGCCGCCAGCCAAATCTTCCAGGGTGGTAATTCCGCTATCGCTGGGAACCATCATTCCCTGACCATCGTAGAATGTGGTGTGAACAAAGTTGCCACCCAATTCAGTATCGCGAACCAGCGACCAGGTGGTATTACGGCTGAGGATGTCAATTTCGCCGGACTGCAGGGCGGTAAAACGTTCGGCAGCCGTCACAGGACGAAACTCCACCTTGCTGGCATCGCCGAAGATGGCCGCGGCCAGCGCGCGGCAGTAATCCACGTCAAAGCCGGAGAAATTACCATCGGCATCAATGTAGCCAAAGCCGGGCACTTGTGAGTTAACACCGCAGATCAGGTTGCCACGCGCTTTGACCCCTTCAAGCGTGGCGCCAAAGCCGGCCGGCGCCACAACTGCCGGCGCGGAAGAGGTCACTTCAACGATCACTGTTTCAACGACAGTCACGGAACTCCCGTCGGTGGGCGCGGGGTTTCCGGCGCACGCAGCAAGCATCAGGCCTGCCACGATCAATACAGAGACGATCCATAGGGTTTTACGCATTTTCTCCTCCATGAGAAAAATAGTTGGGTCGGGCACGACCGTTGAAAAAAAATTTTTTTATCTGGAACAACATCCTCCTTCCTGTAAATTAGTGGTCCTTCATTATAGCTTATAAGTTGTGGGTGGAAAAATCATTCACGGTTTACGAGATCGCCAAAGAGTCTGATGCGCATCGGAGCCGCGCTGGGTTTTTTCATCTGGTCGGGACGGCACTGCGCAGCAGGATGCGGACGAAAAACAAAAGTTAATTATGCCTCCCGGCTGATCGACCCGAAACGGGCATTCGTCAATTGGATCAGGTCGCTTACCGGCAACTGAATATTCAGGCCGCGCTGCCCGCCGGAGATATAAATGTACTCAAATTCCCGGGCCGCCGAATCGATCACCACTTGAAAGCCCTTGTTGATCAATGCCAGAGGGGATATGCCTCCGGCCTGCAAGCCAGTAAGCGTTTCCGCCTCCTTTTCTGTAGGCAAAGATATTTTTTTCTCACCTAAAAATACAGCCAGGGATTTCAGGTCCACCACACGCGGGCCGGGGATCACGGCCAGCACGGGTTTCCCCCTCTCGCGCCTGGTCACGATCGTCTTAAAGACCTGCTCTGCTGGCACACCCATGAATTCTGCCGCCTCGAGCGCGCCGAGTTTTTCAGGCGGCAGGTCATGCACGCTATATTTCACCTGGTGCGCATCCAAAAATCTTGTGACATTGTTCGTAATGGCCATGTTCACCTGCGATCCAAAAATCCTGTACAATTATGATTATAAGAGAAGATGAAATCCTCAACTGCCACGATCCCGCTGGAAAAGCTGCTCGAGAAGCTGCCTGAAAACTACACGGTGGCAGACCGTGAGCTGGTCATGCACGCCTTTCAAACGGCACATGCGGCACATGAGGGGCAAAAACGTCATTCCGGCGAA
>CAZJYB010000054.1:0-22849 GCA_964549865.1 uncultured Anaerolineaceae bacterium
ACTTCAGGAGCGGAATACATCATCGTCTTGGTTTTGAGAAACTCGCGCGATGAACCGCCCTCGATGATATAAGACGCAACTGTGAACGGAGCGCCGCAAAAGCCGATTAATGGCACCCCGCTCAAAGCCCTGCGCAGGATGCGGATCGCGTCCATTACGTAGCCGAGATCTGATTCAGCGTCGAAAGGTTTCATCGCCCGAACATCATCCAACGTCTGAACTGGCGACCCGATAACGGGTCCCTCACCTTTGGCAAATTCCAAACCCAGGCCAAGTGGAATCACTGGCAGGAGGATATCCGCAAAGAGGATGGCAGCATCCACGCCCAAGGCGCGGACTGGTTGCATGGTAACCTGCGCGGCAATTTCAGAGTGCTGACAAATTTCGATCAGTGTATATTTCTCGCGAATGGAGCGGTATTCGGGCATGTAGCGTCCCGCCTGACGCATAAACCAGACAGGTGTAACATCCACAGACTCGCGGCGACATGCTTGTAAAAAACGTCCGTTTACTTCCATAAGGCAAGGGTTTCTTCCGCGGGATGATAGATTGCGGCGTGTAATGGTGTATCGCGCAATGTGAAGCGGCGTGCTTCTGTGTCGCGCAGTTCGTTCACCAAATCAGAGAAACGAGTTAGATCCTCAGTTTCGTAAACAACGACAAATTCCTGGTTTTGCAATCCGAAGGAATAAAGGAGCAGTTGACTAATTTCCTCGTATTGTTTGCCGATACGAATATGCTCGTTCATCATGCCCTGACGCGCCTCGCGGCTCATCAAATACCACTCAATGGTTTTGCTGAAGGGATAAATGATCAGATAGGGTCTGCGAGTTTCGGCGAATGGATCGATCTCCTGCCTGGAACGCGCCTTCGAATATTGCGATGGACGAGTGAAGCCCCATAAAGAGTCTTTGATATCCAACAAGTGACGATACGGGTTGTTCGCGATGGCAAATTTCTTGAAGAACACAGCCGCTTCCTGGTTATCATCGGCAGGAAGAGCAGACCAGACGATCAAATCAATGCCGCTTTCGGTGGATTGAAAGATATCTACTTTTTGTGCGGCTGCGCGTAATCCACTCAGCCATTTTTTATGAAACTCTTCACGTTCTTTAGTGGATAGAGACCAGTAAGCATCCCTAATAGAAATCAAGGCATAATGATTGAGCGTGCGATGCAAAACTTCTTCGGTAGTAGTGTTGTCCATTTAATTAAGCCGCCTGTCTGGAAAGATTAGATATTGTCATTGGAGTATCCTTTTATTCGTTTAAAGTTATTTCAACCACTGCGCGGCTTCGATGGCGTGATACGTAATAATTACATCGGCGCCTGCGCGCGTGGGTGAGTGACAAGAATGCGCTTCATTTGATTGGACCTAATACAAGGATTTCACTTGCACCTTGCAAGATGGCTTGTTGAGCAAGCTCTTTGCCAAGTTCTATTGCGTCAACACCTTGACCGCTAACTTTGATCATTTGTTTGCCATTAGGTGAAGCGACCAAACCTGTCAATCTAATCGCTTGTTTTGATGTCGCATGCGCCGCCACAGGCACGGAGCATCCTCCGCCGAGTCCGCTCAGGAAGGCGCGTTCGGCGGTGACCGCTTTTCGTGTGGAGACATTGTCCAGCGCGGCAAGCAGGCTGAGGGTGGTCTGATCGTCGGCACGGCACTGAACAACAAGCGCGCCTTGTCCAGGCGCGGGGAGCATCACATCCAATGGCAGCCATTCGGTTACATGCCCATCCAGGCCCAAACGAGTCAAGCCTGCGCCCGCGAGAATGATGGCATCATATTGATTATCCAATGCTTTTCGCAGACGAGTATCCACGTTGCCGCGCAGAGATTCGGTTTTTATGTCTGGGCGGAGAAAAAGGATTTGGGAAGCGCGGCGCAGGCTTGAGGTCCCGATGGAAGCGTTTGTAGGTAGTGTAGCGACGGTATATCCATTTGCAGAAATCAAAGCGTCACGTACTTCTGCACGGACGGGGATACATCCAATGGTGAGACCAACAGGATTTTCAACGGGTAAATCTTTGAGCGAATGAACCGCACAGTGAACGTGTCCATTGAGTAATTCGCTTTCAAGCTCCTGTGTGAAGAGTCCTTTGCCGCCAATTTCAGGCAGGGGCTTATCAAGAATTTTGTCGCCCTGCGTGGTGATGATCTTTTCTTCGCATTCCAAGTCGCGATGAATATTTTTCAAGGCACTGATTACCCATTCGGTTTGCCGGCGGGCAAGAACGGAAGGGCGGGTGGCGAAGATTAGTTTCATAGTTGGATGGTTTATCGTTTGTTAGTCGCAGGTAGATGAGATCGGACACGCATTACCTGAAAAACCGCATAACCCATCACCTTTATACGATCCAAATAATGTGCGGGCAACGGCGGCATATTCAGGGGCATGAGGACAAGACGCCTCAGCGCGCAGACGCTGGGTGGGCGCGTCCAAAATTTTTTTGACCAGCGCCTGAGTCATGGCTTCGATACGGTCGCGTTCAGTTTCTGTGAGATCCGGCAGACGTCGTAAAGTTTTTTCCAATACCCCCTGACGAATGACCTCGGCCTGCTGGCGCATATCAGCAATGATCGGAATCATCTCCAACGATTTCATGTACTCTGCAAACTGAGTTAGTTCTTCTTCGAGAATGGCTTTAACCTGCGGTACTTCCGCCATGCGTTCAGCCAGTGAATGTTCCAATTGAGCGTTCAGGTGGTCTATATCGTAAAGCCGTATATGAGGGACATTGGCTGCCTGAGCGTCAATATCGCGCGGTACTGCGATGTCAATCAGCAGCAGTGGGCGTTGTTGGCGTATCTGCATTATTTGATCGATCATCTCACGTGTAACGATGATATGCGGTGCGCACGTAGATGCGATCACTATATCTGCGGATGTCAGCGCGGCGTTCAGGTTCTCAAAGGTGGTGGCTTGCGCATCCCAGCGTTGCGCCAGCGCCTGGGCCCGTTCAAGTGTACGGTTAACAACCAGGATGCGATTTGCTCCACGCTTACGCAGGGCTTCCACTGCCAATTCCGCCATTTCGCCCGCGCCGAGAATTGCGATTTGAGCATTGTGTAAATCACTTACGGAACGTTCACATACCCCAGCAGCAAGCGAAGAAACCGAAGTCCGGTTGCGGCTGATGGCTGTTTCTGTGCGCGTACGTTTCCCTGCGCGGATGGCAGATTGAAATAGGCGCGAAAGCAATGGGCCTGATGTGCCTGTGCCGCGCGCTAATTCCAGTGCGTGCACGACCTGTCCTAAAATTTGCGGTTCACCAATGACGAGCGAATCCAATCCAGCGGCGACGTTGAACAGATGGCGAGCTGCATTTTCATCCTTGTGATAGTAGAGATGCGAGATAAATTCATTGCGCGTCACATCGTGTGCCTCTGATAAAAAAATCTCCAGTTCAGGAAAGATTTCCTGAACGGAGACCGCGTAAATCTCGACACGATTGCAGGTGGAAAGGATGACCATCTCAGTCATATTGCCGGATAAATGCCCATGATTCAGCCGGGAGAGTGAAGCGCGAATCTGTTCTACACTAAAGGCAAGGCGCTCACGAAGGTAAACAGGAGCAGATGTATGACTGAGACCAATGGACTGGATATGCATTGCTACTTTGTTTTTTGCCTCGCACTACTATAACAACAAAGTGGACAATGGCACACACAGAATTTATAGAATTTAGGTTAGGAGAAAATAAAATTGAATAAGTGTTTGCTCATTTATAAAACAAATATCATGTTCAACGAAGACTTTCATCACATCATGATCTTCGGACGGTACTGCAACGCCTCGGCCAAATGTGCGGACTCGATCTCCTCACTGCCTGCGAGGTCCGCGATCGTGCGCGACAGTTTCAGGATGCGATGATAGGCGCGTGCCGACAAATTGAGTTGACTCATCGCCGAGCGCATCAAACCCTGACCTTCGGCCTGCAAGCTGCAAAATTGCCTTACCTCCCCGACGCGCATGTCCGCGTTGCATACAATGTCTTTTGCTTCCCCGTTTGCAAAGCGTTTATTTTGTATATCTCTTGCGGCCTGGACGCGCGCACGGATCATTTCACTTGATTCACCGACTCTATCGCTACTTAGCTTTTCATAATCGACGCGCGGCACTTCGATGTGAATGTCAATACGGTCCAGCAGTGGGCCTGAGATGCGCTTTTGATATTTTGTCACGAGCGCAGGTGCACAAGTACATGGCTTAAGCGAATCTCCAAAATACCCGCAAGGGCATGGATTCATCGCCGCGATCAATTGAAAGTTTGCCGAAAAAGTTAACGAGCCTTTTGCGCGGCTGATCGTGACGACTTTATCTTCCATGGGCTGGCGCATTACTTCAAGCACACGTGCACCAAACTCTGGAAATTCATCGAGGAAAAGCACGCCGCGATGTGCAAGGGATATCTCGCCGGGCTTGGGGATATTGCCTCCGCCTACAAGGCCGGCATGTGAAATCGTGTGATGCGGTGAACGGAATGGGCGATGGCGGATCAACGGCGTGCCTGCAGGGAGCTGGTCTGCAACGGAATAGATGCGCGTCACATCCAAAGACTCTTCGATGCTCATTTCCGGGAGAACGCCCGGTATGGCACGCGCCAATAATGTTTTGCCGGCTCCGGGAGAGCCCACCATCAATACATTGTGCCCGCCCGCCGCAGCGACTTCGAGCGCGCGCTTGACGTGTTCCTGTCCCTTGATTTCGCTGAAGTCCGTTGGGATGAACAAGGGCTCAAGAGAGTCGCCTGAGGGTTGATAAGGCTGAATGAGACGCCGACCAGATAAATGGTCGTACAGATCCGCAAGCGATTTAACCGGGATGATCTCGAGGCCGGGGATCAAGGCCGCTTCGCCCGCGTCCATTTCGGGGACGAACATCCGCTTGTATCCATTGGCGCGGGCAGTCGCGGCCATTGGCAAAATGCCGCGCGTGTGACGTACGGCACCATCCAATGAAAGCTCGCCAAGCACGAGCGTACTATCAACAACATTATGCGGAAGAAAACCTGCGAGGATGATGACGCCCAGCGCAATGGGGAGGTCATATGCAGGGCCTTCCTTGCGGACAACAGCAGGCGCGAGATTGACAACGATACGATGACGAGGGAAGTGCAGTCCCGCATTCTTTACGGCAGTTTGCACACGCTCGCGACTTTCCTGCACGGCAGCATCGGGCAGACCCACAATGGTCACGCCGGGCAGGCCGTTGGTGTAATCCACTTCCACTTCAACGATGACACCTTCAAGCCCGACGACTGCACAGGAAAAGACGCGCGATAACATGGGGTCTATTTTAGCATTACCTTGAATACAAAACAGCGCCGGCATTCGCCGGCGCTGTTAATGAGTTTTTTGCTTTTTAGTCTAAAACTGAGGCCGGGATCTTCCCGCCATTTTCAGCAATCTTCTTGAAGAGGGCTTTTCGTAGAGCCTCGTTCTTCTCTGCACTTCCGCTTTTAAAGCTTGCGTCAACGCCCAGTTCTGTTGCAAGCGCGTCCCGATTTTCCCTGCTGCTGTCCGCACCGATCAGCTTCAAAAAATCAACGACGGAGGTCTTCCATTCAAGACCACTGCCCTGAGCCAGCTTGTCAAGTTCGACGGTAAGGTCAACATCTGATATGGTATTAGCACCGGGAACCAAGCCTTTGATCTTTTCAAGGATTTTTGCGAAGATTTCAGTAAATATGCTCATGTTTTACTCCTTTGGGTAATTTGTGTTTCAATTCATCATATGGCAAACACACCCCGGTTGACATCCATCGGTCGGGGAGGATTTATCTCCGCCAGTTGGGGGAGACGTGCATATTTTGCCCCGGGCTGAAACCAAAGAAATGCGAAACCGTCCTTGGGATAGTCCAACGAATAAAGAATTCACATGCTCACGTTATAATGCCCCGCATGGAAAATCAAAAACGATCTTTTTGGACGCGAGACTCATCCATTTTGCTTGGCGGATTTTTCGTTACGATCTTTCTGATCGTTTACATCTGGTGGCCACTCGCGGAAGAATATCTCGCATATGTGGACTGGAATGGCAGGTGGTGGTTATATATAGATTGGTTGTTATTGGGCGTATTTTTTTTCATGTCCATCACGATCGTGACGCGTGCAAATATCAAAACAGACCTGTTGATTGTCTTCGTGGGCATTTGTGGCGGACTGGCAATTGAGTCGTGGGGGACGCAAACAAATCTCTGGCATTATTACACGGCAGAACGCCCGCCTTTATGGATCATTCCCGCCTGGCCGATCGCAAGTCTTTCGATCGATCGGATCGCGCGGTCTTTAAATTCATTAACCACGAAGGCCACCAAGGAGCACGAAGGAAAAACCTTTGCCGTCTCGCACCGACGTGCCGTCGATGTTCGCGGCACGAACGGTGTGAACTTCGTGCCCTTTGTGTTTAAGATTCTCTACTGGATCACTTTCGTGTCTTTCTTAACCTTGATGCTGGTCTTTGTTTCCCCGACATTCGACAAGTCCTACACCTGGCTGGCGCTGTTCCTGTGCATTCTCCTCATTATGACACCCACGGATCATCGCTTTGCTTTGCTCACATTTATCGCTGGTTCAGGATTGGGTTACTACCTCGAATTATGGGGGACGACCCGCGAGTGTTGGACATATTACACAAATGAAACACCGCCATTTTTTGCAGTGCTCGCGCATGGGATGGCCGCGGTCGCTTTTTGGAGAACGGGGTTATTGCTGAAAATGGTTTGGGGGAGATTCAGCTTCTCGAAGCCTCAGCAGGTTGAGGCTGTGCGAGACGCGTAGCCTCTAAACCTTGACCCTTTCTTGATCTTTTTTTCTTATTTCAGTCTTGACACGGGGGAGAATCGTCCTATAATGTGACCTGCTAGTCATATGACCAGCAGGTCACATTTCATGCCCAAACAAACCTTCCTCAACCTCCCCGAAGAAAAACGAAACACCATCATCGGCGCCGCAATTGATGAGTTCGCCCAATATGGCTTGGAGAATGCGTCCACGAACCGCATTGTCGCGAACAGCGGTATTGCAAAGGGAAGTTTCTATCAGTATTTTGAAGATAAGCAGGACGTATTCATGTATTTGCTCACTGTCCTTGAGCATGAAAAAGTGGAGTACTTCAATGGCAAACACCCACCAAGTACGAACATGGATACTTTTGGATATTTTCGATGGTTGATCAAAACGGGCATGGAGTTCAATACTTCCCACCCATTACTGACACAAGCCATCAGCCGCGTAATGTTCGGAGAAGGATTGTATTACGGGAACATGTTTGCCGATGTCCGCCAAAGAACTGCTCAAGGGCTCAAGGCAATGATCAACCAGGCGATTGCAAGCGGAGAGGTTGACCCAAGCGTGGATGTGAAACTTGCCGTCATGGTCATGGAAACATGGAGCAATGCCATCAGCACCTTCATTCTGAACGAAGGCATGAAGCAGAAAGACATCATGAAATGGGTGCGCTCCGCGAAGACGCAGGAAACAATTGACAAACTGTTATATGTAATGGAATACGGTTTGCGTAAAACGGAATCAGAATTTACTGCAAGTGTGTAGGAAGGAGTTTGGAAATGCAGCTTTATTTGAAATTAGCATGGCGTAACATATGGCGGCACCGCCGCCGTACGATCATCATTGCGCTGGCCATGGGGCTGTCGCTTGGCATGATGATGTTTTATGATGGCTTGATGGACGGATTCAACCAGGCCATCGCCGGGAACGCAGTGCGCGTGCTTGGCGGCAATATTCAGGTACACGCCTCGGGCTATCGCGAAAAAGTGGATAGTAACCCGCTTCTTCCACTGGCCGATGACTCGGCAATTATCCAGGCGGCATTGGCCCAGCCGGACGTGATCGCCGCCGCGCGCCGCATCCAAACAGGCGGGCTGGTCAGCAATCGCGAAGGCGCGTTCCCGCTCAATATTATTGGCATCGAACCTGAAGCCGAAGCGCCCGTCAGTTTGATCGCGGAACACATCGTTGATGGACGCTTCCTTGAATCCACTGATGAAGATTCGATTCTCATCGGCAAGGGACTGGCAGATGCCCTGGCCCTAAAAGTTGGTGACCGAATTACGATGGTTGGCAGTGATGTTCATAAACAGAATCGCCAGCGTACCATGACGGTAATCGGCATTTATGATATCGGCATTCCAAGCATGGAAAAAGCAACATTGTATATTTCACTGTCCGAAGCCCAAAGCCTTTTTGGCCTTTCCGGTCAATCCACGGAAGTGCAGATCACCTTGAATAAGGTCGGCAGGGAATCAAAAGTGGTTGCTGCGCTTGCGTCTGCACTGCCTGGCTATGAAGTTGAATCCTGGGCGAATAATTACCCCGAGCTTGGGAACGCAGTCGGCCGGAAAAACATCGTGATGGATATTTTCAGCGTCATCATCGTGATGATCGCCGGCATTGGCATTCTGAACCTGCTTATGATGGCAATCTACGAACGGACGCGGGAAATCGGTCTGCTTGGCGCCATGGGCCTCAAGCCCGGCCAGATCGCCACAACGTTCATCCTTGAAGGTACTTTGATCGGTGTGGTGGGTGTGATCGCAGGTGTGGCCATGGGACTGGCGATCAATCTTAGCCTCATGCAGGTGGGCATGGATTACAGCCAGTTTGCGGGCATCACGGATTATATGGCTTTGATCAGCGGGCGGGTTTATCCCACATTGGGTGTAAGCAAGTTATTCGGGCGCGCCGTCATCATGCTCGTGATCGCCGCATTGGCGGCACTCATCCCAGCCGTGATCGCATCGAGGCGCGAACCATCTGAGGCATTACATCACGTATAACATGCTCCAGCCGCCGTCCTCGGCGGCGGGCGCCGGGGACGGCGCCCCGAGCAGAGAGAACATAAATATGAATCAAGCATTCAAACTGGCTTTTCGCAACCTGGGCCGCAACCGCACCCGGTCCCTGCTCTCTGCACTGGCAGTCAGTGTTGGTATGGCATTACTGCTTCTCATGGTTTCGGTACTTGAAGGTGAGATGACCGGCGCATTGCAAAATACCATCCGCCTTCAAAGCGGGCATCTCCAGATCAGACCTGTGTCTTACGAAGAGGGCAAGATCAGCCTGAAATGGGAAGACATGATTGCAGACCCTGACCAGGTGGCGCAGCAGGTCATGTCGTTGCCGCAGGTTACGGTCGCTACGCCGCGATTAATCGCCAGCAGTATCCTGACTCTTAGCAACGAATCAAAGAGCGTACAGATCCTCGGCATTGATCCTGACTCTGCGGCGAACCAGCCCTTTCGTGATGGAATGATCGCTGGAGAATTCATCAAGGCAGATGACCGCGAAGGCATCCTGATCGGTAACATCCTCGCGGAAAAATTGAGTCTAAAAGTCGGCGATAAGGTCAACCTGCTGGTCACCACTTCCAATGGCGATGTGAAAGAGCAGTTGTTTACGGTCCGTGGCATATTTACAACAAGAACGCCCGGTTACGATGAAAGCACGATCTTCATGCCGCTTGCCAAAGCACAGGCCATTACCGCAACTGAAAATCATGCCAGCACGATCTTTGTGATGTTGCAGAACAGTAAAGATGCTGAAGCCGTTGCACAAGCCTTGCAATCAAACAATTTAAAGATACTCACCTGGCGCGAGCAGAATGTATTCATTACCCAATTTGAAGATTATGCCAATGCGTTCTTCATTATTCTATATTTGATTGTTCTGGGAATTACCGCCACGGTTGTCACAAATACATTGGTGATGGCGGTGTTCGAACGGACACGCGAGATCGGCATCCTTGCGGCCATCGGCATGAAGGGCCGCGGCATCATGGCGCAATTCCTGGCTGAAGCCGCGCTACTTGCCACGGGCGGCGTCATTGGCGGCTTGATCATTGGCGGTGCACTGGTTGCCTATTTCACTGTCTATGGTATTTACATCGGCGATTACGGAATTACCGGTGTGCTTTTTGAGGATCGAATTTATGCCCATCTCACCCTGGAAAATACCGTCAACCTTGCCATCGCTACATATATTATTACCCTTATCGCTTCACTCTATCCCGCCCGGCTGGCCGCGCGCATGGAACCCGTCGAAGCATTACATGGATTAGGAGACTAAAATGGAAGTTACAAAAGTTACCAATGCAACGCGCGTATACAGGATCGGCGAAGTGGAAACCAAGGCCCTGCGCGGTGTGGATCTATCCATTGAGAACGGTGAGTTCACCGCATTGGTCGGGCCTTCGGGATCAGGCAAAACCACATTGCTGCAACTTATTGGTTTGCTCGATCAGCCTACAACGGGGAACGTATCCATCAATGGACAGGACGCAACAGGTCTCAACCGCAACCAACGCGCAGACCTGCGCAAGGACGCAATTGGGTTCGTGTTCCAATTCTTTGCGCTCATCCCAACTCTCACAGCATATGAAAATGTTGAGATGCCGCTCTTGTTGAATGGCACCAAACCAGCCCAACGCAAGGCGCGCGTTAATGAAATGTTGGAAGCTGTGGGGCTCTCTGACCGTGCGCATCACCGCCCCGATCAACTCTCAGGAGGACAACAACAACGCGTGGCGGTCGCACGAGCGCTTGCGACCAATCCCAAACTGATCCTCGCGGATGAACCCACTGCCAATCTCGATACCGAGAACGGCAAACAAGTCATGGACATCATGCAGAAGTTGAATAAAGAAACAGGTGTCACATTTGTATTCGCCACCCACGATCCACGCGTGATTGGATATGCTCGACGCGTTGTGACATTACAGGATGGTTTGATACAAAAGGACAGCCAAAATTAGGCGATCGGAGCTCAAGAAAATGAAAAATTTCTATCGGATATTACTTGCCATGATTGCACTCATGGCAGTTGGATGCAGTCAATCTGCAACTCCAGTTGCTATTCCGACTGTTTCGCTTGATTCAGATTCACAGCCTGTTTCTAACTCAGCCAGCATAACAGCATCGGGAGTTGTGATCCCCATAAAGAAGGTGGAATTGAGCTTCCCGGGCGGGGGGGTGGTGCAAACTGTTGAAGTCGCCGCGGGTGATTCTGTCAATGCGAATCAATCTCTGGTCACGTTGGACACGGCCATCCTCGAAGCGCGCGTGGCCGAGGCGGAGGCCGGTGTTGTCACAACGCAAACACAGCTGACCTATCTCAAACGCACCGGCACATCGCAGGAACGGCTCGACGCCGCGCAAGCGAACATCGATGCCGCGGTCGCCGCGGTCGATATCGCCAAAGCGCAACTTGCGCAGGCCACTCTCTTCGCACCGTTCGACGGCACGATCGCTTCGGTGGATATTTCTCCGGCTGAATTTGCCAATCCCGGACAGATCGTGATCACAATGGGCGACCTGACCCACTTCCAGGTTGAGACCACAGATCTTGGTGAAAGCGATGTGCCAGCCGTGAAGACTGGCCAGGCTGCCAACCTGTATATCGAGGCGCTTGATCAGGAGATCAGCGGCACGGTGATCGATGTTGCCCGCGTATCGAGCACGCTTGGCGGCGACGTGGTTTACACCGTAACGATAGGGTTCGATGAACAGCCCGATGGTTTGCTTTGGGGCATGAGTGCTGAAGTGCAGATCGAAACAGAATAGCGAGGCGTGAATGAAGAAAACTTTTTGGATAACGCTCCTCGCGTTGACCCAGATCCTTGCGGCTTGTGGATCCCGATCCACACCCCCGCCTCTGGCATCGACCGATGTGCCTGCTCCCACAAGAACCGGCTTCACCCCGTCTGGCGGTGTGATCGCATCTGCCGAGGTCCTACCCGCACAGCAAACGCAAATGAGCTTTGCCATCTCCGCGCCCGTGAAGGAAGTGCTTGTAAAGGAGGGTGACACGGTTAAAGCAGGACAAACCCTGGTCACGCTTTATTCACCTCAACTTGAGTTATCTGTCACCGTGGCCGAATTGGACGTGGAAGCAAAAGAGCTTGAATACATCTACTGGGTGCCGCGCCTCGATCGTCCACCTGAACGACGCGATCAAGCCAGGGCAGAAGTGGAACAGGCAAAGGCCAGCCTGGAAATTGCGAGGGCAATGCTTGCACAAACCTCGATGATTGCACCATTTGGCGGGACAGTTGTCGATATCAGCGTTCAGGCAGGCGAACTTGCACAAACCGGCCAGGTCGTCATTACATTGGGCGACATTGCGAACATGCAGATCAAAACGACAGACTTGAGTGAGCGCGATATACCTGAGGTGCAAATCGGTCAGGTAGTAAATGTTTACATCGAAGCGTTGAATTTGACGATCACAGGCAAAGTCCTGCGCGTTTCCCCCTTCGCGGATACCCTCGGTGGCGACGTGGTTTATCCGGTGACCATTGGACTGGACGAACAACCCGAAGGCTTGCTCTGGGGGATGAGCGCGGAAGTGGAAATACAAACAGAGTAGTTGAGCTGAACAGATTTCGGAAGCCTTCTTGATGGATGTACAATAAGCACGTTGGAGAGATCCAGCGCGCTTGTTTATTTAAAGGAGTAAGCATGACCACCATCACTGTCATTGGCGCGGGAAGTGCCTCTTTCGGCGAAAACACGCTTTCCGCCATTCTCCGTTCGAAAAAGCTGAAAGGCTCCACTTTGCGGCTGGTGGATCGGAACGCGCAAAGCCTGGATATTGTTCATCGGCTCGCGGATCGACTGAACCGGGAATGGGATTCGGGATTCACGATCAGTGCGCATGCCAATCATAAGGACGCGCTGGATGGAACCAGGTTCGTGGTTTCTGCAATTGAGGTGGGGCCGCGCGAGGGATTATGGAAATCTGATTTTGAGATCCCCCTTAAATATGGCGTCCGCCAGCCTTATGCGGAAAATGGCGGACCCGGCGGTTTTGCACATGCTGCACGTAATATCGGGCCTGTGATGGAGATCGTCCGCGATATGGAACAGGCCTGCCCGGACGCGTGGTTCATTAACTTTACCAACCCCATGGTGCGCATTTGTGACGCGGTCAATCGCCACAGCAAAATAAAAGCCGTTGGTTTGTGTCACCAGATCTATATCGGTTATTGCATGGTGGGCACAGCACTGGCAAAGGATTTGGGGATCGAGGTGCCCGAAGGTCTCGAGGGCATGCATGCAGATGTGATGCAGCATCCGCTTCAACACCGCGTGATGGAGCAAATTGTTCCCCTGGTGGATATCCGCGCGGCGGGCACGAATCATTTTACATGGATCGTTTCAATTCACGATAAACGGACGGGGGAGGACCTGTACCCGATTTTGAAGAAACGATTCCCAGAGCTTGATCCCAGCTTTGAACCGCTGACGCGCCGCATCTTTCAGGACTTCGGCCTGTTTCCCGTTCCCGGAGATACACATCTCTGTGAGTATCTCCCCTGGATGAGCGACGCTGCGACAAAACCCTGGGAGAAATTCAACATCCGCCTGTATGACTGGGAGATGATGGCCGGTTTGCGCGATTTCAGCCTGGACCGTTTAAGTGAAATGGCAGGTGGCGCCATGACCGTTGAAAGCCTGCTCGAAACGGATTCAGAGGGCGCGCTGGAGATGATCGAGAACATCGCTTACGCGGGCAATCATTATCACCTGGCCGCGAATTTGCCGAATGTGGGGCAGATCTCCAATTTGCCATTGGGGGCAACCGTTGAAACGCCGGTGCATGTCAACGGTGCGGGGATACACCCGATGCATGTCGGCGCGCTGCCCGAACCCATTGCGGAACTATGCCGCCGCGAATTAATGGTCGCGCAGTTGTGCGTCGATTCTGCCGTCGAAGGCAGTTATGAAAAGGCATTGCAATGTTTATTGCTTGATCCCGTTGTGAATGACATGCACCTGGCAAAACAGATCCTTGATGATTATCTCGAAGCCTACAAACAACATTTGCCACAGTATCAACTTTAAAGTTAATGATAAGGGTGATAAATATCATCCTGTATTCATAAAGACGGGCAGAATGGCCCGTCTTTGATTCTTAAAGACGTTAAAGACCTTAACAAACCTTAATAACCTTAATGAGAATCTTAATAACCTTAATGAAAAATACCCTAAATGCCCATCAGAACCTTGCAAAATTTTAAGATTAATGCATGCCAAAAAACCTTTACATAATTCAAGATATAGATACAATAAACACATCGATATAACGATTTTATGTTCATGATCGTATTAATTAATGAACGTAGGATCATTCAACAAGATTTGATCATGTTGAATCAACAATGGATAATAAAAAGAAGGACAATAACAAAGGAAAGATCATGTACATTTGTGTATTGACAAGTCTGCCGGAAGAAAATGATATCCCCTACGATCCATCACCCTACATGAATGGATATCGCTGGAAACAACACCTCGTGCAGCCAAAGCATGTTGAAAAACAAATCCTTGATCTGATGGATGAGGGAGTTGACGTGTTCGTCAACTTGTGTGACGGCACTCCGGACGATCAGCTCTCCGGGATCGCGCTTGTGCGCGCGCTTGAAAAACACGGTGCCGCATTCACGGGTGCCGATTCAAAATTCTTTGACCCCACACGCGATGAAATGAAGAATGCCGCACGCCGCGTTTCAGTTCCCACGCCGAACTGGATCTTTGTCAATCGTGTCGAGGACGCCGAAAAGGTCGTCAAGAAGTTGAAATTCCCCATGCTGGTCAAGCCGCCGCATGGCTATGCCAGTGTTGGTATCCGCCGCAAATCGCGCGTCCAGAACATCGAAGAGCTCAGGGAACAGCTGGCGATCGAGATCGAAGAGTTTGGCCGCGCCCTGATCGAGGAGTTCATTGAAGGACGCGAATTCACCTGTTTGATTGCAGAGAACGCGGACGATGCCAAGAAACCCGTCACGATCAAACCGGTTGAGTTCATCTTCCCCGCGGGCGAATCCTTCAAACATTACGACATGAAATGGGTTGAATACGCAAAGATGTCGGTTGCAGCGGTAAAGGACCCCAAGATCGAAAAGACCCTGCGCGATCAGACCGCGCGTGTTTTCAAGGAACTGGGCGGCAATGGGTATGCCCGTTGCGATTACCGCATGGACGCAGATGGCACCATCCATATGCTCGAGATCAATCCCAATTGCGGTATCTTTTACCCGCCTTCCGAGCCAGGCTCGGCAGATTTCTCATTGCTCAATGATTCGATCAACCATACCAAGTTCATGAAGTTGATCATTCGTTCCGCCCAAAAGCGACAGGCACGCCTGGTCGCGGAGAAAATGCTCAGGCGTCAGACCCGCAAACGCACCATCGAAGTCGAACAGATGGCCTACTCATAAATATAAAATGGACACGCAGAGCGTGTCCATTTTATATTTGCAGCAGGCGGGCACCCGCGCTCGCCTTGCAGATGTAAACAGCCGCTTCCATATTTGACCTCTGCTCGTATGCCTGTGAAACGGCAACTACAAACTCTTCAGCGTTCTTTTCGTTAACCAGCGCCACCGCACAGCCGCCGAACCCGGCCCCGGTCATGCGCGCCCCGTAACAACTTTGCTGTTCACGTGCACATTCGACCATGATATTCAGCGCCTCGTTGGTCACTTCAAAATCGTCGCGCAGACTCTCATGGCTGGCATTAAACAACCCTCCCAATCGTTTTACATCGCCCGCTTTCATCGCTTCGACGGCTTCGAGCACGCGCGCATCCTCAGTAACCACATGCCTTGCCCTCTTTAAGACAATATCGCTCAGCCCCGTTCCCTTCGTCGTCTTTTGCTCAAATTCTTCCAGGCTGACGTCTCGCAGGGCTCTCACCCCGAACCAATGTGCGGCCTGCTCGCATTGGGCGCGCCTCTCGTTATAGGCTGAATCGACCAGCCCGCGCCTTGTGGATGTATCCAATATCACAATGGCTGCATTTTCAGGCAAGCGCACATGTTGATACTCCAAAGAACGGCAGTCCAGGAACAAAGCGTGGCCCTCTTTGGAAGCCGCGCTTGCCATTTGATCCATGATCCCGCAGTTCACGCCAACCCATTCGTTCTCGGCTTTTTGCGCGAGACGGGCCATTTTCGGTGCATCCCACGCGAAACCCGATGCGGCTGCAAAGGCGCGCGCGCTGGCAAGCTCCACTGCAGCGGAGGAGGACAGGCCTGCGCCGCTCGGCACATCACCACTGATCACCGCGTCGAACCCGCCTAGTTCATACCCTGCATTTTGTAGTTGATCAGCGACGCCCTTTACATATTCCGCCCAGCCCTTACCCTTTACCAGGGAATGTAATTCGAAGGCAGATTCAGCTTCGAGGCCCGCGTTGCCGTCTCGCACCGACGTGTCGCCGTTGCTTGCGGCATCAGCGAAGCGATCCTGCGGACGAACGGCGAGCGACGTCGAAACGTCCAAAGAATAGAGACGCACGAGTTTATCCTGCCGCGGCCGAAGCGCCATCCAGACAGCCCGGTCGATCGCCATGGGGAGCACAAAACCGTCGTTGTAATCGGTATGCTCGCCGATCAAATTCACGCGGCCGGGGGCGCACACGATAAAATCCGGTTTGGCGTTAAAATAGGCGCCGAAAGACTCTTCGAGGACTTGAACATCCATATCGCGTTTATACCATAGCTGAGGCCATGTGAACGATCTCGAATTGCTTGAGAAATATGAACCGGTGCTTCGCTTTGCAAAAAGCGAACGTTTTTTTCCAATGGCAGTCGAGCCGTATCTGGAAAAATGTGCCTTATTCCCGAGCGGCCCGGCCGCTGTTGCGGAACTGATCACGCATTTGAACGAGCCGCTTTTGGAACGCATTGGGAAGTTGAATAGTGAACAATATTATCTTCGCTTTATGAACAATCCCCTGAGCGATTCAGACGCATGGGTCTGGTGGGTGGGCGCTTCTGTGATCGGCGTCGCAAGTGCATGGTATTTTTTGGGAAGTGTGGCGGCCGAACTTGCATTGGGGATCTCGTTGATCGCGGCGCTCGTCATATTCATGATCGCTTCACCGATCCGCCTGCGGATCATCCCCGCCGCGTTCGCCGCGGTCCTTTTTATCGTCCTCGAGATCGCGCCGATCCGGTTCTTTCTTCGGTCGAACGAATATATCAGCGTTGCAGTTGAATATTTGGTGTTGCTCCCGATCTATCTGGTGGCCTTGTTTTATCTTTTCGTTCGCACCATGAAGTTCATCCTTGATCGTGTCATCCCGGAGGGCCCGGGCCTGGTGATGGACATGCTTTCGCAGGCAACCGAGAAGATCGCGCGTGAGTCCTATTGGCAATATGAAAAGATCCTCGAGAAGGAGCCTCAGCCCGTTTATTATGGTCGTGTCGTAAGGGAGCAGGACAAGGAAAACAACGGATGGACGATCCTGCAATATCACTTCTTTTATGCCTTCAATGACTGGAGACTTGCCGCGAACGGCATGAATCATCACGAGGGGGACTGGGAGATGATGGCCGTGTATCTGAAGAACGATGAACCTTATGCGGCCCTGTTCTCACAACATGGCGCCGGCAATATTGAAAAATGGGAAACGGTTCAAAAGGCCGTGGATAAAAAAGGGAATGTCACGACGCATCCGATCGTTTATGTGGCCCTGGGTTCGCACGCGAATTACAGCACGTATGAAGTGATTCGCTCGCCCAGCATGTATACCCCGGGCAGGCTGCAGCGCTTCCTGTACTGGATGGACGGCCTGATCCATTACCTGTTTTTGGTGATCAACCCAAGCCAGAAGGCGCGTCAGATCGCGTTGAAGGAGATCCAATCCAAGGGGACGAATTTTCTCGCGGAGGATGCCTTCATTTATCTGCGGGATGAGGCGGATCATTACATGGTCAGCCTGCCAATGGAGATCGCTTCAGGCGATGGACTGCGTATCGGTTTTCAGGGTGATAACCTGCGCGAGGGCGTGGTGAAGTCGAGCAGTTATCTCAAACGTATCATGTCTGACCGCCAAACGACGCGGCCAAAAATCAAGGAATGGCGGCGCGTCCTCTTGAATCCCGAGCCCGATTGGGTACAATATAAGGGTTTGTGGGGAGTGAAAAGTTTGTTGAGGGATGAGTCCGGCCCGCCTGGCCCCAAATGGGACAGGCCTCGCAGGAAACAGACAGGTGTCACGGAACGAAGACGATGGGCCAAGCCGCTCGACTGGCTTGAAGAGCTGGAACGTTTATCGCATTAGATATTGTACGATCATTAATCATCATCACAGGAGAGATCCATGACCATTCCACAAGTCCTTGAAGTTGCAATTGGCCTCATTTTTGTCTATTACATTCTGGGCTCCATTGTTTCGTTGGTCACGCGCATGATCAATGAAATGCTTGAGACGCGCGCCGTTGCACTGGAACGGTATTTGGTCAAGGTCATGGGCGATATGAATCTCGGTGACCTGCTTAACCTGCCTCAAATAAAAGCCCTGCGCCCGATCCGATATAAAAACTTTTTGAGTGTGTTCGGTTCGGCGACCGAGCCCAAGAAGATCGAGAAGATCCCTGTGGCCACGCTTGTGGATGCCTATTTCGATATCGTGGGATTAACCGGTAACAAGGACCTGAATTTATTACAGCTGGCCGAGTTGGTCGATAAACTTCCCGATTCCGACGGAAAAAAGGCATTCATCGGCTGGATCAACCAGGGCGTCACCGATATCGAAGACCTGCGCAAACGCACGACAGATTATTTCAGCGGTTTGATGGACCAGGCCGCGGCGACCTTCAAGTCGAATGCGCGCAGCTTTGTGATCATCCTTTCGATTGGGATCACGCTCTTGTTCGGGACCGACAGCATCCAGCTGGCCCAAACTTTATGGACGAACGCGGAATTGCGCGCGCTGGCCGCCGCCAAGGCAGAGCTGGTCGTGGCCGAAGAGGGCTCGGATGCAAGCATAGACGATCTCGTGAAGGATTTGAGCGACCTGACGATCAAGATCGGCTGGTGGCAGAGTGTACGCCCGGCCGCGACCGCCACAATCATGGACTGGACCTGGTTCGTTTTCTTAAAGGTTTTAGGACTTGGCCTGACCGCCGCGGCTGTCTCGCAGGGATCATCCTTCTGGTATGACCTGTTGAAGAAAATAACAGCGCCTATCCCAAGCACTCGTAGTACGAGCACCAGCGGGGGCAGTAGTAGCATTAGCGCAAGTAATACCAGCGGATAATACTGGCATAAAAAACTCCGAGGTGAAAGCCTCGGAGTTTTTTATATTGACCATCTCGCGTAGACCGCCTGTGAAAGCAGGCGATTCGCGCTTTTCTCGCGTGTCACCAGTTCACCGCAGTCAATTTTGCCCTGGTATCCCTTCATCATTTCATCGAGCGCCTGTGCCACGTGGATCGCGGATGCGCGTATGGCATAGATCGTGACGATCACAAAGAGGGGATTATCGCTCAGGCAGGCGCGGCAGGTCTCCAATAGATCCGGCAGGGATTTATATACCTCCCAAATTTCGCCCTTGGGGCCGCGCCCGAACTTGGGCGGGTCGAGGATGATGCCGTCATATTTCACGCCGCGCTTGGCCTCGCGCTGCACGTACTTGAGCGCGTCCTCCACGATCCAGCGGATGGGCTTGTCACTCAAGCCGGATAACGCTTGATTCTCGCGCGCCCAGCTTACGGACTTCTTGGACGCGTCCACATGAGTGACTTGTGCGCCTGCCGCGGCCGCGGCAAGGGAGGCCAGGCCTGTATAACCAAATAGGTTGAGAACGTTTGATGGGCGATCCGCCTTTCGGACGAGATCAGACATGAAGTCCCAGTGAGATGCGACCTCCGGAAAAACGCCGACGTGACGCCCGGGCGTTGTCATCGCCCAAAAACGCAATTGCTCCCTCACCTTTTGTCCCTCTCCCAGTGGGAGAGAGGTCAGGTCATATTTCATCTCCCACTTTTCATCCACTTTCTTTTTAAAATCCCAATGACCGCCGCTTTCTTCGCCCGACGGAACGAAGACCGCGTGTGCGTTCTTCCATTCTGATTCCGGCAGGACGCGCGACCACATGGCTTGTGACTCGGGCCGCGCGAAAATGTAATTGCCAAAGCGTTCGAGCTTCAGGCCATCGCCTGAATCAAGCAGTTCATAATCGCGCCAGTTGATGGATTCAAGCAGTGTGAAGGGGAAAGTCGTCATAAATGACCAGCCTAAAGCTTACAAAAAAGTAGGTCTTTATTAGCGTCTGGCTTGCTTTTAAACTCAAAGAGCGTATAATGTGGGAAATAGTGGTAGAAAGTGGTAAGCAGGCGCCGGGCATCCCGGCGTCTGATGCATTAATAGGTATAGTAGCACATATGTTCTTAGGTCAGTTCCAGCACAACCTCGATGACAAGGGCCGCCTGATGATCCCGGCGCGCTTCCGTGAACTGCTGGAAGGTGGCGCCTTCATTACTCAGGGCTTTGATAAGTGCCTCATGGTGATGACGGAGGCCTACTTCAAACAGGTCTATGAACGTATCGAAGCCATGAACCTGGCAGACCCTACCGCGCGTTTGCTGCGACGTTTGATCCTGTCCAATGCATATCCGGTTGAAGTGGATAAGGTTGGCCGCATCCTCGTCCCGCAAAATTTGCGAGCCTTCCTGCAAGTGGAAAGTGAGGCCATTGTGGCCGGGCAGGGCGAGTACTTTGAAGTGTGGAAGCCTGAAGACTGGAACGGTCAGATCACCCAGTTGCAGGATGCGGAAGCGAATAACAAACGCTTCGCCACACTCGACCTTTCAAAGAGTAGTCCAACGTAGAGGTCACGTTTTGTCGCCGTTGGGCGAGAGGACCTCGCCCCTACAATGACGCACAGACCTGTACTTTACAAAGAGATTATACACGCGTTGCAACCTCAACGCGGCGGCCATTATGTGGATGGCACCCTGGGCGCGGGCGGTCACGCTCGCGGTATTTTGGAGGCCTGCTCGCCAGATGGGCTTCTGCTGGGTCTCGATGTAGACCCACAGGCGCTGGCGCTTGCTCGTGAGACCTTGGCTCCTTACGAACAGCGCATTCATCTTGTGCAGGCCTCCTACATCTCTTTGGGTGAACAACTTGCCGCTTTGAAATGGGACGCAGTCGATGGCATCGTGCTCGACCTCGGCGCATCATCCATGCAATTTGATAATGCCGAGCGCGGATTTTCGTTCATGCAGGATGGCCCGCTCGACATGCGCTTTGGTCCGCATGCATTGCAGAGCGCGGCGGACCTGGTCAACAGCCTGCCCGAGAGAGACCTGGCGGATCTGATCTTCGAATATGGAGAAGATCGTGACTCAAGAAAGATCGCGCGAGCCATTGTGGAAAACCGACCGCTTCGTACGACCCGCGAACTGGTCGCGGTGATCGAGAAAGCCTCTCCCCGGCGCGGTGACCGGCTGCACCCGGCAACGCAAACGTTTCAGGCCCTGCGTATCGCGGTCAACGACGAATTGGCCGCAGTGCAGAAGACCCTTCCGCAGGCAGTGGCAGCTTTGAGGTCCGCTGGGAGGCTGGCAGTCATCTCCTTCCACTCGCTGGAAGATCGTATTGTGAAGGATTATTTTAGAGTACAAAGCAAGGACATGCTCAACCCGCCTTACGAAAGGATATATGAAGAGGAACGCAAGGCTGTAGTGAAGTTAGTGAATAAGAAATCGATAACCCCCTCCGATGAAGAAATAAAAGAGAACCCGAGGGCGCGCAGTGCAAAACTGAGAGTTATGGAAAAATTGTAATTATGAAATCGGATGATCCAGAAGCCTGCTTGCGGACTCCAAAGAAAATAAAATGAACATACCGAACGTAAACCACTTCATTCACGCATACAAAGTTGCTCCCTGGCGAATTCAACGCCAGTGGATCGGCAACGCCTTGATCGTGGTGGTCGCGCTCGCGATGGTCGCGACGCTTTATCTGGATGTCACCGCAAAGGCCGGGATCGCCGGCCGCGAGATCCAGGACCTCAACGCGGCCATTGAGGCAAGCCATCAAGTGAGCGCAGATCTACAAACCGAACTTGCCTCGCTTACCTCTGCGAGCGTGATGCAGGCGCGCGCGCTTGAACTTGGTTTCCGCCCCATGATCCCTGAAGAAGCGGAATATGTGATCGTACCCGGCTATTTCGAAGTCAAACCGGACATCCTGGCTGCGGCGCAAATTCCGCAAATGAGCGCGGCGAGCATCCCATCTGAATACAACCAATCGCTTTTGGATTGGATCGACGAGAAGATCACCCTGTCTGCGCGAGGCATTCAATAATGAGACAGCAATATGCGCGCCGCGCCCAGGCCCTGGCCATGGCGATGAGTTTTGCGGCCGTTGCAGTGATCGTGCAAATGACGCGCATCCAGAACAGCCAGGAGGCCGCCATCTTCCGCGAGCGGGCTTCCAATTATGCATATGAATTGCGCACGTTCCATCCGGACCGCGGCGAGATCTATGACCGCAACGGTCATTTGCTGGCCGGGAATAAAACCGTCTACGAGATCGGTGTGGACCTGGCCACAGCCAAAGATGCCGATGCCATCGCGACCGCCCTCAGCGTGGAACTGGGCCTGGACTACGGTACGATCATCGATGCCATCCAATACCCGGCTGAAAATATTTCCTATGTTGTGATCGCTGATTTTATCGGAGCACAAAGCGCTTTGAACCTGCAGGAATTAAAGAAGGCTTTGCAGGAACAGGCACCCGAAGGCGTGCTTGGCGGGTTGACTGGTTTGGAATTCAAATCACACCCGCAGAGAAGCTATCCCGAGAGTTCATTGGGATCCAACATTCTTGGCTTCGTCAATCGCGAGGGGCGCGGGTATTTTGGGATTGAAGAGAAATACGACACCCTGCTTGCCGGTAACCCCGTGCAGGTGCTGCTCCCTACAGATCCGAACAAAGCCTTTGAGATCCCGCGCGTGCCAGACGGCACCACCCTGGTGCTCACCATCAACCGTGACCTGCAAGCTGCGGCCGAACAAAT
>CAZJYB010000055.1:0-22700 GCA_964549865.1 uncultured Anaerolineaceae bacterium
ACGTGGGCCGCTGCCCCATCCCGCCCTATAGCGCTCCGGCAATCGGCGAGGAACAACCGCGTGAAGTTCACCCTTGCTTCGACGCCGTCGTAAAGGTACAGAATTGGCTGGCAGTCGTCAGCTGGATCTTTCTGGCCTGGGTCTTATCGCGCTGGTTCAATCACCCCTTTACAAAAATAGCTGTGGCGCTGATCATCGTGGCATTCGCCTTTACACCACAGATCGCCGAATGGGAAAGCATCCTGAGCCCCGAATCTCTTTCCCTGTCACTACTGGCAGCGTCTTTTGCGCTTCTTGTGGAACTCGCACTGAGCCTGGCCCGCGATTCGGGAAAGATCAAGGATAAGAGATTTTGGGTGATACTGGCAGCGTGGGTGGTGGTTCATACACTCTGGATCTTTATTCGCGATGTCCATTTGTATACAATCATCCCGACGGTCGCGCTGATCGCACTGCTACTTTTCTTCAAATCTTTCGCCAAATCGATACCGCTCATGATTGTTATTGCGTTTTTCGGGGGCATTTTCATCCTGGGCTATCTCTCTGCAAAGGACGGCACAAGGGCCACCAATGGCCCGCTTAATCACGCGTTCGATGTGTATATCTGGCCGTATCCGGCAAGGGTGGAGTACATCGAGGCATACGGCATGCCAGAGCGGGATTCGGCGGCCTTCGATGCATGGTTCAGCGCCAATGCAACGAGGACCTACGCTTATTTCCTGGCCGCACATCCACGGTTTGTGATCAACACACTCTGGGAGCACGCTGCAGAGTTTACATCCGAATTTATCCAGCCGTATTACGATGCAAGCAGGGTGCCCAATCGAAGTTCGCTGTTGCTGGTCGGCGAAGTGGTCCATGCAGAAACCGGTGCAGTCTTCCTGATCGATTTTCTACTTCTCACCACGCTTATACTGATGGCCTTCAAGTCAAAAAACGCCACATGGATCGCATGGTGCTGGCTGGGGATATGGATGATTGCCACAGCGCTGGCATCCCTGCTTCCAAGCTTTTTTGGTGACATCGGTGGCACCCACCGGCATATCTTCCCATCGGTTGAATTGCTGCGTCTATTCCTGTGGGTATTCCTGATACAGCAGACCGACTCCTTGTTAACCATGGCTGCAAAGAACGATGTGGAAAATCACAGCCAGGGTGAAAACGATCCCACAGGACGAGGATAAATGATAAATAAAAGCCAGTTATTGGTGTTCGGAGTCATTGCCATCGCAATCGTTATCCGTCTGACGGTCTATGGGAATCCAGCTCTGTCCATTGCCACCAACGACACGGCCAGTTACGTTGAATCATCCCGTGTCCCGTTATTTTCAAGTGAGATGGTGATGGGCAGGCGGCTGCTCAGCACAAACCTCATTTACAAGGTATTGGAACCAAAAGAGGGATACAAGATCCTGGTCAATGGCTCGGTGGAGACGCACAGAAGGCAGTTTCAGCCCGGCTTTGATCGAATCGTTATCCTTCAGCTTTTCCTGTCCATTTTGGGCTGGGGGTTCCTGGCCTGTACGGTATCGGAATATATCAATAACCCGGTTATGAAGGTGCTCGCGGCGGGTGTCATCCTTCTTTTTGGCCTTACGCCCCAAATTGCAGACTGGGACAGCATCCTGATGTCTGAGTCCATGGGCTTTTCCCTCTTCACGCTTCAACTGGCGTTGATGATCAGAATTGCCTTCAAGCTATACAGGCAGGAATATTCAAACTTGTCCATCTGGTTTTTCCTATGGGCGGCGGTCTTTTTTGTGTGGACATTTTTACGCGACACGAATTTATTCGCCTCGCTGATAACGGCAAGCCTGATCGCGGCCCTGTTATTCGCGGCCCGGTTTCGAAAAAACAAACAACTGCACAGTGTTCTCCTTTTTGTCAGCGTCATATTCCTGCTTGGCTTATTCACATCCAGCAAAAGCACCCGCTCATTGGTGCAAATGATCAATGTATATAAAGATGACCGTCTTGGCAGCCCCTCCGCCGTTGAGACGTTACAGGAACTCGGCATGCCGGCTCCTGATTCAGCAGACTATCCTCAATGGTTCGAGGAAAATGCATCGGTAACTTTAATAAAATTCATGCTCATCCACCCGGGATATCCGCTTCTGAAAATTGGCAAGGATTTTCCCCTGGCGTTCACGGAAATAAAACAAACCTATTTTCATGCCCGGAGCAATATCGCGCCCGTGAAATATTAATGCAGGCCGGCAATGCCCTGCATCCTGAAAATACCACACCATTCCTAATGGACGTATTCCTGCTGATTGGGCTTGTGATTCTTGCGGTGCGCAATGGAAACCCATCCAGCCGCCCCTGGCTGTGGCTGGCCTTCTGGCTGTTCCTGGCCGCCACACTCACGCTGATCCCCACCATCCTGGGTGACTCTGGGCGCTCAACCGGCATGCGCTTTTTTCCACAACGAGCTACCGCTTGTTCATGTGGATGTTCACGGTCATCCTCATGGATCTTACGATTGAACCGACTTTCAGGCCGCTGAATCCACCCGCGCAAGGCCAGATATAGCCTTTATTAAATATGGTACACTTGTTCTAATATGACCATTATCGTTGCGATCGACATAGAAACCACCGGCCTCGACGAGAATCGCGAGGCCATTCTTGAAATAGGCGCGGTTAAATTCAATGGCCGCCGCGTGGAAGACGAGTTTTCCACGCTTATCAACCCAAATCGCCACATTCCCGATTTTATAACGGGTCTCACCGGGATCGACGATTCCATGGTGCGCCAGGCACCGCGCCTGCGCGATATCATGCAGGAGCTTGTGACCTTCGTTGGTGATGCGCCCATTCTCGGTCATAACGTGCGGTTCGATATCGGTTTTCTTCGTAAAGCCGGGATGTTCGAGTTTCACCAAACGCTGGATACTTACGAACTCGCCGCGGTACTCATGCCAACAGCAAGCCGCTATAACCTTGGTTCGCTTGGCCAGCAGCTGAATATTCCCCTCCCCGCCACGCACCGTGCACTCGATGATGCTCGTGTTACTCAGGCCTGTTATGTGCGATTGTTCGACATGGCGCGCGAATTGCCACTGGAGACGATCAACGAGATCGTTCAACTCGGCGATTTTGTGGATTGGGACGCCGGCTGGGTGTTTCAACAAGTGCTGCAGGCGCGTGCAAAAGAAAAAATAAAGGCAAAGAAGGTCAAGGCCGCATCCTTCTCCGGGCCGATTTTTGATACCAGGGAAAAAGATACGTCCCCGATCCAAAGGACGGAAAACCCAACCCCTCTTGACCCTGAGGAAGTCGCATCCGTGCTGGAATATGGCGGGCCGTTCTCGCAATATTTTGAATCCTATGAACACCGTCCTGAGCAGGTGGCAATGCTCAAAGCCGTGACGAATGCCCTTTCATACGGCGGCCATTTAATGGTCGAGGCGGGAACCGGCGTTGGCAAATCCTTTGCCTATCTCGTACCGGCAGCCATGTTTGCCAGGCAAAACAATACACGCGTGGTTGTTTCCACCAACACGATCAACCTGCAGGACCAGTTAATCAAGAAGGACATCCCCGGGTTACAAGCCGCGCTGAATCTCAATGTGCGCGCGGCAGTGTTGAAGGGGCGGGGCAATTATCTTTGCCCGCGCAAACTGGCCTATCTGCGCACGCATGGACCAAAAGACTCGAATGAAATGCGCGTGCTTGCAAAGATCATCGTGTGGTCACTTGAAAATACAAGCGGCGATCGAAACGACATCAACCTGACCGGCCCAAGCGAACGGGAAGTATGGACGCATCTTTCAGCCGAGGATGAGAACTGCACAACAGACACCTGCATGGGGCGCATGGGCGGCGTATGTCCATTCCATCGCGCCAAGCAGGCTGCCCTGTCCGCACACCTGCTCATCGTTAACCATGCCCTTTTGCTTTCAGATGTGGCAACGGGCAGCAAGGTGCTGCCCGAGCATGATTACGTGATCGTGGATGAAGCCCATCACATGGAATCTGCCGTGACCAGCGCGCTCTCGTTCCGCATGACTCAATTCGACGTGGAACGCATGCTGAAAGAGTTGGGCGGATCGTCGGCCGGATTGCTCGGCAGGATATTAACAGACACCCACAATTCGCTTCGCCCCTCGGACTTTGGCCTGCTTCAGCAAAGAATAAAATTCGCGACAGACCAGGCTTTTCGCGTGGAACAGCTCTCGAAACAATTTTTCACCGTACTGGGCGAGTTCGTTGCCCTGCAACGCGAGGGACAACAAGCAACGAATTATTCATGGCAGCTGCGTATTATCCCCGCCACGCGCACATTGCCCGGCTGGGACGATGTGGAGATGATGTGGGAGCAGGTCGGCGAGACGATGGGTTTGTTGAGCAAAACGCTCGATGAACTTTACAAGGGACTGGGCGAGCTTGTTGCCAGCGGTCATCAGGAGCTGGAAGATGTCATGGGCACCTTGAGCAACGTGATGAGGCGCCTGACCGAAGCAGAACTTGCAGCTTCAGGACTGATGCACAAGCCCACCACCGATTCGATCTATTGGGTGGAGGTCAACCCGCGCGGCGAAAGGTTATCGCTCAACGCCGCACCGTTACGCGTGGGACCGCTCGTGCAAAAACATTTATGGCATGAAAAAGCAAGCGTCATCATGGCTTCTGCCACAATGACGACGCACGGCGAATTTGGTTATGTGCGTAACACGCTCATGGCCGAGGAAGTGGACACGCTCGCGCTCGGTTCGCCATTTGATTACGAATCCAGTACGTTGCTGTATGTGGCAAACGACATACCCGAGCCAAATGCCCCGGGCTATCAACAGGCTCTTGACCGCACATTGCTCGCGACCGCCAAGGCCACAGGTGGAAGAATGCTGGTGTTGTTCACCTCCTATGCCGCGCTCAAGAAGACGGCGCAGGCCATTACCGGCCCCTTGGCCCGCGAGGATATATTTGTCTTCGAACAGGGCGAGGGCGCTTCACCAAATGCGTTGCTGGAGTCATTCAAGACCACAGATCAGGCGGTATTGTTGGGGACGCGTTCCTTTTGGGAAGGCGTGGACGTGCCCGGCGACGCGCTTTCCGTTGTGATCATCACGAAACTACCCTTCGGTGTCCCCTCCGACCCGATCATCGCGGCGCGTTCAGAACTCTATGAAGACTCGTTCAATGAATATTATTTGCCCGAATCCATATTGAAATTCCGCCAGGGATTCGGCCGTTTAATCCGCACCGCTTCGGACCGCGGGGTCGTGGCAATTTTGGATCGCCGCGTGCTCACAAAACAGTATGGACGCTTGTTCCTGGAATCACTTCCACAATGTACTGCGCGACAGGGTGCTTTTGCGAATCTGGCAAAAGTTGCGGGGCAATGGCTTGGGACATAAATTAAACAGACAGGTCTTTTAGATCAAGAAACGCTGCCGCCATCCGCGGGTCAAAGGAAACACCGGATTGCTCGGAAATATACTTGCGAATATCGGGTGGCTTAAGTCCCCTGCGATACGGGCGGTCTGAAACCAGCGCATCCCACACATCCACAACAGTAAAAATACGCGCAGCCAGGGGAATCTCCTCCCCTTTCAATCCGCGTGGGTATCCCGAACCATCCCATTTTTCGTGATGGCAATAGGGGATATCCAGGGCGGGGATGAGAAATTTTATGGGGCTCAACATTTCATGGGCATAGATGGGATGCAGCTGGATCATGGCACGCTCTTCAACTGTCAGGTCACCCGGTTTGAGCAAAATGCCATCCGGTATGGCCATCTTGCCGATGTCGTGCAAAAGGGCGCCGCGCCTGATGTGCAGCTGGGCTTCGTCGTCAACACCAAGCGATTGCGCAAGGCGAAGGGTCAGGGAAGTGACTCGTTGGGTATGGCCTTCGGTCTCTTTGTCACGCAGGTCCAGGGCGCGTACCCAACCCTCGAGTGTGGCCTGGTATGCGATCTCCAGTTCTGCGTTGCTCTCCTGCAAATCGTCAAACAAGCGGGCGTTATCAATTGCCACTGCCGCCTGGTTTGCGAACGCGGTGATCAATTGCAGGTCGCTCTGTTGAAAAATCCCTGAACGAATGCGGTTATCCACATAGATCACACCGATCAATTTATCTTTTATGTTGAGCGGCGCACAAAGGATCGACAGCAGGCGATGCGCTGCAACACTGTGCTGTTGATCGAACCGCGGGTCTTGTTGCGCGTTCGTCGTCAACACGATCTCTCCCATTTCAGCCACGCGATGGGCAATGGTCTTGCTGATCGCAAAGCCCTCGTGATTCAATTCCATGTGATCCAACCCGCGCGCGATCTGCACGGTTAATTCACCGGACGGTTCGCGCAGCATTAGGAAGCCGCGTTCGGCACCCATCAACGCGATCAGCCGGTCCATTACTTCGTCCAACACCCGCTTCACGCCCAACGAGGAGTTGATCACACTACCCACGTCGGCCAGCGCCCCCACCTGTCTCTCGCTTACCTGCATCTGGCTGGACACTGCTGCCTTAATATTGTTCAATGAACTGACGACCTGCGTCAGGTCTCGCAGGACCAAAGAAGTCTGCCCGTCACTCGAACGGGCCACCTGCATCATGACGCGCGACAACAGCTTGCCGATCTCAGCCAGTTGCTGTTCAATGGATTGCGTCTCGAACGAATCACTCACAGCCGCGCTCCTGAATATGTAATTATTTTACTCCAATAATTGAGAGCACCGTCCCGAAGGTTTATTTCAAGTATATTAATCTTCTGAAGACAACCTTCGGGACGATTTTTCTAAATACCATTAAAGTTTATAACTTCGGCAAAACAATCGTCTGTTGTTTTTGATATTTTCCTTTTTTATCTGCATAAGAGACGTCGCACTCTTCATCGGCTTCAAAGAAAAGCACCTGTGCCAGGCCTTCATTGGCATAGATCTTTGCAGGCAAAGGCGTGGTGTTGGAAATTTCCAGCGTCACAAAACCCTCCCACTCCGGTTCGAAAGGAGTGACATTCACGATGATGCCGCACCTTGCGTAGGTGGATTTACCCAGACACACGGTGAGCACCTTGCGCGGGATGCGGAAATATTCGATCGTGCGTGCGAGCGCGAACGAATTTGGCGGGACGATGCAGACATCGCCGACGAAATCCACCATGGACTTGGTATCGAAGTTCTTCGGGTCCACAGTGGCCGAGAACACATTGGTGAATATCTTGAATTCGTTCGCCACGCGTACATCGTATCCATACGACGAAACGCCGTAAGAGATCACGCCCTGCCGTACTTGTGTATCCACGAATGGTTCGATCATTTTTTGTTCAAGTGCCATCTTGCGAATCCAGTGATCAGGTTTAAGTCCCATTATGATTCTCCAAAAAAATAAGATTCCCGTCATTGCTTCGTCGCTTTTCAGCTCCTCGCAATGACGAATAATATTAGATGCCGCCGCGGTCTTTCATGACCTTGCGGATCTCTTTTTCAAGTTTATCAGCTTTCTTTTCCAATTCCCCCAATTCCTTGATCATCTTATCGCCCGGAGACCGATCTTCAAGGGAGTGGATATTGATGCGCACATTATAGCCTGCCGCGGTCAACGCCGCGCGGCACATGGCAAAGCCAGACATCGAGTCACTGATGGCGTTGACGTTGGCATGCTGTGCGCACTTGAGGGCAAGCTCCATCACTTTTACGGCATCATCGGCAACGTGAAGGGGAATATTCGCCGCATTCATTGTGGCGTTGATGATCGCGGCAGTGCGCGCGGTTTTTTGTTCATCCGTATCCTTTGGCAATTTAAACGTGGCCATCAAGACCTCGAATGCAGAGGCGTCGTCGTCTGCCAGCTGCGTCAGTTCCACGCGAAGCTTTTCAGCCATCGCACGGAGGGCCTGCATTTCGGCTTCCACATCTGCATATTTCTTTTTGCCGATCGTGAGGCCAGATACCATCGCAACAAGTGCCGCGCCCATGGACGCGGCGTATGCGGCGGCAGCGCCGCCCCCGGGCGCGGCTGTAGCAGCGGCCAATTCGTCGAGGAACGAAACAGGCCGGGGTGAGTCCGAAGCGGTGGATGTAGAAAAAAGCCTGGATTCAAGAATCTGTTCCTTGTCGAATGCATCCAATTGGGTGTACCAGACCGCCGCATCCACCAGTGCCTCCTCTGGGATCAGACCAATGAGTTCGCTGTGATGGATCGCAACGCCGTAACGCGTCGCTTCACTTCGAATGGCTTCAACAACGCGCGCGATGGGCGTCTCGCGAAAGTTCGTGAGGTTCATCGAGACCTGAGCGCGGCCGTCAACAAGCAGGCCGAGCGCTTTCACATAAGGAAGCCCGCCCGACGAATGACGGATGGTCTTTGCGATGTTCTTTGCGATGTTCACATCGTCGGTGGTGAGATAAACATTGAAGGCGATGAGCGGATTGCGCGCGCCGATAACGGTAGCGCCGGCTGGGCCAAGTTTCGCAGGCCCATAATCCGGCTTGCGATTTGGATCGGACTCGATCTCTGTTTTCAATCCTTCGTATTGCCCTTTGCGGATGTTCTCGAGGTTGGCGCGTTCGGGCCGAGTTGCCGCCGCTTCATACAAATAGACGGGGAGGCTGAGTTCGTCTCCCACGCGTTGACCCAGCCTTTTGGCGATCGCGACACAATCGTCCATCGTGGCATTCGATAACGGGACGAACGGCACGACGTCCGTCGCGCCGATGCGTGGATGCTCGCCTGTGTGGTTGTTAAGGTCGATCAGTTCAGAGGCGGTCTTGATGGCGCGAAAGGCAGCCTCTTCCACGGCTTCTGGCGAACCCGCAAAGGTAAGCACCGTGCGATTGTGGTCGAGGTCGGAAGAGCGGTCGAGCAGGCGCGCGCCTTCGACGGAGTTGATGGCCGCGACGATCTGGTCGATCACTTCGGGTCGCCGTGCTTCGGAGAAATTGGGAATGCATTCGATGAGTTGGGTCATGGAGTCTCGTAGCTAGATAGTTTATTAGTCGAAGGCAATTATACTTCGGGCATACACTCAACTAAAGAGACTGCATCTATTTCCACTACAATTGAAAAGACGGGACGTCCGTGCGGCGCAGGCTTCAAACTTGTGATGCTACTCGCCTGCAAAACGAGTAGATGTGGGTTCGATTCCCACTCCCGTCTCCATAGGCGTCATGTAAAATCTCTCGTATAATCTGTTTAAAATAAACTCACTCAACTCTCTAAGGAGAAAAAATGAACAATAAGCCCGTATTGATTATTATGTTTTTATTCTCGGTGTTCGGACTGTGGCAATTCTCGGATGGCGTCCGTTCCGTGGATGTGGCCGGGCTGTTCGCAAGCGGCATCCTGCTGGGCGTTACAGTGACACGTTTCCTGGTAATGCGAAACAGCAAATAAAATAGTAAAAAAACTCCCGTCGAAATCGCTGGGAGTTTTTATATCCACACAACTTCTCCCCCAATTGACCGGCACCAATACAGCCCGATCGATGGGTGTGATCGGGCTGTATTGGTGCTAAGATAAGCGTGGTTACATTCTTGTCCATGCCAGATCATCTGATCGAAATTCTCCCATATCTCCTATTTGCCACCAGCGCCGGTCTCCTGGGTGGGATCATTTCCACTTTCTGGAATCCGAATGCGACGGCACGAAGTGCAATTCAACACTTTGCCGCCGGCGCGGTATTAGCGGCTGTTGCCACCAGCGTTATTCCGGAAGCCGAACGGATCGGTACAATGACCGGGGTTTTGAGTGGATTTGCAGCAGGCGGCCTGGCGATGATCGGGCTTAAGTGGCTGGTGGTCCGATTTGAACACAAGAAAAAAGGCGCACACCAGCCACCGGTTGGGTTGACCGCAGCTGCAGCCGTTGACACTATTGTGGATGGGATGCTTATCACCGCCGGTTTTGCATCCGGTCAACAACTTGGCACGCTGCTGGTGGTCGCCTTATCGATCGAACTCTTCTTATTAACTTTGTAGGTGGGGGTGGAATTTCGGAAAACCCGATTCAAGCTCTGGCAGAAATTATTGGTTACAAGCGGAGTTGCATGCATGTTACTGGTGGGTGCGATTGCGGCAAGTTTCCTTTTGGCGAATGTACCAGAAACGACACTGGCGATTGTATTATCTTTCGGGGCAGCCGCCCTGATCTATTTGATCGCGGAGGAACTTCTGGTTGAAAACATCGAGGCCGAGGAAAGTCTGTTTTCCACCGCCACCCTGTTCAGCGGCTTCCTGGTTTTATTGGCATTGAAGCTCCTTGGCTAAGATGCCTGAGCCGGTTCCGGTCAACACTTACGAGAGCAAAAGTGGCACTTCGAGAATACTATAATATAATTCGCCCTCATGGCTCGTTACTTCGCTCATCTCCCGCCAGACGGTTCTCCCGCCATTTATTGGCGCAGAGTCGGTCTTTTTGCCGGCCTGCCCTTTCACTATAACTTTAATCTGCTGGCGCGTGCCGTGGGAGACGACCCATCCACGCACCTGCCCGCCTGGGCAGACCTGGTCCCGCCACAGGATTATGACTTTGGCGAGGGCACAGTGCGCATCCAACCCTTTGCTTTTACTCCTCAGGGTGGCAATATACATCGGCCAGAGACACTGCCGGTCAGCCCAAACTTGAATCGCTTTCTCAACGATCCCCTGCTTGGGGAGCGCATGGATCTTTCGCTGCCATTCTACGACCCGGAGATCCGGCTGGGCCCTTCGGGCGGCGGATGGTTCACAAAAGAGGTGGACGAGGTCGCATTTCATGGGGGAACGGATTTCAACAAAAGACCCAGGGCCGTCTTCGACTTCTGTGCTGCAGCTGAGGGAAAGATCATGGCAAGAGACGCTGAAAATGGAAAACATGGCGGATCACTCGTGCTTTCACATTCCACGCCTGAGGGGAAAGAATTCCGCACTGTTTATCAGCACATCGATGTAACATCCATACCATCTCAACTGATACTAGGTGCGAATATCCGCCGCGGCCAGTATCTTGGCCGCACAAGCGATGTATCCATTATTCATCTGCATTTCGGGGTTGCAGTGCAGGCTCCCTCCACCAGGTTATCCGGCGTGACGGTGCCGGCTCTGTGGTATTTTATGGATCCGTGGGGAGTCTATGATTATTATGAGCATGACACGCGGTCAAACTCCACGTATCTTCCTCCGGAAAGCCTGCCAGATACCTTCGAAGCAAAGATCGCCGGCGCGGCACACACTGTCCATTGGCAGAAACAGCCGCTCGCTGAGACGATCCCGATCGCGCGAAATACAGAAGGATACAAGCTGATCGTTCGCATCCAGGCACGCTTGCGCAAAAGCGAAAATCAAGGCGGAACTCTCCCCGATGAACAGGAGCAGCTTCTGGTCTGGCTGAAAGACGATACGGAATTCTTCGTTGTTCCATTGGCAGAATCAGCAACGCGCACGGCGGAGCGCGAACTGGCCACTTTGCTACGCGAAGCCTTCCTGCATGAGAAGCCGGTCCAGCTTGAATATCGTCATGATGGGGACTCAAGATACATCATGGCTGCTTCAGTCAGTGTGTGAGCGTCCAACCATGATCAAAACAGGAGCAGCATGAACAGCACAATCACCATCTTTACAAAAGAATCGATCGTTTCGACACTGGATAAAACCCATCAGGAAGTTAGCGCATTTTTTGGATCACAATCTCCTGAGGCCTTTCATCTTCGCTCCGCGGATGCATGGTCTCTTTCAGAGAATCTCGAACACCTCATTAAATCTACAAAACCTGTGGCAAGGGCGATGCGCCTGCCCAAAATAACATTACGCATGATGTTTGGCACACCGGCAAAGCCTTCGCGTCAATTTGAGGAGATCAAACAGGCGTATGTGCAGGAATTGGCGAAGGGAGCACAAGCCAGCGGGCGATTCCTTCCTGCCGCACTCAACAAAGATCCCAACCTCGCCGCCGCACAGGCAAATTTATTGAAACAATGGGGAAAGGCTTCAGGCGACCTTATTACGGCCCTAAATCACTGGGATGACGGCGAACTGGATCAATACACCCTCCCGCATCCCATCGTTGGATCACTCACCATCCGCGAAATGCTATTCTTTACCATTTATCATGACATGCGTCATATGACTCCCGAGGGAGATTAACTTAAAGAGTTCCATGCTGATCGTGGATGCTCACCTGGACCTAGCATGGAACGCCCTGCAGTGGAACAGGGATCTACGACATTCGGTCTATACATTACGCGCACAGGAGAGTCACCTCTCCGGTAATGGGCGGGGTCAAAACACGGTTGCCCTGCCCGAAATGCGAAAAGGAAAAATAGCGCTTTGCTTTGCCACTTTGCTGGCGCGTTCTACCGGCCACCCGCAACCGGATATTGATTATTCTTCAGCGGCCCAGGCTTATGGCGCAGCACAGGGTCAGCTTGCATATTATCGTGCACTTGCCGAGGCCGGCGACGCGCGCATCGTTACTGGCCTGACCGATCTAAATGATCACATCACTGCGTGGCAGGAGTGGGAATCGGATCCGCAGTCAATACAACCACCGCCTGGGTTGGTCATCAGCATGGAGAGCGCGGATCCCATCCAAAAACCGGAGCAGCTCCCGGCGTGGAAGGAAGCGGGCGTACGTATCATTGGCCCGGCACATTATGGTCCCGGTCGTTATGCCGGCGGTACATCCACCGAAGTTGGTCTAACACCTCAGGGCATTCTGCTCCTCGAGGAAATGCAGCGGGCCGGCGTCATCCTTGATATGACCCATCTATCCGACCAGGCTTTTTGGCAATCGCTGGATCATTTCAACGGCCCGATACTTGCCAGCCATAACAACTGCCGAGCACTCGTGCCTCATCAGCGGCAGTTTGATGATACACAGATAAAAGCGATCATCGACCGTAATGGGGTTATCGGCGCGGCCCTCGACAATTGGATGATACGCCCCGGCTGGGTGCGCGGCCAGGCGGACAATGCACCGGTCGTCCTTGCGCATATCGCTGATCACATCGATCATATCTGCCAGATTGCCGGTAACATCAACCATGTAGGGATTGGCAGCGATCTCGACGGCGGCTTTGGCCGCGAGCAATCGCCTTCAGACCTCGATACGATCGCCGACCTGCAGCAGCTGGAAGGTATCCTTGCAGCCCGCGGATACAGCGCAGAGAATATCGCCGCGATCCTGCATGGCAACTGGCTGCGACTTTTACGCGAGGCCTGGAGATCGTGAGTCGGCTGTATAATATCCAGAAAATCTTATCAGGAGAAATTATCCATGCCCAAGCAGCAGATCAACACAACGGCCGGGGTCAAACCCGGAGGTGCCTATTCACAAGGCTTGCGTGCCGGCGACTATATCTTTGTCTCCGGGCAGGGGCCGATTGACCCAGCAACAGGAAAAGTTGTCGGCGATAACATCGAAGAACAGACGGCGCGCACCATTGAAAATATAAAAGCCATCCTGGAGGCCGGCGGGGCCTCGCTCGCGGACGTGGTCAAAGTAAGCGCGCATTTGACCGATCTCTCTCTGTTTGACCGGTATAACAAAGTCTACGCTACATACTTTCCGGACCCCAAACCGGCACGCACAACAGTCGGGAGTCAATTGAAAGGTATCATGGTTGAGATCGATGCGATCGCGTACGTGGGGAAGGAGTAGTTCATGCACGTCGATGAACTGGAGACTCCGGTCCCCGTTGTAGACCTTGATCGCTTGGAAGCCAATATTTCCAGGCTGCAGGCTTATCTTGACGAGCACAAGATCGCCAACCGCCCACATATCAAGACGCACAAGATCCCGGCCATCGCACAGATGCAGGTGAATGCAGGCGCGGTTGGCATCACCTGTCAGAAAGTCAGTGAAGCGCAGGTAATGGCAGACGCCGGCTTCACGGATATTTTTATCCCCTATAACATCGTCGGTGAAAGCAAGCTGGCAAAGCTCATGGAACTTGCCAAACGGATCTCCATCAGCGTTACAGCGGATTCGGCTTTTGTCGCGCGCGGCCTTTCCGACGCCGCCCAACGCGAAGGGCTAACCCTCACAGTTTTGGTGGAGTGCGATACCGGCCTCGGTCGTTGCGGCGTGCAGAATCCAGAACAAGCCGCGGACCTCGCCCGCTTGATCGCACAATTACCGGGGCTTCGCTTCGGCGGATTGATGACGTATCCCACAGATAACAACCTGGATGCCTTTGTGAAGGAGACGCGTTCACTGCTGGCGAACGATCATATCAAGATCGAACGCGTCAGCGGTGGTGGAACACCGGCCATGTGGGATGGGCACACGCACCCAGAATTGACCGAGCACCGCGCCGGCATCTATGTGTACGGAGACAGAATATCCATGCGCTCCGGCGCCGTCACGCTGGATACCTGTGCGTTACGCGTTTTTACAACGGTGGTCAGCAGGCCAACAGCAGAACGCGGCATCGTGGATGCAGGCAGCAAATCCCTTTCGATGGACCTGCTCGGCCTCGATGGCCATGGATACATCTGTGAATATCCTGAGGCGCGCATCTACGCACTCACGGAGGAGCATGGTCATGTCGATTTTTCGGCCTGCAAAAACAAGCCCGAGATCGGCGAACGCCTGACGATCATCCCGAATCATTGTTGCACTGTAACCAATTTATTCGACGAGGTCATTGGCGCGCGCAAGGACCAGGTGGAAGTCACATGGAAGGTCGCAGCGCGCGGCACGGTCACATGATGGAACCCATCGAAAAAGTCAGCTCACAGATCAAGGAATGCGGCATTATCGCGATCCTGCGCGGGGATTTTTCAACAGCGGATATGCTTCGTATTTGCGAAGCACTTCTCGCCGGCGGCGTGAACGTGATGGAAGTGACGCTGAACAGCACGTCTGCATTGGATGCCCTGCCTCGATTGCGCGAACATTTTGCGGATAAGATGCTGGTTGGCGCAGGTACAGTGAGGGATGTAAAACAGGCCCAGCAAGCCATGGATGCCGGTGCACAATTTCTAGTATCGCCCAACTTTGACGGCGAAGCCGCTTCGTTCACGCGTAACCGAGGCCTGCTTCACCTGCCCGGTGTATTTACCGCCACTGAGGCACAGCACGCCTTCCAGGCCGGCTGCCGCATGCTCAAGCTCTTTCCGATGGAAGCCGCCGGCCCATCGTATCTGAAAGCCCTGCGCGCGCCCCTGAACGATATCGACTTCGTGCCAACCGGCGGCATCTCACTTGAAAATATCAAGGAATATGCCCGCGCAGGCGCGGTCGCGGTCGGGATGGGAAGCAAGCTGGTCTTGAACAAGGAACAAACCTCCCCAGATCTAACAAGCAAGGCGAAAGCGCTGCGCGAGGCATGGGGGCAAGCCAAAAATGGCTGACCCGCGCTTTGATGTCACCAGTCTCGGTGAGATGATGCTGCGCTTGAGCGTGCCTTCCGGCAAAAGACTCGAGACAGTCACTCAACTGGATGCGTATCCGGCTGGGGCCGAAGCGAACGTGATCAGTCTGTTGGCGCGTCTTGAGCGACGTACACTGTGGGCCGGCGCCCTGCCGGAAAATCCGCTGGGCCGGCTGGCAGCTAATCATTTACGCGCCGCCGGTGTGGACACAAACGGTGTGATCTGGTGCGACAATGGACGCCTGGGAACATACTACGTTGAATTTGGCGCACCGCCGCGCGGCATCCAGGTGACATACGACCGGGCCGGTTCATGCATGGCAGAACTTCAACCGGATAAAGTTAATTGGGATGTATTGCTCAATACACGCCTGCTTCATCTAACGGGCATCACACCTGCCATATCAGCCTCCTGTCGCGAGATCGTGAACACTGCACTTCGTAAAGCAAAAGAGCGCGGGGTGCCGGTCAGTTTTGATGTTAACTATAGAAAAAAAATGTGGACTGAAGCTGAAGCCGCTGAAACGACTGCATCGCTTTTTCAAGGCGCGGAGTTGTTGTTTTGCAGCCGGCTGGATGCCCAGCGCCTGTTTGGTTGCAAAGGAAGCGATCAAGATATTGCACAGACGATGCTTGAACGCAGCAAGGCGCGTTACATTGTTCTTACACTGAGCGAGCAGGGCGCGCTTCTATGGAACGGAAAAGAATGGCTGCATGAGCCAGCTCGCCCAACAAAGATCATCGACAGACTCGGGGCCGGCGATGCGCTGGCAGGCGGTGTTATTCACGGCTGGTTGGATGGAGATCTCCCAGCCGGCCTGCGTTACGGCGTCACCCTTTCGGCACTGGCCCTCAGCCAGTATGGCGATATGTTGATCACGAACAAACAGGAATTATCAACACTCAGTCAACAGAGCTCATCCCTCGAGCGTTGAAATGACTTTCAATATCGCTCACCAGCGCCTGCAAAATCAGCACCTCATCAAACCCACGCTTAAAGATCCCGCAAAGGTGGTGGAAATGCTGGGCGCGGTCCAGTCACAGGATTTCGCAGGCGGCAAATGGGCGTTATCGATGCGCATGAAGAGCAATGCCACCGACGAAACCATTGAAAAGGCCTTTACAGAGGGGAAGATCCTGCGCACGCATGTGTTGCGGCCCACATGGCACTTTGTTGCGCCGGCCGATATCCGCTGGATACTGCAACTCACTGCACCGCGTGTGCACGCCATGAACGCATATTACTATCGACAGCTCGAGCTGGATAAGCCCGTCTTTCAAAAAAGCAACAAAGTGATCGTCAAGTCGTTGGAGGGAAACAAGCAGCTTACGCGCGTGGAGCTCGCATCCGTATTGAAAAAGGCCGGCATTGTCGCAAACAATTTGCGGCTCACCTATCTCATGATGTATCCAGAACTGGAAGGCATCATCTGCAGTGGAGCGCGACGCGGCAAGCAATTCACCTATGCCCTGCTTGAGGAACGCGTCCCTTCGGTCAAACCCCTGAAACGGGATGAGGCATTGGCCGAGCTCGTAAGGCGATATTTTTCGACCCGCGGACCTGCCACGCTGCATGATTTTACATGGTGGTCCGGACTCACTCTGGCAGATGCGCGAAACGGCATTGAAATGGTCAAGCATGAGTTTAAGCATGAAGTCATTGAAGGTAAAACATATTGGTTTGCAAAGTCCATGTCCCAGGCAAAAGCAGTAACACCGCTTGCCCACCTGCTGCCGAACTATGATGAATATTTTATCGGCTTCAAGGATCGCAGTGCCATCGGGGAGGTAATCCGGCGATCCAATGTCCCCGCGAACAACTCCGCTTTTCTGGCGCACCTCATCACCATTGACGGCCAGCTTGTCGGAGGCTGGAAGCGGACTTTGGAAAAGAACAAGGTCATCGTAAAGTTAACCCCTGTTGTAAAACTTTCGAAGGCCGAGAGCCTGGCCATCATAAACGCTGCAGATCGTTTCGGGAAATTTTTAGGCCTGTCCGTTCAGGTTCGCTGAAAAGGCGAGCTTTTAAAATCATTTCAAAGGAGCAAGCGCATGAAATCCGTTCAGAAAATCATCGACCAGATGACCCTCGAAGAAAAGGCCGCGCTCTGTACCGGCGCCAGCGCATGGACGACGACTCCCATCGAACGCCTGGATGTGCCGGAAATGCTCGTATCGGATGGGCCGCATGGGGTGCGGCGCGTGCCGGATATCCACGCGATGGGCGCGAAGAGTTTGCCTGCTACCTGTTTCCCTACTGCCTCCAGCCTCGCATCCACCTGGAACGTGGATTTGATCCACGAAATGGGACAGGCTCTCGGTGAGGAATGTCTCACCTTGAACGTGGATGTGTTGCTCGGTCCCGGTGCGAACATGAAGCGCACACCTCTCTGCGGGCGCAACTTCGAGTATTTTTCAGAAGACCCCTTCCTGGCCGGCGAACTGGCTGCGAGCCTGATCAACGGTGTGCAGAGCAAGGGCGTGGGCACGTCTCTCAAACATTTCGCGGCAAATAATCAGGAATCCGAACGCTTTGTCATTAATACGAAAGTGGACGAGCGTACGCTGCGTGAAATTTATCTGCCTGCATTCGAAACCGCGGTGAAGAAAGGCAAGCCGTGGACAGTGATGTGCGCGTATAACAAGCTCAATGGCACATATTGCTCCGAACATCACCACCTGTTAACAGAGATCCTCAAAGACGAGTGGAAATTCGAAGGGCTGATCGTCTCGGATTGGGGTGCGGTGCACGACCGCGTTGCCGCGCTGAAAGCCGGGTTGGACTGGCAGATGCCGGGTCCGCGCGAGCGTGACGTTAAAGCTTTAGTGGATGCAGTTCGCAGTGGCGAACTGGACGAATCAGTCCTGAACGAATCCGTTCGTCGCATATTGCAGGTCGTATTCAAGGCAGCCGAAACCCCGAAGAAGGGCAAATTCGATTCAGATGCACATCATGCCCTGGCGCGCCGTGTCGCCGGCGAATCGATCGTTTTGTTAAAGAACAACGGCCTGCTGCCGCTGAAAGATCCGCAGCACATCGCGGCGATCGGGCGTGCAGCAGAACAGGCGCATTTTCAGGGCGGCGGCAGTTCACATATCAACCCCACGCGCGTGGACGTTCCCTTCAAAGAGTTGCAATCCCGTGCCGTAAAAGTTGAGCTGACGTACGCGGAAGGCTATCCCGCGGACAACAGCTCTCAACCAGCTTTGATCAATGAAGCTGTGAAAATTGCACAGGCTGCAGATGTGGCCGTGCTGTACATTGGCCTGCCATGGTATAAGGAATCAGAAGGATATGACCGCCGCGATCTCGACCTGACCGAGCAGCAAGTCGCGCTCATCAAGGCAGTTGCCAGAGCCCAGCCTAATACCGTTGTGGTCCTCAATAACGGCGCGCCGCTGGATATGCGTGCATGGCTGGGTGATGTGGCAGCCGTGCTCGAAGCATGGATGATGGGTCAGGCCGGCGGTGGAGCGATCGCCGACGCACTTTTTGGCATTACAAATCCGTCCGGTAAACTGGCGGAGACTTTCCCGATGAAATTATCAGACACGCCGGCGCACATCAACTTTCCGGGCGGGAATGGCGAAGTGAATTATGGCGAAGGATTGTTCATCGGCTACCGTTATTACGATTATAAAGACGTCGGTGTGCAATTCCCCTTCGGATATGGATTGAGTTACACCACATTCGAATACAGCAAGCCGAAAATCTCATCAAAGACATTCAAGGATGTTGATGGGATAACCGTTTCAGTTGACGTTAAAAATGTCGGAAAAGTCGTAGGCAAGGAGATCGTGCAGGTCTACGTACGGGACGTTCAATCCAAACTCGTGCGTCCTTTGAAAGAATTGAAAGGGTTTGCAAAAGTGGACTTGAAGCCCGGCGAAACAAAAACGGTGACGATCAAACTTGATTTCCGTTCTTTTGCCTATTATCACCCGGGTCACAAAGGATGGATCACTGAAAATGGCGAATATGAAATTCTCATTGGGGCTTCCTCCAGAGACATTCGTTTCACCGAAACTGTCGAGCTGCAATCCACTCTGAAATTGGCCAGCATATTGAACCGTGAATCCACGGTCCGCGATTGGAAAGAGGATGCGCGCGGCGGACCGATCTTCGAACCCGTCTTTCAAGAGATACTGGCCGGCATGAGAGCCATGTTTGGGGCGGCTGAAAATGAAACAGCCGATATCGGTATGGATATGACCGGCTTTCTTATGGAAATGCCTTTGTATAGCATCTTGCAGTTCCAGGAGAACGCTTTGTCGGCGCCCGCAATTGACAGGGTCGATGCGCTCCTCAAAAGGGTGCATGAAGGCGAAAAACAATGAGCAAAAGCCGGAGAGAAACCATGGACAACGATGATAAACAGACAGGCCAGATCCTTAATCGCAGGGAGGTGTTGAAAATCCTGGGGCTGGGGAGCGCTGCAGGTATTTTGGCAGCATGTGCGCCGGAGATCCCCGAGATTTTATCGCCGACTACAATTCCAACCACCATCCCTGCGACACAGGCTGTGTTAACCGAGGCAACAGCTGCCAGCACATCTGCCATACCGATGTGCGTGGTGCGTCCCGAATTGACGGAAGGCCCATACTTCGTGGATGAGATGCTCAACCGTTCCGATGTTCGTTCCGACCCTTCAGATGGCTCGATCTCGCAAGGTTCACAACTTGATCTCAGGTTCAATGTCTCACAAGTCGGCACGAACGGCTGCATCCCCCTTTCAGGCGCACAAGTGGACATCTGGCACTGCGATGCCCTCGGCTTGTATTCGGATGCCCGGGACCCCAGCTTCGATACTACGGGCAAAAAATTTCTGCGCGGTTATCAGGTGACCGATGCAAATGGGGTGGCTCAATTCATCACCATCTATCCGGGCTGGTACAACGGCCGGGCGGTTCACATTCACTTCAAGATACGCGTCAATAACCAGGAGTTCACCTCCCAATTGTTTTTCGATGAGGCCTTTACAGACGAGGTCTATCTTCAGGAGCCGTATGCCCAAAAAGGCGAACGCACAGTGAGAAATGAGCAGGACAACATTTATAACAGTGGCGGCGATCAGCTCACACTCAACGTTACGCCCCACGAAGCGGGCTACACCAGCACTTTCGATATCGGCATGCAGATATAAATATTTCAGGAAAGCGATCTCCCGATGATCATTCGGGAGATTTTCATTTTTACCTTGTATAATCGCGGGATGAAATCGATCCGTTTCGTGGGCGTGAACCAGCCGTTGGAAATGCACGAGATCCCGGTTCCCGAAATTGGGGAAAGCGATATTCTGGTAAAGGTCAAAGCTGCGGGCATCTGTCACTCGGATGCACATTACCGCGCCGGCATCTCGCCGGTACGCCCGGTGCCGCTCACGCTCGGGCATGAAGTTGCCGGCATCGTCGAGAAAATTGGGTCGCAAGTGACAAATGTACGTAGCGGCGAACGCGTCTGCCTGCATTACAACCTCACCTGTGGGGATTGTTATCACTGTTCAACGGGCAACGAACAATTTTGCGAAAAAGCCCTCATGCTCGGTCATCACACCGATGGCGGGTATGCAGAATATATTTCAGTGCCGGCACGCAATGCGGTTCACCTGCCGGATGAGATACCATTCGAACAGGGCGCGACGCTCATGTGCGCGTCGGCCACTGCGTTCCATGCGCTGAAAAAGAGCAGGCTGAAAGCGGGAGAAACCGTTGCGGTCTTTGGTGTGGGAGGTCTCGGGCAGTCTGCTGTGCAGCTCGCAAAAGCCTTCGGCGCGCTCGAAGTCTTCGCCGTGGATATCAATGAACAGAAACTTAACCTTGCGACACAGTATGGCGCAGTCCCTGTCAATGGAATGAAGACAAACCCGGTGGATGAAATAAACAAATTGAACAAAGGCAGAGGCGTTGATGTTGCCATTGAGATGATCGGCCTGCAAAAGACCATGAAGCAGGCGCTTTTATCGCTGGGCGTGATGGGCCGCCTGGTGATCGTTGGCCTGAGCAAAGAGCCTTTGGAGATCAACACCTATTATGAGATATTGAGCAACGAGAACGAGATCATTGGGTCGAACGACCATCACCTGCAGGAGCTTCCTCTGCTGGTGGAAATGGCGCGTAAAAAAGTACTGGATATTTCGCGCGTCGTGACAAAGACCGTTCCTTTGGAAGCAAAGGCGATTAACGAAGTGTTGGATGAACTGGAAAAATTCAGCAGCGATGTTCGAACAGTGATCGTACCCTAAACAATGGCTGATCCTACAAAGAAATCGGTTGCGGTCATCGGCGGCGGGCCGGCGGGATTAATGGCTGCAGAGGTATTGATGCGGGGCGGCGTACAGGTGGATGTGTACGATTCGATGCCCTCGCTGGGACGAAAATTTTTAATGGCGGGCAAGAGCGGGTTGAACCTCACACATTCCGAACCTTATGAAAAATTTATTGCGAGATATGGGGCGCGACAAAAAGAGTTGAAGGCACACCTTGATCGCTTCACGCCAGATGATCTGCGCGCCTGGGTGAAGGAGCTCGGCATCGAAACATTTACAGGCACATCGGGGCGCGTCTTCCCGGTGGGCATGAAGGCCAGCCCGCTTTTACGCGCCTGGCTGAAACGTTTGCAAGATGATGGGGTAAAAATTCACGCGCGTCATTTATGGCAAGGCTGGGTGAATGATTCCCTTTTATTTGAAACACCCAATGGCGAAGTGAAGGTCAAACCAGATGCCGTGGTATTGGCCCTCGGGGGCGCGAGTTGGCCGCGACTCGGCTCCAGCGGCGCGTGGGCCGGCTGGCTGAGTCAGGCCGGGGTTAAGCTCGAGCCGTTCCGCCCGTCCAACTGCGGTTTCGATGTGAACTGGTCCGATCATTTTCGGGATAAATTTCATGGCCAGCCCATCAAGTCCGTTGTATTGTCTTTTCAGGATTTTAAAGGGCAGGGCGAATTCATTGTGACGGAGACGGGCGTTGAGGGAAGTCTCATTTACGCAGTTTCATCGCGGCTGAGGGACGAGCTCGACTCAAAAGGCATTGCTTCGTTCGCACTGGACCTCGCGCCTGATTCGCCCCGAGAGAAATTGACCGCATCCCTGTCGCGCCCGCGCGGCTCACGCTCCATGGCCAGCCATCTCGAAAAGACGGTTGGCATCAAAGGTGTGAAGGCCGGGTTGTTACATGAGTTTTTGCCAAAAGAGGATTTTGCTAATCTGGAAAAATTGACAGGTGCCATCAAGGAGTTAAAAATTCCAGTGACTGCAGCCCGTCCCATTGAAGAAGCGATCAGCACCGCGGGCGGCGTGAGATTTGAAGAACTCGACGCACGTTTGATGATAAAAAAATTGCCCGGCGTTTTTTGTGCGGGCGAAATGCTGGATTGGGAAGCCCCCACCGGCGGCTATCTGCTGAC
>CAZJYB010000056.1:0-22624 GCA_964549865.1 uncultured Anaerolineaceae bacterium
TAAACCTTCGGGACGGTGCTTGTGTGTTATTTCAGATAATGTCCAATATACTAATATAATAATGAAATGCTGAAGAAGAAAAAACAAGAATGAAAAGAGGAAAACATGCTCAAACAGGCGCACGCAATTTCAGAAGAGATCATCGAATGGCGACGCGATTTTCATATGCACCCAGAAACGGGTTTCGACGTTCATCGCACGGCGGGTATTGTCGCGGATGAACTTGAAAAGATGGGGTATCGAGTCAAGCGCGGCGTTGGCAAGACCGGCGTCGTCGCTGAGATCGGCAAAGGCGGAAAGCTCGTCGCCATCCGCGCAGATATGGACGCGCTCCCGCTGCAGGAATTGAATGACCATGAGTATAAGTCCACGGTTGCCAATAAAATGCATGCCTGTGGGCACGACTCGCATACCGCCATGGCCCTAGGCGCAGCCCAAATACTCGCAAAGGAAAATTTGAAGGGACGCATTCGTTTTTTGTTTCAACCGTCAGAGGAAACTGCGGATGAAGAAGGCAAAAGCGGCGCGGTGCGCATGTCTGAAGAAGGCGCCATGCTGGGTGTGGATTTTGTGATCGCACAGCACGTGGATCCCACCCAACCGGTCGGTACGATCGCGATCAATGCCGGTCCCTGTTCAGGCGGAGTGGATTCATGGTTTGGTGTCATCAAAGGAAAAGGCGGCCATGGTGCCTATCCCCATACCACAGTTGACCCGTTCTTTCTTGTCGCACAGGTGATCAATGCAATCAACGGGATCATCTCACGCAGGCTCGATCCCTTCGCGGCGGCTGTGGTAAGCATCGGGTCCCTGAACGGTGGCTTCACGGAAAACGTCATCCCGGATAGCATCAAGATCACGGGAACTTTGCGCTTCACCACAGCGGAAGTACAAAAACAGATCCATGACGAGCTCAGGCGCGCCTTCGAAGTGGCCAAAGCATTGGGAGGCGATTACGATCTCAAGATCGAGATCGGTGCGCCGCCCATGATCAACAACGAGTATGTATCAAACGCCATCGAAGCTGTTGGCAGGGATCTCCTCGGCGCCGATCATGTACAGGCGCTTCACAAGTCGTTGGGCGCCGAGGATTTCGGCTCGTTTATGGAGCACGCACCCGGCGCCATGTACACTTTGGGCACGCAAAAGAAGGGTCATGAGAATTATCTTTTGCATCATCCCAAATTCGACCTGGACGAGCGCGCCCTGCCGATCGGTACGGCTGTATTGGCCGAGACCGCGATCAGGTTCCTGAAAGAATAACAACCTGTGCTATTATAAAAACCAAGAAAGTGTCTAAAAGGCTAGTTTTTACCACCACACTTGCGCCGCACTGCGTGCTTTGCAATGCAGGTGAGGCACTAAGTCTCACCGTTCGTGCCGCGAACAACAGCGGCACGTCGGTGCGAGACGGCAAAAACACTAAGAGACCATTTTTAATTCGTGCCTTCGTGTCCTGGTGGCTTCGTGGTGAGGTTTTCAAACACTCTCCAAGAGAGCGCTGGAAGCCGCGGTAAAATAAGGGCCGGGTTAGAACATCACTGAGAGGCAGTAATAAACTGCCTCTTTTTGTTTTCTTAATCACAAGGAGTATGTCCATGAAGAATGCCTTGTTCGTTCTGATCGCCGGCGCCCTGCTCATTTCAGCCTGTGCAGCAGATGTAACCGCGCCCGCGCCTACAAATACGAACGTCCCAATTCCTGAAACTCCATTCGCTGCAAATGCATTCGATGGAACGCCAACTCACGTTATCGTAACGACACCGACTGCAACACCGGTTCCGCACCCGATGAGCATCATCGCCATGCGCTCAGGCGAGTATCCCGGCAGCGCAATCGTGATCGAAAAAGAATTGACCAGGGGTTCAAATTATCGACGCTATTACGCGTATTATCTTTCAGAAGGGCTGAAGATCTACGCTTTGCTTACCGTCCCAATGGGAGAGATGCCCGAGGGTGGTTTTCCCGCCATTGTTTTCAACCACGGTTATATCCCTCCGGATGTATATAAAACGACTGAAAGATACATTGCTTACGTGGATGAAATTGCCAGATCTGGCTATATAGTCTTTCGCATTGACTACCGCGGGCATGACGCCTCTGAGGGTGAAGCCAGCGGCGCGTATGGCAGCCCAGGCTATGGGATCGATGTATTGAACGCGGTCGCATCGATCAAACAATACCCCGAGGTGAATCCCGATAAAATCGGCATGTGGGGACATTCGATGGGTGGGTATCTCACCCTGCGCACCATGGTGATCTCTGAGGATGTAAAAGTGGGCGTGATCTGGGCGGGTGTTGTTGCCTCGTATCCGGAAATGCTTTATAACTGGCGGCGAACCGGGTCATTCACACCTTCGCCAAGTTCGCGCGGCGTTGGCTGGCGAACCCTGTGGCTTGAAACCTATGGCCCACCGGAGCAGAACGCCGCCTTCTGGGATTCAGTCTCGGCTACCTCGTATCTGACCGATCTTTCCGGGCCTTTGCAAATGCACCACGGAACGCTGGATGAAGACGTCCCCTTGGAATTTTCGATCCGCCTTGCAGAGCAGGCGCGCGCTGCCGGCCAAATCGCAGACCTGTATATGTATGAAGGTGACAATCATAATATCGCGGGCAACTTCTCCACGGCTATGCAAAGAACGATCGAATTCTTCGACCTGTATCTAAAGTGAATTGCAGAAAAGTTTAGCAAATGGCAGGACAAGCGGTAGAATCACGGAATGCCTCCCGCGCTGCTCGGCAAGACATTATTGAACCAATACCGCATTGAAGCATTCATTGCGCAAACCCCGCTTGGCGAGCTATATCGCGCAACCGATGTACGCAGTAATGGATCCTTTGCATTTACCCTTCTACCAAAATCGATCTTGGAAAACATTGAAGCGTTGAAAGAACTCGAAACCGAGTCTGCCGGCCTGCGGGGCGTTTCACACCCAAACATAACGCCTTATCTCGGCATCTTTCAAACACCCACACTGGCCTTTCTGCTCGAAGAGTGGACAGACGGTCCGTCCTTGCGTGAAGTGCTCGAGAAAGGACCGCTGAACATTGACGAGGCACTTCTTTACCTGAAGGCATTGTGCGGCGCGCTCGAAACACTGCACAAGCGCGGCTATTTACACTTAAACCTGGCGCCTGAATTAATTCGCATCAACAAACAGGGCATGATCCTGCTCAGCGGAACGGCCTTTGCGCGCCCGCTCGGTGAAAAAGTTTTCAAGAGCCGTAATGGGTATCCAGCGCTTTATCGGGCGCCGGAACAATTTCTTTCACAACCACTCACCCCGGCAAGCGATACATATGCCCTGTCAGTTTTGCTTTATCAACTCATCACGGGCTCATGGATCAATGGCAAGGCTCCCCCTAAAACAAATGAAGCCATCCGCAAGGCACATCTTGAGCTCCTGCCTCCCTCTCCGATCTCGCGCCAAAGGGAGATCCCCGACCACTTCTCGCGCATGCTCCTGTGGGCGCTTCGCAAAAAAGCGGATGACCGACTCAAGACAACCACTGAACTATTGACTTCTCTTGTGCTCGCGGCGCGTTACCCGGTGGATAAAGTGCCGCTTCGCGCGGACCCGAAAACTGCTCCCGTCACTTGGGCAGTTCTTGGCGAGTGGGAATTTCTGCCTCCACCGAAAATAAACCTCATTTTACAAGACACTACCCCTCTCGAAGACCGACTTGCCGCCCTGCTCCCGGAACAGCCGAAGAAACAAAGGCGCAGGCTTGGCCTCCTGCCGATCTTCATCCTGATCATGCTCGCGGGGATCGCCTCCTTATTCTGGCTTGTACGGCCCGCCCCTGTAGCCATTGCAACGCCAATTCAATTCACACCTTTTGCATCGGACTATACTCCACCACCAACAGTCACGGCATTGCCGAGGCCAACCGAAGAACACGGCGGCCGTATTGCGTTTACCTGTACACGCGGGGAGTTCAACCAATTATGCATGGTCAACCGCGATGGAACCGGCCTTGCGCAACTCACCGACATGGAAGCCAGCAATTATTACCCGACCTTCACGCCGGATAGCAGCTCATTATTATTCGCATCCAACCGCAATGGCGCGTTCGATCTGTATCTATTGCAGTTCAGCGAAAAGCAACTGTCTCAATTAACGCAAAATGTAGGCAACGTCATCTCGCCGGATTACTCACCGGATGGTCGCACGATCGTCTTTGCAAACCGCGTGGGTAACGAGCCCACCGCCATTTGGATGGTCAATTCGGATGGCTTGAATCCACGCTTGATCTATACCGGGATAAACAATATCGTCTCTGTAGCCTGGTCACCTGACGGAGAAAGGATCGCCTATGCCATGTCCGCCGGCACTCCACAGGAATATGAGATCTACATCATGGACGCAAATGGCAAAAACCACGTGCACATCTCGCAGGGACTGCGCGGCATCGGCGGCAGCATCGACTGGTCACCGGACAGCAAATATCTTCTGGTATACGCCGGCCGGTTTGAAGACAAGGATATTTTCAGGATCGACGCGGCCAACGGAGATTTCGCACAGCTCACCTCTGGAGGCAATAACGCAGGCGCAGCCTACTCCCCGGATGGCAGATATATCGTCTTTAATTCCATGCGCAATGAGGGCCAGGCCGATCTCTACATCATGCGTGCCGACGGGACGAATCAGCAGCAGCTTACAAATCACCCGGAACCGGATTGGGGGGCGCAGTGGGCGCCCTGACGCAGGTCATGACCGGAATAAATGAATGTAATTTGAACAGAGGCAGGCACGGGCGGAGTCCGACGCGTCGATCTTCTTAAAACACTCATAACGATTTTGCTGTCCGGTTTATTCGCAGAATATTTTTATAACCTGCAAGGGGGTTTTCAATCACGAATCATTATTGAAAATAAATAAATCGTTTCTGCTTTAAACCTTTACATGCGGAATATTTAATGTATGATTGAAATATCAATGGCGTTTTTCCCGGCTCGTCCACCGGGGGAGGCGCTCTTCATCTTTAATCCATCGAAAAGGAAGTACCATGAATGGCCAAGCAGCCAAGTTCCTATCTGTCTTCTAAGTTGGAAGGCCGCCCGAAGGCCGATGGCAATGGAAACGGCATCTTCGCGCTGGAGCCCATCAAGAAGGGTGAACTCGCAGCCGTTTTCGGGGGCGTCGTTTATGAATGGGACGCCTTTATCCACCTTCCCGAGCTCGAACGCAGTTTGTGTATTCAAGTGGAGGATCTTCACTTCCTTGTGCCCAGGCCGATCGGCGAAGGAGATTATGTCAATCACTCTTGCAATCCGAATGCAGGTCTTTCGGGCCAGATCGGGCTCGTTGCAATGCGAGACATCAAGATCGGCGAGGAAGTTTGTTTTGATTATGCCATGAGCGATACCCTGCCCTACGATGAATTCAATTGCGGGTGCGGGAGCGCGAATTGCCGCGGCTCGGTCGGCGGCAATGACTGGCAGAAACCCGAACTTCAAAAGCGCTATGCCGGGTACTTTTCCCCGCATGTTCAACGCAAGATCGACGCACAACGCGCAGAGCGGCGTGCGTTCGAAAGAGCCATGCGAGGAAATAAAGCACGCAAATTCAGCGCCCCAACGCCTACATACGAATAAGATGCTCAACAACCCTGCGGGAAATCGCAGGGTTGTTTTTTTAAAGGCCCTCCACTACTGCGGCGTAAGTTCGCGCAATAACGGGATACGTTGAATGAACGCCACGATCCCCCATGAAATCAGTGCAATAAGGATGGAGACGGCCGGAACGGTAATTGCAGCCGGCCCGGAAAAGGCACTGATGCCTGCGCGTCTTAAATAGATCAACACGATCACATGAACCAAATATATGCCGAAGCTTGCCCTGGCAAATCGCTGGAACCATAAGTTAACCTTCTCGTTGACAATTATTTCACCCAGTTTTTTGAAAAGGACAAACGCTGAAACAGACATGAGAACAATGTTGATACGCGTGTACCAGTAATAATACTGAACATAATCGCCTACCTGGGATGAAAGAGAGTACGTGGCAACCATGGTGTATACGCCCGCCAGGAGATACACCGCACCTGCGGCGCCGACCACTTTCGACGGGAAATCGACCTTACCGAGCAGGTAGCCGATGATAAAAAAGCCGATATAACTCGTCAGAAAGCCAAGATCAATGGCGAATTGAATACCCAGCATCCGCTCGATCATCTCCAGGACGGGCCCAAACAGGAACCAGATGCCCGCGAAATACCACAAGTGGAGCCTCTCCGCGGAAATAATGAATACGCGTATCAAGGGGACGAAGAGATAGATGGCGAGCAATTCGTATAAAAACCACATGTGAAACGATGCCGGGGTGGCGATGAGGGCGTAAACAATTGCCTTGATCGTGTTGATAAAGGTGAAATCCCTGTAGCCGTTTTCCCACACCAGATAAAATACAGACCAGAATAGAAACGGGATGAAGACCTTTCGAAATCGTTTCGTGTAAAAATCGGAAATGCTTTCCTGTTTTCCAAGCAGCAGGTAGCCACTCACCATGAACAACAACGGCACAGAGACGCGCGCAAAGGCGTTGTAAAAATTCCCAGCCATCCATTCCGCCCGCGAAATATTCTCCCACTGGTAGGCCAATGGCCCGGCGGTATGAATGACGACCACCAGAAAAATACTGATGCTTCGTAGAAAGTCAACCCAGGGGATGCGATCCGTTTTCAAAGATGAGTTTTTCAATGTAAGGGTATCCTGTTTTCAAACCCTGGGGCCCGCGTCCGTTATTTCTTTGGGTGTGCCATCTGCGAATTTTGCAAAGTTCTCCACGAAGCGCCCGGCCAATTCATTGTAGGCTTTATCGTATTCCTTCTTATCGGCCCATGAAGAGGAGGGATTCAATACTTCGGAAGGTACATCCGGGCAGGTGAGAGGGATCTCGAAACCAAAGATGGGATCTTTTTTAAATTTTACTTTGGCCAGTTCGCCCGTCAAGGCGGCGTTGAGCAAGGCACGCGTATATTTGATGGAGATACGTTCCCCAACACCGTAAGGACCTGCAACCCAGCCAGTATTGACCAGCCAGCAGGTCACGGCGTATTGTTCGATCTTGTGTTTAAGCAGTTCCGCATATTTATAGGGATGGTGCACCAGGAACGGACCGCTAAAACATGCGCTGAAGGTGGCGACCGGTTCTTTGCCTAAGCCAGCTTCCGTGCCCGCGATCTTGGAGGTATACCCGGAAATGAATTGATATAAGGCTTGATTTGAGGTTAATCGTGCGAGAGGGGGCATCACACCTGTAGCATCGCAAGTAAGGAAAATAATATTCCTGGGATGTCCGGCCCGTTTTTCAGGCACAGCATTGTCGATGAACCACAACGGATAGGAAGCGCGTGTGTTTTCGGTAATGGAGTCATCTTCAAGATCGATCTTGCGCGTGACAAAATCGAATGGTACGTTTTCCAGGATTGTGCCAAAGCGATGCATCGCCGCATAAATTTGCGGTTCAGCCGACTCGGAAAGCCCGATGACCTTTGCATAACACCCGCCTTCAAAATTGAAAACGCCCTGGTCGCTCCAGCCATGCTCATCGTCCCCAACGAGGCGGCGCGAGGCATCCGCTGAAAGCGTGGTCTTGCCGGTTCCGCTTAATCCGAAGAACAGGGCAACATCGTGGTTGTCCTGCGGGTTTACATTTGCCGAACAATGCATGGGCAGCACACCTTCGAGCGGCAGGAGATAGTTCAAGACTGTAAATATGGACTTTTTCATCTCGCCCGCATAGGCCGTATTGCCAATCAGGACAAGCTTTTTCTCGAACGAAAGGATGATGAACGTTTCACCATTCGTGCCATCGCTCGAGGGAGAAGCCTTGAATGAAGGCATGGCAATGACTGTAAACTGCGGGACGAATTGTTTATGTTCTTCGAGAGTTTGCTGCAGGTTGAACATATTGCGAATGAAGTGACTGTGCCAGGCGTACTCGGTGATGAAGCGGACAGGCAGGCGATAGTTTTCATCGGCCCCGGCGTACACATCCTGTATAAAGATATCCTTGTCCCGCATGAACTCCAGCATCCGTTTATACAAAGCATCGAATTTTCCCTCATCAAAGGGACGATTATACATACCCCACCAGATGTTATTCTCGGAATCTGCATGGCGCACGATGAACTTGTCGTTCGCGCTGCGCCCTGTGTGCTCCCCCGTTTGAGTGATCAGGGGCCCGTCTCCTGCGATATTCCCCTCACGTCGAAAAATCGATTCTTCAGTAAGGGCCTCGGTTGTCAAATTCCAATAGGCGATATGGGCGTTCGGCATCCCCTGCTTTGAAAGGTCGTATTCAGCCTTGCGCGCTTCAGCAATCGATTCAGCGGGTGTTTTGCTGTTCAGAATTTGATTCATATTGTCTCCTTAAAAACAAAATCTGGTCAGGCAAGGACACTGACCAGATACACTTCCATAACCGCGGTGAAAGCGGCGCTGACACAGTAAAATGTCAGTAAAGGCATTCATAACGCCATTATACCGCATGGATTGAACTTCTATTCACAAGTGAACACGCCAGGCTCCACATCGTGGGCCTGATTCCATAATTTATCGAATTCCTGCAAATACAACGCCGCGATCTCGGCGTTATCCAGGATCACGACATTCTCTTCATTCTCATCGTCCGCGCTGGATGAATAATTCAGCGAACCGGTCACGATGATATTGTTATCGATCAGGATGATCTTATCGTGCAAAAAACTGCCATTGCCATCCTGCCGCACCGGCAGGCCGGCACACCAAAATGTTCTCAGCTCGGAGCGAATGCTGTTACTGCCAAAGGTCTCAAACACGCCTTTTACATCAACGCCCGCTTTGCCACGGTCGATCATCGCCTGCGCAAGCGGATCATCTGTAAAACTGAAGGCAAGAAAACGAATGCTGGTTTGCGCATCATTGACCAGCGCGATCAAATTGCTCACGGCTTCATCCTCCGCCGAGAACAGAACCTGGATGGGCGTGCCGTCCAAAATGGCCCATTGGATATTGATCGCGGATGGAGCGCGCGGCCCCAACTGCGCACCCCACAATTCCTGAAACTCGCGTTCGAAAATAAAGGCGATCTCCGGCGAGTGAATGACCAGTACGTTATTATTCTGCTTGAAAATGCCATTGACCGTGATATTCGTGGACCCGGTCCATACGATCTGTCCATCGAAGATCCAGAATTTATTATGCATCAAGGCGGACCGCCCCGCGTCGTCCTTAAGCTCGATGCCTGCCGCGGCCATCAGGGAAAATTGCCCCCGCCCGGGCTTTGTGTCGTATTCCAGTCCATTTTCGTCATCCGTCACCCATTTCACATCCACGCCACGGTTCTTCGCGGCGATCAATGCCTCGGCCACAGGTGTTAAATTGAACTCGAACGAGGCAATGTGAATACTGGTTTGCGCGTTATGGATCAATTGAATTAACTTTTCTTCGATCGAGCCCGCGATGACATCAGGGTTGTTCATTGCGATCGGGTCTGTAAAATAGACTTCCCACCAGTTTGTAGATGGTGTTGAGACAGTGGGCGTAAGCGTAATTTCGAGAGGCAGGCCCGCAGTTGGAGTTATGGAGGGAGTTTCAGTGATGGGAATGATAAATGGAGGCGGTGTATCCGACACAAAGAACGGGATCTGCGTCACAACCGTTGGTGCGAGAGGGGGAAAATCGACCGGTTCGCAAGCGGCTACAAGGAAAACAAAACTTAGGAAGATACCGATGGTCGAGTAGGCGGTGGGTCTCGATACGGGCTTTGCCCTACTCGACCATCGCCGCCGTATCGAGACCGCACCTGCTCGCAACGACATACTCTATTTCAGGGCCTCGAAGTCCTGCGGGTTGCCTAACGGGAATGAGGTGGCGCCATCTGCAATGCGTTTGATCAGTCCACCCAGGACCGCGCCCGTGCCGGCTTCGACAAATGTGGTAATCCCTTGCGCTGACATATATTTCACAGATTCTGTCCAACGCACGCGGGATTGCATCTGTGCGATGATATCTGCACGTGCAGCGGATTCATCCATCAATGGCGTTGCGTGGACATTGCCGATCACCGGGACCTGCAATGACGAGAATTTCGCGGCGTTGACTGCTTCGGTCCATTCAATTTGAATGGATGCCATCAAGGGTGAGTGTGCGGCAATTGAAACTGCCAACGGCAGGGCGCGTTTTGCGCCTGCAGCTTTCGCGGCGGCCATGGCACGCTCAACAGCTGGTTTTGCTCCGGAGATGACGACCTGCCCGGGACAATTATCGTTCGCGACTTGTACAATCTCATTTGTTGTACTTGCCTCGGCACAGACTTTATCCAGGGTGGGAATGTCCACTCCGAGGATGGCGGCCATACTGCCGGGCGCGAGCTCGCCGGCGCGCTTCATCAATTCGCCGCGTACCCGCACGAGGCGGAGCCCGTCTTCGAAGGATAATGCGCCAGACGCGGCGAGAGCCGATAATTCGCCAAGCGAATGCCCGGCCAGCGCGGCAGGTTTGAGGTGCGGGTAAAGATTCGAAAAAGTCCGAAAGGCCGCGAGAGAATGGATGTAGAGCGCGGGCTGGGTGTTGACCGTGTCGTTTAAGTCGGAATCAGGGCCATCCCACATGATCTTTGAAATGGCAACGCCCAGGATGGAATCCGCTTCTTCAAAAGTTTGTTTTGCGATCGGGTACTGCGTGGCAAGGTCCTTGCCCATGCCAACAGCTTGCGAGCCCTGGCCGGGAAAAACGAACGCGGTTGTCTTTGGGTCGGGTTTCATAATGTCTCCAGTGATTTATTGTAGACCCTAAAGGTTTTTTGCCACCCTATGTCGAGACCAGGTTTTTAGAAACCATTAGGGTCTTTCTGAACACAATTAAAACACAAACGGGCCGTGAATGTCACGACCCGCTGAAGGGCGAGATGATGCCACTTCGTGGCACTATGCCTCGTCGGGGCGAGAGGACCTCGCCCCTACTCGGCTGCTTTCTTTTCTTTTTTGACCTGAATAACTTCACGGCCGTTATAAAAACCGCAGGTGGAGCAAACCGTGTGCGGCAGGCGCCTGCCACCGCAATTGGAGCAAACAACAGTGTTGAGCGGTACCATGGCATCCTGTGAGCGGCGGCGGTCGCGGCGGCCCTTGGAGTGCTTGCGCTTGGGATGTGGGGTCATGAAACTTTCTCCTTTTACATACATCAGACGGGCGTTTGCCCGTCTGTCTGGTTACGAACTGAAAAGCCGCCAGATTATAGCGGCAGGCGGCAGGTGCGTCAAGTGTCGAGCGGGCTTTTGACAGCCGGAAAGGAGTGAACCCTGAACCAAGGGGGTTTTCTGTATAATAAGCATTATCCAGCCTGTGCTGACTAGCAAGGCTGTGTCGAAGCACTCTCCCACCAGCAGGTATCCACTCATTTTAAAGATGCGAAGTTGTGCGCGGGCTACCTATGGAATGCATTCTTATAACAGAATAGCAGGCGCAAACCGTTGGATGATTTTTCTTTTATTCACGATCTGTGTGTTGCGATATCATCGCTAAGCTTATCGATCCCTTGCCATTCCACATACCATTTTATGTATAATCCAAACTTGGATATTCCCAGGCTGAAAGGAGCACATCATGTATCAAACTAATATGTATGAAGGGGTCCTGGCAGAAACGATCACGATGACCGGCGCAAACGGCCACCAGATCAATGCTTATTTCGCGCGCCCTATTGGGCCGGGTCCATTCCCCGCGATGGTATTGGCGCATCACATGCCCGGCTGGGATGAATGGTACCGCGAAGCCGCCTTCAAATTCGCGCATCATGGATATGCCACAATTTCACCGAATTTGTATTTTCGAGCTGGGCATGGCACACCGGAAGATGTGGCAGCGAAAGTCCGCGCAGATGGAGGGCTTCCGGACGATCAGGCAGTGGGCGATCTGGCAGGTGCTATGCAGTATCTGCGCGCTTTACCTTATGTCAACGGAAAAGTGGGGATCTTCGGCACCTGTTCCGGTGGAAGACATGCCTATCTGACAGCCTGTCGCGCCTCGAGTTTTGATGCAATTATCGATTGTTGGGGTGGTGGCGTGGTAATGACAAAAGACCAGCTTACAAAAAATTTCCCGGTCGCACCGATCGATTACACCAAAGACCTCCCCTGCCCCATTTTGGGTTTGTTTGGCGAAGAAGATAGCAGCCCTACCCCGCAGCAGGTGAAGCAACACGAAGCAGAACTCAAAAAGTACGGCAAGAATTATGAGTTTCACATGTACCCCGAAGCCGGGCATGGTTTTTTTTATTATCACCGCCCAAATTATCGCCAGGCACAGGCAGTGGATGGCTGGCAAAAAATCTTTGCTTTTCTCGAAAAGCATCTGAGCATTACGTCCTGAGCGGGGCCGCCTGCTCTCGTTGCGTAGTCGAAGGACAATGTTTCGTTAATCACAAGCAAGGAGATACAACATGTGCACGATGATCGTGGAAAAAGTAAAAATAAATGGTAGTGGAAAAGGTGTTAGTGGATGGTTCTCGCTGGGACAAGCCAATGTCTCATACGACCACCCGTTCGACGCGCCGCTCGAACATGCTCTTAACATTGACTTTGTGAACGAATCTCAAGGGCCTTCTGCCCGCGTGGCTGTGGAGTTGAGTGAACAGGCCGCACGCGAATTGGTCAAAACCATCCTGACTGTGCTGGATAAGGCCGAAGCCGGCGGTCATTTGGCATGAAGGTTCAAGCCCATAAAAATGTGTTGCCTAGTGTCCTAAATCGTTTGGGGCGTTAGACGCGGGCCAAACCTTATAAAAGAAATAAATAACATGTTTCTCAAAATTAGACTTCGACAACATCTCCACCTCTTTTATTTAGCCACTACGTTCTGGACCTTATTTTTTCTGGGTGGGCTTTGGTCTGATTACTATCAGACCTGGCCCGCCTTGCTGAGCCTGATCCTAATCGATGCAATCCCTGCTGCTCTGATGATTTATTTGGGGCCACATCTTATTCGGCAAACAAACGTACAGGCACCTGTTCAAGCCGCGTGGGTAGTCGCTTTTTACTTCTCGGTTCCCTTTCTAGTCTATGACTTTATTTACCTTTGTCTGTATTTGCGCCACGACCTCAGCTATTTGTTGGATTACTGGTATCTGACCGTGTTTTCCGTGATCCCGTGGTTGAGTTTTCCAATCATTGGATATCTATTGGAAAACCGACGACCGCTGACCTCTACTCAGGACAACAGCTCATAGTAAAATCAGTGCATGGAAGTACAGATCGCGGTCGCAAAGATCAATAAATACGCCGTTTCCGAAAGCGGAGACACCATCGAAGTGGTGGAACGCCCGAGTGGCGGGCTCTCTATCGTGCTTGCAGATGGGCAAACTTCCGGGCGCGGCGCAAAGGCCGTTTCGATGATGGTGGTTCGCAAGGTCATCAGCCTGCTGGCTGAGGGGGTGCGCGATGGCGCCGCAGCACGCGCCGCATCCGATGCGCTCTTCACCGAGAAACTGGGAAAAGTGACATCCACACTTAACATTGCCTCGATCGACCTGCATAGCAACACGATCGTTCTCGGACGCAATAACCCAGTGCCTACCTTCATTTGCCGCGGCGAGCAAATTGACGTCCTTGAAGAAGAAAGCACCCCACTGGGAACTTCGCGTAACGTCCGCCCGGTGATCACTGAACTGGCCATTGAAGCCGGGCTCACCATTATCATCTTTACAGATGGGATCAGCCATGCCGGCGAACGCCGTGGTCAACCCATGAATGTGAGGGAAGCCATTCGTTCAATTATCGACGACCAGGACCCATCTCCACAACAGCTTGCAGATTCGCTGCTCGCCCATGCGGTCAGTCTCGATGATAATCGCCCAGCAGATGATATAAGCGTGCTTATATTGAAAGTGAGCGCGCGTACGGGCGACGACGTTCGCAGAATGAGCGTGAGGCTTCCCATTCATGCCGCGTAAACATAGCCATCCACATTCCACACGCAATCATCGCTGGCGGCACCTGCAAGCTTCCATTCGCGATACAAGCATTCTGCTCAACGAATTTCGTTCACCGCTACTATGGTTTTCGATCGCGATCATCGGCGGCGGCATTCTTTATGATTTCATTTCGAGGCTGGTGGACGAACCTGTTTACAGCCTTGCTGAATCCATTTACATCGTGTTGACCTCCACATTTCTACAACCGCCCAACCGGGATTTTCCGCACCACTTTGCTTTGCAACTCTTTCATTTTTTCATGCCCATTGTGGGCATCATCGTGCTTGCACAGGGGCTGGCCGATTTTGGAGGCCTGCTCTTCAATAGAAAAGCACGCAACAAGGAATGGGAAATGGCTGTCGCATCCACACTCAACAAACATATCATTCTCGTCGGTCTTGGCCACCTCGGCTATCGCGTCGCTCTTAAACTGCATGAAATGGGAGAGAGTATCGCCGTGATCGAATTAAGTTCCAATGCAGATCAGGTCAACGCTGCGCGCGAGCTCGGCATTCCACTGATCCACGACGATGCCACACGCCAGGGCACGCTGGAAGCTGCGAATATCGGCAAAGCGCGTGCGATCATCATGGCAAGCCAGAACGATGCCATGAATTTACAGATCGCGCTCAAGGCGCGCAGTCTTAACCCTAAAATTCAAATAGTCGTGAGAATATTCGACGATGAGTTCGCCCACGCACTCCAGGAGCAATTTGGTTTCATTGCATTAAGCGCCACCGAAATGGCTGCCCCGGTCTTTGCGGCCGCTGCAGCAGGCGTGGATGTGACCAACCCCATCTCGGTCGAGGGGCAATTGCTCAGCCTTGCGCGTCTTACCATTTCAGACGAGGCCACCTTTGCGAATAAGACCATCGGTTTTGTGGAAGATAATTATCATCTTAATGTCGTCTTGTTAAGGCACGACCACCGATCTGAAATGCATCCCACCGATAAAAGCCCGCTGAATGTGGGAGACGTGATCGCCGTGCTCGGTGGACCCGAACAGTTACAGCTGCTGCTGCACGACAATGGACAGTGACCCTTCCTCTCCACTCATTGGTGTGGTTGGCCCTTGCGGCTCGGGCAAGTCCACGCTGATCGCGGGGTTGGAAAAACACGGATATCGCTGCCGGCATATCGCGCAGGAACACTCCTACGTCAAACACATGTGGCAGGTCATCACGAAGCCGGATATCCTCATTTTTTTACAATGTTCGTTTGAAAACTCCACATCGCGCCGCAGGCTGAACTGGCTGCCGAGGGATTACGAGGAACAACAAAGAAGGCTCTCGCATGCGCATGAAAATGCCCACATCATCATTGACACGGATCTAATAACCGCGCAGGACGTCCTGGCCCGCGTGTTGAATCACTTAAAAAACAATTCGGAATGAAAAGGGACGCCTGCAGCCGGGCAGTGGACCGGGAAAACAGAAGCAGGAAAAGGGTCCGCGTCGCACCCTTCGGGTGTGCTCACCTGCACTGCAACAAACGCAGTGCGGCGCAAGTGTCGCGAAACCGGGTTTATGTCCAAAAAAGACGAGTGACAAGCCTACCCACGTCAATTTATCGGGAGTATAATGACGCCCGACCAGCCATGGGCTGGCATTTTTGTGGATGGAGATATTTATCGTATGATCCGTAACCTGACCAACCGTATCGTCACCATTGTGGTTGTATTAATACTGGCTCTTTGGATCGACCTGAGTTCAAAGGTTGAATTGATCAACCCACTGGACGATACCACCCTGTTCAGCCGCGATGTGACCCCACGCCTCGGCCTCGACCTGCAAGGGGGACTGCAAGTATTGCTTGAAGCAGACGTCCCTGAGGATGCTGAGATCGATCCAGCTTCCATGGAAACCGCCCGTGAAATCGTTCAACAGCGTACGGACGCCCTCGGCGTAAACGAAAATGTCATTCAAGTGGCCGGCGATCGACGTATTGTAGGTGAATTTCCCGGCCTTGAAGACACCGAATCTGTACTGGCCACAATACAACAAACGGGCTTGCTCGAATTTGTGGATACTGGGGATTACAGCCCTGAACCTGGCACAACTTTGAAAACAACGTACAGCCCAGGCGGTGAAATAATAGAGCCAACCATTGGTGCTACGCTTGATGAATCGGTTTTTCGCACGATCATGACCGGAGGTGACCTAACCACCGTGGGCGTTGGGCCAAGCGACATCCCGGGTTCTTATGCGATCAACTTTGAATTAACCTCGGACGCTGCAAAAATTTTTGAAGATTATACCGCTGCGAACGTCAATAAATTCCTGACGATCACCCTGGATAAGGTTGTAATTACCTCCCCACAGATCGGAGGTGCAATCCCCGGCGGCCTGGGGCAGATCAGTGGCAGTTTCACCTTCGAGTCGGCCAACGCCCTGGCCATTCAACTGCGTTACGGCTCCCTGCCAGTCCCCTTGAAGATCGTCGAAACCCGTATTATTGGCCCAACACTCGGCGCGGACTCGCTCAGTAAGAGCATGACCGCAGGCCTCATTGGCATGACCATCGTTGCACTATTCATGATCATCTACTACCGCATGCCGGGTATCGTCGCTGTGCTGTCCATTCTTTTTTATGGAGCGATCGCGTTTGCGGTGTTCAAGTGGTTCCATTTCACATTGACATTGGCCGGCATTGCAGGTTTCATGCTTTCCACGGGTGCCGCACTGGATGCGAACATTCTCATCTTCGAACGTCTGAAGGAGGAACTCCGCAACGGAAAGAACCTCGGGCAGGCCATCGATCAGGGCTGGACGCGGGCCTGGTCTTCCATCCGTGACTCAAACCTTTCCGCGATCATTACTTCCGGAATTCTATTCTGGTTCGGCTCCACCTTCGGAGCGACCATCGTCCAGGGCTTCTCGCTTACTCTTGCCATTGGCGTTGCGATCTCACTTTTCACGGCGATCTATGTCACCCGCACTTTGCTCGTTCTGTTCCTGCGCGCTTTCAAACCCACCAATTACGAACTTTGGTTCGGTATTTAATTAGGTGAACAAGGACTAATCTTATGATCGATATTCTCGGCAAACGATACTTATACTTTATTGTTTCTCTTCTGGTCATCGTACCTGGCATCGTCCTGCTTGCCATAAGCGGACTTCCACTCTCCATCGACTTCACCGGCGGAAGTTTGCTGGAAGTTCAGTTTGAAACAGGCAAAGACTTGAACACCACCGAGATACTCGCTCTTTACGAAGAGGCGGGTATTGACGATGCCCAGGTTACCACCACCGACGCAGGCACCCTGCTAATCCGTTCATCCTTCCTCACAAACGAGGTCCGCGACAGCGTGTTAACGGCCATGAACGAAAAGGCCGGTTCCGAGGTCACCGTGGTCCGCTTTGACAGCGTCGGTCCGACCATTGGAAGGCAAGTCGCGTCACGTGCGGCATTGGCTGTTGGGGTGGCCGCGCTGGCCGTGATCATTTACATCACGATCGCGTTTCGCAAGGTCCCGAACGCATTCCGTTATGGCGTGTGCGCCGTGATCGCCATGGTTCACGACGTGGCAGTCGTTTTCAGCGTTGCAGGGATCGGCGCGATCCTCTTCGATTGGCAAATGGATGCACTCTTTCTGACTGCATTGCTGACTGTGATCGGTTTCTCGGTGCAGGACAAAGTTGTGGTGTTTGACCGCATTCGTGAAAATTCAACCCTGCTCCGCCGTTTGGAATACGAAAAGCTCGTAAACCACTCCATCGTGCAAACACTGCAACGCTCGATCAATACCCAACTCATGACCGTGGAATTTCTCCTGCTCGCACTGGCTTTGTTCGGCGGCGTTACATTACAGGAATTCGCGGTGATCTTATTGGTTGGTTTGTTCAGCGGAACATACTCTTCGATCTTCATCGCGGCTCCGATTCTTGTCTTATGGGAAAAGCGCGAGTGGACCGGCTGGTTCGGGCGCAGTTCTGCTGCATAGAAAGTTTCACAATAACACAAACATGACTCACCCCGAAATTAATCTTTCGTGGGTGAGTTTCTTTATGAGCCAAAATGGGACGCTGAAAAACGCAGAAAACGCTGATTTTTGCTTTTTATCAGCGTAAATCAGCGTTCATCTGCGTCCAGGTTAAATTTGGGGTTAATCATATTTTTTGATCAAAATTGGATTCAGCGGTTTGATACAATTCGTTCATGAAAAATTTTGTTGCGGCCCTTTTGGTTATTGCCCTCAGCGCCTGTAAGCCCTACACCCCCGCCGCAAACTTATCCACAAAAACGCCACGTGCACAACAAACAGAGACTTTCTTCCCCGTAACTTCCGCAAAAGCCGGCATCGACATTCCATTGCAAGCCTCCTGGCAGATCCAATACACAGGCGACATGGATTACAGCATCGATGTTGATGTATACAACCTGGATCTATTTGAGACCGATTCCGCGACCATCGCGCAACTTAAAATGCGCAATGTCTTTGTGATGTGTTACTTTAGTGCAGGCTCGCACGAAGATTGGAGGCCCGATATTTCAGATTTTCATGCGGAATCATTGGGCAAAGACATGGCAGGCTGGCCCGGTGAAAAATGGCTGGACGTTCGCCAGCTTGACCAAATTACTCCGATCATGGAGACACGGCTCGACCTGGCAGTACAAAAAGGCTGCGACGGTGTTGACCCGGACAACGTCAACGGGTATACAAACGATACGGGTTTTCCTTTATCCTATGAAGACCAAATTACCTACAATATTTTTCTTGCAGAAGCCGCTCATTTGCGCGGATTATCGATTGGTTTGAAAAATGATCTTGAGCAGATCAACGACCTTTTGCCGTATTATGATTGGGCATTGAATGAAGAATGTTTTTCATATAACGAATGCGAATTGCTCCTTCCGTTTATACAAGCGGGCAAACCTGTGTTCGTGATCGAGTACGAAACCTCAGCGGAGGAATTCTGCCCGCTCGCAAACGAAATGGGTTTCAACGCCGTACAAAAGAACTGGGAATTGGACGCATTCATAAGTCCCTGCAGGTAAACATATGACGGGAAATATCGGCGTCTTCATAGGGTCAGCACTCTGGTGGCTGACCCTCAGCTTTGGGATGGGCATGATGCAGGAACGCGTCAGCCCGAATCTGAGGCTTTGGATCGATCGATTTTCAGGTACAGTCATCATGGCATTTGGCATGATCGCTTCTTTGAGCCTGAAATAAAGACAAATTGGAGGCAGAATGAATATCAAGGGTTTCGACGAACTTTGCAAGCATTTCCCGGATTTGAATACAACCGCCGGGCGCCTGCGTATTGCACTGACTGCGCTGGGGATATTCGCGCTCACTACGATTTATTTCGTTGTCTCAGACCAGATTCCCACCTGGACGATAGACAGCCAGATCGTCGTCATGACGATCGGCTTTTTGGTCTTCAGTCTATTCTTTGCCAAACGCAGGGAATATATCGAGAAATACAGGGAGCTGGCCTATCGGAATGCTTTTATGAGCTTCGCGCTGCCCGGGCTCGCGATCCTCTTCGCGGCCATCGCGCATATTGCGTACATGAACGGACCAAAATGGCCGCCAGGCAGGGTCACAACCATGATGATGGTCCTGGGCGCCTATTGGATCATCGTCGGAACGATCTTGTGGATCCGTTCCGTGCTCACCTTCGGCGTGGACTATCTTTGCATGCTGTATGTATATTTCCCCGAGAACAGCCGCATTGTTAACTCAAGCATTTACAATATTTTACGACATCCGATCTACGCGGCAGCCATGCGCATCGGCCTGGGGCTGGCGCTTCTCAATACAAGCATCTATGCGCTTGCCTTCATATTCTTTCTACCACTGGGTTTCACAGGCTTTGTGCGGCTCGTCGAAGAAAGAGAATTGCTCGAACGATTCCCCGATTATGCTGAATATCGCAAACGGGTGCCGGCATTCTGGGCCAGGCCCAGTAAACTAACATCCTTCTATAAATTTTTAATCACCGGAAAATGAAACCCCATTAGACTTTCAGAGGAGTTGAAATGAAATTGGATCTTTGGCGTGGCATCTTGATTGGTCTGGCAATCGCATTAATCACCCCAGCTTGTACACCAAAAACAACACCGCCAGCGGTGGACGTCATCGGCACCACCGCGGCAGAACTGGCCATTGTGATGCTGACGCAAACTGCCGGTGCCCATTCTCCCACGCCCCCACCGCCTACAATTACACCCACATTAAGTTTTACAGAAACACCCACCGCTGAACCCACCAGAAGTGAGCCACCCAAACGGCCCGTTGTAACTGAGTTTACCGGCTGCTGGACTGGCCCTGGGGACACTTATACTTTGATCAGCAATATCGATCCCAAGAAGTATGTGGAGATCATTGGCTTTGGGAACGTGGATGGCTGGTACGTCATTCGTAACCCGTATTTCCGTAACCCGTGCTGGATACAGATGGCTCATGTAAGAGTGGATCCCAATATGGATTTATCCGTATTTCCTGTAATGACCCCCGGGCCGTAATCTCAAAAAGGTGAATCTCGGCATTGCCATACGTTTCCCCGATCAGATGATCTATTGATTGGTTCTTACATCCTGGTCATTCTTCCAAAACGCGGGCTTTACCTCCACACCCACGTTCAACAACTTCAACGAAACAGACTGCACGGTCTTTACATCTCCGGATGTAAAGATTTGCAGTTCACCTTTTTTCTCCAAATTATTTCGCAGGCCTTGTGCATCCAGCAATCTTGCGGTCTGACGGGCAATCGCAGGGGCCGGGTCTATCACCCGGACATTTTCGCCCACAATTTTTTGGATCAACGGGATCACGAACGGATAGTGCGTACACCCGAGCACAATGGTATCGATATTCCTCTCGAGCATGGGCAAAAGAGCGTTTTCCAAAATGGCGCGCGTTTCTTTTGTGTCCAATTCTCCCTTTTCGATCTGGCTGACAAGCCCGGGACAGGTATTCTGGAACAGCTCCACGCCTACGCCAAATCGTTCCACCACGGATGCATACAACGCGCCCTGGAACGTGGCAGGTGTGGCCAGCACACCCACCTTGCCCGTTTTCGTCGTTTCAGCTGCGGGCTTGACCGCCGGCTCCATACCTACGAAAGTGACATCAGGGAATTTCTCTCGTAAGTAAGTCAACGCCGCGGCGGACGCTGTATTGCAGGCGACGACAATTATTTTAGAGCCTTGTTCAAGTAAAAAATTGGTGATCCCTTCAGAGAATTTCTGTATCTCCTCCATCGGACGCGCGCCGTAAGGGACATGTCCCTGATCGCCGAAGTAGACAATATTCTCGGCAGGCATTTGCTGTTGCATAGCGCGCAGAACAGAAAGCCCGCCTACGCCGGAGTCAAATACGCCGATTGGATTGTTTGTTTGTAACATAAAAAGAACTACTCCCCTGCTGCATCTACAAAGGACTTGAATAACCTTTGCATCGCGGGCTGGTCTGTCAGCCATTCCGGGTGCCATTGAACCGCTACTGCATAGGGATGATCGGGCAATTCCACCACTTCCACCAAGCCATCTGGAGCATGTCCAGCTACACGCAAGCCCGGGGCGATGTCTTTTAATCCCTGATGGTGCAGGCTGTTGACGTGCAGTAACGTCTCACCGAATATTTCTGCAGCGCGCGAAGCCTCATCCACATTCACGGGATGCACAAGTGTCGTGCGCAGATCGCCGGGATAATCATGGTCGAGCGCGCCCTTCAACTGATCGGGAATATGAGTATAAAGCGTGCCGCCCAACGCCACGTTCATCACCTGCGCGCCGCGGCAAATTCCCAATAAAGGCTTATTGTCTTCCACAGCGGCGCGCATGAGACTGATCTCAGCCGTATCACGCGCCTCGTCTATGCCGGCAATTCTCGGGTGGCCTGAACCGGGGAAATATTCCAGGGCAATATCCCCTCCGCCGGAGAAGAGGATCCCATCGAGCCGCGCATACAACTGACGCAGGTCTTCTTCCGGCAAAATAGATGGGATCGGAATGGGAAGTCCTCCAGCGCCTAAAACCGCCTTGACGTATGAATGCATGATCGTGGTTGTAGGATGACCATCAGAATCTTTTCCGTTGCGGGTCGTGATCCCGATCAATGGCCTGGGCATGCCGGCTCCTTCAAAACAAAAAGGGCGCTGTTGGGCGCCCTTTTGAGGTAGTGACTAGTCGAACTTCTGTTTAAGGCGGGCACTTTTACCGGTGCGGTCGCGCATGAAGTATAACTGCGCCCTGCGGACCTTGCCGTGGCGTTCCACCACGATCTTATCGATGCGCGGGGAGCGCAATAGGAAGGTACGTTCAACACCCACGCCGTTGCTGGCCATACGGCGGACCGTCAAAGACGATTCGTTGCCGCCTTTGCGCAGGCGAATGATGATTCCCTTGAACTCTTGAATACGTTCGCGGTCACCTTCCTTGATCTTCACGTGCACACTCACAGTATCGCCGGAGCTTAACTGTGGGATCTTTTCATTTACTTTGGCTTCTACGGACTTCAAGAGATCGGTCATTTCCGTTCTTCCTTCTTAACTGTGTATGATGGTTTAAATGCGACGGCGGATTATAGCACGCATCTCCCGGGCCTACAAGCCCCGTTTTCAGGAATATTTTCGTATCGCCAGCACCGCATTATGACCGCCAAACCCAAAAGCGTTACTGATCGCAAGCGAGATCTTTGCCTGGCGCGCCTCG
>CAZJYB010000057.1:0-22553 GCA_964549865.1 uncultured Anaerolineaceae bacterium
CGGGTGCAGTGACGTTGGATGCGAACACCATAACCAGAGGTGCGCTCTGCACCGCCGCGGCTGGTGGCGGAGGTGGTGGTGAGGAAGAGGATAATTCAGTCGGGCGTTTGCCGAATACTGGCGGTGCTCCCATACGAGAAGATTTCCCCTGGAGTCTGGTGATCGTTGGCGGCCTCAGCGCCATAGCTTTGGTCTTGGGCGTTCGAGCATACCGCCGCACCCATCTGCCGAAGCAATAACGTTATTATTGTGCGAACGGTGAGTATTCCCACTCGCCGCAGCTCGCTTGGCTGCCTCGCGACCGTTCTGGTCATGGCGGGGTTGCTTGCGGGATGCGGAAACAAGGAGACGGGGGAGGCGCGGCTAACGCCTCCCCCGTCTCCTATCCCTATCCTGTTGCCATCGGCTCAACCGACCGTTCGACCGACACCCACACTCTTTGTATTTGGGCCACTCATTGATTTGGACCTCGACTTAAGGGCCCCGCCTGTAGACGTGCCGCTCGAGATCCAGATCCCTGTACTGGATGTCAGTGCCCCCATGATGGGAGTCGGACTGACATCTGAAAATGCAATGGATTCGCCAAGAGGCCCGATTGGTGACCCGATCTGGCATACGGCATACTGGTATCGCGGCGGCGGTGTCCCGGGCGACATAGGCACTGCCACGATTGCCGGGCACATCAACGATCCGCTCGGAGAACCTGAGATCTTCGCTCGCCTCGAGGATCTCATTCCCGGTGACCTGATCATCATCCACCTCAAACATACCAGCAGGGACATTCGCTTCATTGTTAACCAGATTGAGGTCTACTCCGTCCAGGAGTCTTCCGACCCGGCGGTGCTTACACAGATCTACGGCGCCGGGCCGGTTGCCGGCATTGGACCACAGCCGTCACTCGACGGCCTCTCCCATCTGACGCTCATCACCTGCGCTGGAGATATCGTCAACGGCCAGTTCAATCACCACACAGTCGTTTACGCGACGCGCAGCGAGTGAGAACAATTGTTAGTAGATCACGAAAGTTTCAGGCGGCAGTTGTACTGCGTCAAGAACCTGATTCGTGAAGTATTGATTGTAGTAATAAAAGTGCCGCTTCGCAAATACGAGAAGCGGCACTTTGTTAATTACGTGATTACCTGACATTAGCGTGGTACGGCTCCTACGGGGCGAAATTTATACACGTATCTTTTATATATGTCGCGCGTGGCAAATCTTTGTTGAGAGGGTTTACATTGCCATTTCCCGCAGCCTGCGCGAGATACTTCGTAAAACGGCGAAAGAGACATCCGGCCGCTCACGTAAAATCCCCTTGAAGGTTTCACCGTCGATGGCAAGTACGCGGACTTCGCTTTGCGTATGCAGGGTGGCATAGCGTGGTATTGAATCAATAATCGCCATTTCGCCAATGAAATCTCCGGGGCCGCGTTCTGCCAGGATTTGATCTTTGCCATCCTGCATGCTCCGTACCACGTGTAAATGGCCCTCCACGATCACGAACATCATGTTGCCTTCATCGCCCTGACGAAAAATGTCGATGTCTTGCGGGTACCATTGCTCCCGAGCGATCTCGGCCACGCGTTTTAAGTCTTCGGGAGATAGATCGGCAAAAATGGGGATCTCGCGCAGAAGCAAAATACGTTCAAGGACGGAAACAGTTTTCAGGGTATCCATGGGTTTCACCTCGCCAAACTGGGATAAGGCTTTTGATACGGCTTCTTGAACAAGCGCATCTGAATCAGATTTCAACTCGTGTAATTTTGGGACGAATTCGTGCAGGTCAAGTTCGGGAATGGCACAGACTGCCAATGTGCGTAACCAGGGGTCTGTGCTTTTTAAAAGGATCTGGATGACAGTTGAAGGATTTGAATGTGCGGGTTCTTCCTCCAGCAGAAGAACAATGCTTTTTGCCAGCTGCTTATCCCCGATGGTATCCAGCGCTTCAAGCGCTGCCGCGCGGTTTTCGGCATTCGTCCCGTGCATGCTTTTACGGACAAGGTCCATTGTATGGGTATCCCCAAACAAGCCAATCGTTTTGATCAGACGTGCTTCACACGTCGAAGCTTGAATTCGCAGATGATCGCGCAGGAAACCTGCATAACGACTGCTGGATGAAAGACTGGCCAACTGATTACGCAATGTACGTGCGTGGCTGATCTCACGTTGAACATACTCTCGCAATGGGCTCAGAGATTCTGGTTTTCCAGGGGCAAGAGCATCCAACGCAGAGTCGATGGCGGGATGCTCTGACTCAAAAATTTGGAGCACGAGCAGGCGGCTCTCATCTCCACGCTGACGCAGGGCTTGCGCCGCCGCGCCGCGCACTGTTTCATCTGGATCATTTAAATGTGCGACAAGCGCCCTGCCAACGACCATGTCTTCAAAATGAACAAGTGCAAGTGCAGCCGCGCAACGGACTGGCGCAGATGGATCCTCAAGCGCATGCATTAGCGGCTGGATATCGAATCGAGTATTCAGGTATGGCGCAGTTTCTTTTATTGTCATGAGTGCAGAAATTCGGGTTTGAGAATCTGTCGAGCTGAGCCAGGTCAGTATGCTTGGCATAGCCCGGTCACCAACCCCCAGTATTGCCAGGGTGGTTGCCGCCTGCATCTGTACAGCAATTGACGGATCATGATGCAATAAGTCATTCATTTTTTCGATCAAGGTGGATGACACCTGTGGTTTTAATTGTACGAGCACAGATAAAACTTTCTGCCGTACCTGTTCTTCGGGGTCGTCAAGATGGGCAACAATGGCTTCCAATTCTGAGTTGGCGCCCAAGGCTCCAAGGGCCGCGATGGCTGAGGTCCGCACATCAGCATTCGCGTCGGAAAGGATGCGGCTCAAAGCCGGGATCGCCGAGGCGGCTTGCATCTTTCCCAACATCTCTGCGGCAAGGTGACGCGTGGTCGCTTTGGGGTCCTGTAAGGCCTGGATGGCAACTTGTAGCGCGGCCGCGTCACCTTGAAGTCCGCTAAAAGCAGCTTCACTCGCACTGAAGACTTCGAGACGGCCAGCGCGTAACGCGTCCACCAGAGCTTGTGCGTAGGCTGCACGCATACGCCATACGAATACACCAGACACCAGCGCAATAAATGCCCCGATCAAAAAGATCTGCTGAACCGTGAAGGCCTTGTCTGCAACAATCAACAGCACGCCGGAAAGCATCACGCCAATTTGTGAGGGGACGCCATTGTTGAAGGCCAGCACCTGTCCGCGTTTTTGCGAGGGGACGACGTTAAATAATGCGTTCCAGGCCGTGCCCGCGATGCCTGCAAGGACGACGAGTTGTATAAAGCGTGCGACGGCCGCTCCACTCAGATCGTAGCGGCTGGAAAAGATCGCAAAACAAAAGATATAAGCCAGCGGCATGAGAAATACACTGTTGATGATGCCGAGGCGGGTGTAAATGCGGTTGGCCAGGAAAAGTGAGATGAAAAAAGTTGCGGCTGTTGTGATGCTATTGAACAAGCCAAAGAAACCGGCAACACCCGCTTCATCTGGAAAGGATGCGGTAACGACTTTATTGAACGGGAAAGCAATCGTGAAGAAGAGTATCGAAAACAAAATGGAGGAATAAGCGATCAGACGCATGAGTGGCGAGATGCGTACAAAATCGAAACCAGCGCGCAGGTCGTCCAATAAACTTGCCTGATTGCCAATGTTCTTTTCTTTGCGAAAGTAGGACTTTGCGATCAGGCGGGTTAAATAAAATGCAATGGCAAGCAGCAGTGCATATAAAAGAAACAGATTGTCTGTGCCGAGAAGTTTGGCGGCGAAACCGGTGATCGCATTGCCGCCCACACTGCCAAGGATCCCGGCGCTGGTGAATAACGGGAACAGCCGTTTGGCCTGACGCGCATCGCAGACTGCACCTGCAAGGTTCCAGACGAACGTCCCGAGGATCCCACCCATGCCGGTGACGGTCAGCCACAAAACAGGATATAAAAACGGAAGGGATAAAAGTATCGCGGCGCGCTCGAGGATCAGCAAAATTGTAAAAGCGGCAATGACCCATAAAAAGAAACGGCCTTTTTCAAAACGCCCCAAACCGGCCGAGTATGCCATTGTAATGACGAATGTCAGAATCCCCGCGGCGATGTACATGTAAGGCAGATAGTCCACGCCGAAGCGCAGGAAGAATAATGCGGATGCGGCGTTTTCACCCATGCCCTGCCCGGCTTGAATGCACGCGAAGAGCAGAGCCACCAAGATCACGAGGCGGCCCTCGTCCAAGCGGACCTTCAGCAGGGAGGCAAGACGATTTAACATTTTTTTGGCCTAACGCATCAATTTCTGGACCCGAGGCTGGTTCAGAAATGATTCGCTGAGGCCCACCTCCCGCAAAGATTCGGCGATCTGTTGAATGATCGCACGTGCTGCTTGTCGATTTACTTCCGCTTCTTTATCATTTCCCATTTTCAAATTGACTGTTGAGAGATCCGCTAAAATGGGCCAAAGCTGGGGGTTGGCACCCAGCCCTTCGGCCAGCGAGCAGGCCTCCGTTAGGACCTGATGCGCTTCGTCAACATTGCCTAAAGCCAGCAAGGCTTCCCCTTTCCATCGCAAAACCTGAGGGACATCCACGCGGGTCAGTGGCAGTACTTCATCCAGCAAATCGTCGATCAATTTAAGCGCCTGATGATGATTTCCTGTTGCAAGTGCGAGTTCGATGTTTGCGAGGCAAAGAAAGATGGTGTAACGCGCGTAAGGGATCGAGATGGGCTCCAGAGGGGAATCCCCCGCGGCTTGTCGCGCAGATCGGATATCATCGTGAAGCAAATAGGCTCGTATCCTCGCCGCCTGTGGGAATGCCTTCCACGCGGGCTGTTTCTCTTCCGCAACCTGAAAGGCGCGCTCAATTAATTCAAGACTTTTATCCAGTGCGCCGCAGGATGCATACACCCAGGCCAGTTCCGAACGCACGCCTATGCTGCTGGCGATCAGCCCTGCCTGATCGGCAACCTGGATGCTCCGTTCCGCAAGTTGGATGCCGCGACTGAAGAGGCCTTTTTCAAGGAAAACAAACGACATCAGCATACTCTGATAGGACTGTCCCCACAGGTTTTCGATCTTTTCTGTGATCTGCAAACCTTTTTGACTATGCTCAAGAGATGCATCAAATTTGCCGGCGTTAAGCAGCGCCTCCGCTTCAGAGCCGAAGCTGTCTGCCAGCATCACCTGATTGTCAAGTGACCTCCATAATTCGCGCGCTTCACGGATCGAAGCATAAGCACTTTCGAATTTTCCGGTGCAGGTGTAAAGACGGCAGAAATCATTCAAGACAAAAGCCAGTTGTTCACGGTCACCTGATTCGCGCGCCAGCGTGAGGGCGAGCTGTGCGTGCTTAAGAGAGGGCTCGAAGCGCTTCGAGAATAAATAGGCGAGCATCAGGTTCCAGTTCAGTTTGGCTTGAGTCGCGCGGTCCCCGATCTCATTCGAGATCTCAAGAGCCTCGAGCAGCATCTGTTCGCCCAACGCTGAATTGTGCATCTGCGAAAAGATCGAATAGATGGTGGCTTTTGCCAGGAGTGCCTTCATTTCAACGGAGCGATCCCTGCGCTCGCGGCCAAAGGCCTGCAGTTCATCATAGTTTGCCAGGGCCTGCTCGTACCGACTGGAAAGTTCGAGTACGCCACCGAGCTTTGAAAAGATCTGTGTAACCTGATCTGTTTCCATGCCGATGCGCCTCGCAACCTCAAGTGCGCGGCCGAAATGAGTCATGGCTTCGGCATTGGCATACAGGCGCGCGGCTTTCTCGCCCGCCAGCAGGTCATATTTAAGCGAGCGTGGATCCTGGGCGGTGTAAAAATGATACGCGATCAAAGGCGCAAACTCTTCAATGCGATTCGCATGCAGCTCCTCAAGCGTTTCCGCGATACGCTGATGGAGTTCCACGCGCTTCTTGATGAGGATTGAGTCATACGCCGCTTCCTGGATCAATACATGCCTGAACGCGTATTCCTCACGGAATGGTTCCACCAGACTTGCTTCCTTTAGGTACTGAATTTGCGGATCAAGCCCGCCGTTCAAATTGGTCAGTTGCTTGAGAACGCGCAGGTCAAATGAACGGCCGATCACTGCCGCGTTTTGCAGAACGTGTTTTGTCAGTTCAGGCAGACGGTCGATGCGAGCGCCGAGCACGCCGCGCAACGTATCAGGAAGCGAGACTTTTGCATCTGCATTCACCGCCCGCCAGTGACTGTTCTCGCGGACGATCTGTTTTGTTTCGATCAGGGAACGAATGAGTTCCTCTATGAAAAATGGATTCCCATCCGCTCTTTCAACGATCATGTCGCGCACGTTTTTTTGCAGGTCTTTCACGCCCAGCAAATTAGCCAGCAGGGCATCTGTTTGTTCGCCACGCAGGGGTTCAAGCAAAACGGAGTGATAACGCGCCTCCATTTTTTGTTGAACTTTGTTAATTGAATCCCAGCTCGCGGCAGTTTTATCGGGCCGCAGCATGCAAATGAATAATAGCGGCTGTGTATTGGTTAAGTCCGCAAGGCTGAGCAATAAATTCAAGGAAGCTTCGTCTGCCCAATGCAGATCATCAAACACAATTGCAAGCGGGCCCTCCTGAGCCAGCCCACACAAGTAGCCTCGCACGGCATCCGCTATTTTTTGAACAAGGGCTTCGCCTTGATAACCCGCGACAACCTGCAAACTTTCTTCACTTTCCACCGCAAGCATCGCCTCCAGAAATGGAACGTCTCCTCCAGGCAATGTGCAGCAATCACAGACATAGCTCAATTTGTGACGTACTTCCTCCGAAGAATCGTCTTCGTGCGCGTCAATGGACTGACGAATGATCTGCCTCCATGGGAAATAGCTGACCGAGCGCGCATAGGATACCGCGTCGCCTCTCAGCCAGGTAGTTCCCTCATTCGACTTTTTTAACTCGGCGATCAAGGTGGACTTGCCAAGCCCCGCTTCACCTATCACACTGACAAATGATCCCGCCCCGATCTTCAATTGTTGCAGCTGTTCGTTGAGCAAACCCAGCTGTGCCTCGCGCCCAACCAATGGAGATGTCAGACCTTCCAATCCCCTCAAATGGCCCGGACTCTTTTTCAACGCCAATGGACGATAGGTTTTGATCGGTGCGGCTTTGCCTTTAACTTCGACTTCCCCCAATGCCTCGAAGTCAAAGAAGGGCGCAACCAGCTTGTATGTCTCTTCTGAAATTTGAATGGTTCCCGGTGCGGCTGTTTGTTCCATGCGTGCAGCAAGATTGATCGCATCCCCTATCGCTGTATATTCCATGCGCAGGTCAGACCCGATCGCGCCGACAACGACGAGGCCGGTATTGATCCCAACACGCAGGCTAAATTCAAGCCCATGTTTGAGGCGGATCTCTTCCGCGTAATCCTTAATGCCCTCCTGGATTTCCAACCCTGCCAATACCGCCCGTTGCGGATCATCCTCATGTGCGATCGGGGCACCGAAGAAGGCCAGGATGGCGTCACCCATCAAGCGCGGCACAGTCCCTTCATATTTATAGATCGGACGGATCATATACTCAAAGATGCCGTTCATGATGTCCGTCCAGATTTCCGGGTCCACTTTTTCCGCGGCAGTTGTCGACCCTTTGACATCGCAGAACAACATGGTGATGACGCGTCGCTCTCCCACCATCGCATCATGCGCGCGGGCGGCTTCAAACTTTGTCAACAACTCGCGCGGAATAAATTTATCCAGTGATTGTTTTTGTGGCTGACTATCACTACTTCCCCCGTCTGCTGCATGAATACTGATTGCGAGAGACGTTCCGCAATTCATACAAAACTTCGCTTCGTCCGGATTGCTCGTCTGGCAATTAGGGCATTTCATCCGATTACAACCTCAGGCCAAAGCATAAAGTCACAGAAAAACCGATAAGGCTTGTCTTATTCTAGCATATTTGATTCTTATCAATACCGGGAGGAAAAAATCGCCCTGTCAGGAAACTGACAGGGCGAAATGATTTTATGGGACGCTATGCAATTGCCAAACGCGGCCTGAATTTATATCCGTACACGATCAGTCCGCGTTCATCACCGTCGTTACGCATTTTGCGGGTGACCATTTCCACGGGCATGCCGATCTCCACGGGCTGTTCGCCGAGATCGGTCAGCTGGGCCGTGAGCATGGGGCCTTCCTCGAGTTTTACGATTGCAACGGTATACGGGGCATTCGCATCGAAGCCGGCAGGTGCCTCATAAATAGTGGTGTAAGAGTAAACTTCGCCTTTCCCACTGAAGGTAAACTGTTCTTTGGCTTCGTCCCCGCAGTTCGGGCATACGTCGCGCGGCGGGAAGATCTTGTGGTCACAGTGGGGGCATACCTCGCCCACGAGTCCGTAACGCTGTTTTTTGAGCCGCCAATGTCTTGGGATTTCCATGATTGCTTTCCTTTCGTAAGCCTAATTCTATGCCTCTATACTCTCAGGAACTCTCAGGGTTGACTGCTCCCCCAAAGAGGGGATTATTCTGCTTTTCCATCCCGGCCCAAAAATGAGGCGCTGTGGTGGAGAAAGGACCACGGATGCGGTATCATCGGAGTGGCTTCTTAGGAGAAATTATCATGAAACGAGTCGGAATTCTTACCGGCGGTGGGGACGCACCGGGCTTGAATGCGGTCATTCGCGCCGCGGTGAAAACCGCCATTAACGAGTATGACTGTGAAGTCTTTGGCATCAAAGACGGCTACGATGGATTCCTCGAGATGGATGGCATCCTTCCGCTTGGTTTGGAAGAGGTACAAGGCATTTTGCCGCGCGGTGGCACGATCCTCGGCTCGGTGAATCGCGGGAATCCCTATGCACGAAAAGTGATCCGTGACGGGAAGGAAATCACCATCGATGTTTCGGATGAAATCGTTAAGGGGATCGAGAAACAAAAGCTGGATGCCCTGCTCGTACTGGGTGGCGATGGTACGCTCCGCATTGCCCATGAGCTTGCCGGGAAAGGCGTGCCCGTTATTGGCGTTCCCAAGACCATCGATAACGATATCGGTGGTACGGAATTTACGTTTGGCTTCGATACCGCGCTCAATATTGCAACGGAAGCTTTGGATCGTTTACACACAACTGCCGAATCGCATCATCGCGTCATGGTGCTCGAATTGATGGGGCGCGACGCGGGTTTCATCGCCTTGCATGCCGGAGTTTCCGGCGGGGCAGACGTTATTTTGATCCCGGAGATCCCATTCAAATTTGAACATGTGCTTGCGAAAGTGCACGAGCGTGCCGCGAAGGGAAGTAAGTTCAGCCTGTTTGCTGTTTCAGAAGGTGCCTGGCCGGAAGGGGGCCTGCAAACCTTCTCACGGAAAGGGGATGAGATCTACGTGCCGCGCTTGGGAGGCATAGGCCAGGCGGTGGCTGAGTATATCGAACAGCAGGGGTTCGAGTCGCGTGTAACCGTTCTGGGTCATCTGCAACGAGGTGGGACGCCTAGCGCGTTCGACCGCTGGCTTGCAACACGATACGGCGCAGCGGCAGTCCGTCTCGCGGCGAAGGGCGGCTTTGACCGCATGGTGGCATTGCAGTGTAATGCGATCGTGGATATTTCGCTCGAAGAGGCCACGTCCATCCTAAAGCGCGTAAAACTCGATGATGACGCGGTCGTCACCGCGCGGAATATCGGCATTTCCTTCGGGGATCGATAACCCCCTCTCCCAGTTTGGGACGTGTGTCCGTAAGAGAGCACCTAAAGGTGTGCTCACCTGCGAGCCTCAAACGGCGAGGGCAACAAACGCACGAAGTCCCCGTAGCGCAGCGTAGTGGGAGTGCGGCGCAAGTGTCGCGAAGGGCAGGGGTGAGGGCGTTAAATCCAGAGTGCCATCCTTCCGGATGGCACTCGTGGGGCGCTGTGGCTTCCTTTACTTACTTGAGGAGGGATGCCACAGCGCATGGTTTATTACTACTATCCATATGGGCAACACCTCCTCCTTTCTATAGGATGGCGGTTTAATTTGTTTGCCCCCGAGCAGTAGCGAAAGTATGTCACAGAATAAATCGAATGTCAATGGGCGAATTTTGGTTCTCACAATTTTGTAATCTTGTTCGTGGGTCCGAAAATTTCTGATACCTTTTGAGAGACTCCGACACACTCACCCGGCTATGCTGTGTAAAATTCATTCAGGAGAAAACTATGAAAACAAATCCCAATAAATTATGGATCATTGTCATCGCGCTGGGCTGGGCCCTCGATTTCCTTATATGGAAACAGGCCCCGGGGATTAACTTCGCCGTCTTCGCCATGCTTTGTCTGACGGCTGCCTTCTATTTATTGTTGAGCGACGGCTTGCGCCCGAATCGCTCCAGCCTGGTCCTGCTCCCGTTGTTCGGCTTTTTCGCCGTTGTGACATTTATCCGCGCCGAGCCGATGACGACCTTCCTTGCCTTTACATTCACGCTTTTAACAATGACTATCCTGTCGTTCACGTATTTAGGTGGGCGCTGGATCCAATATACTCTTGCAGATTATGCAGGCAAGTCCCTTGTCTTATTCGGGAACATGATCGCACGCCCGGTCACGTTTACGGTCGATGCGCGCAAAACCCAGTTGGATGCCGGGATACAACCCTCGAAACATAATTTCTGGCCCATCTTGCGCGGCATTGCCATTGCACTTCCGGTTGTGGTGATCTTTGCCTCCCTGCTTTCTTCCGCAGACGTCGTCTTCGGCCAGCGGCTGGATGACTTTGTCGAGCTGTTCAAGCTTGAGAATCTGCCCGAATACATATTTCGTCTCATATACATCCTCATCATCGGTTACGCCATTGCTGGGGTTGTCTTGCACGCAGCCTCCAGCTCCGGAGACGAAAAACTGGTTGGGCAGGATAGGCCTCTGATGCCTGCGTTCCTGGGGTTTATTGAATCAACCATCATTCTGGGGAGCGTTGCCGCCCTCTTCGCCGCGTTCGTGGTGATCCAATTTCAGTATTTCTTTGGCGGGCACGCCAATATTAATGTGGAGGGCTTTACCTATTCAGAATATGCAGTACGCGGATTTGGTGAACTTGTCGTTGCGGCTTTCCTGGCTTTGTTCATGCTGCTCGGTTTAAGTTCGATCACAAAACGCGAGACAGAATCCCAACGCAGGGTCTATTCCGGGCTGGGAGTCGTGCTGGTGGCTTTGCTACTGGTGATGCTTGTCTCCGCGTACCAGAGACTCGGCCTGTACGAAGCCGTATATGGATTTTCCCGCCTGCGCACCTATACTCACGTCTTCCTGATCTGGCTTGGTTTGTTGCTGGTAGCCACCCTCGTATTGGAGATCATGCGCAGGGAACGCGTCTTTACTCTTGCGCTATTAATCGCCTCGTTTGGGTTTGCCGCCTCCCTGCCGATCCTGAATGTGGATGCGTTCATCGTGGAACAAAATATCAAGCGCGAGGTGAACGAAGTTGCGTTGCAAGATGAAAACCGCGTTGACCTGGACGCACAATACTTTATAGAACTTTCAGATGATGCTGTTCCTCCACTTGTCTATGCTTATAAAGATGAATCCCTGGCTGATGAAGTACATGAGAAGATCGGGGCTTCATTGGCCTGCATCCGTTACGAACGCGGGCTGGACGAACGCAAATTGACATGGCAGTCTTTCCACCTTGCCCATTTCAATGCAGACAAGGCTCTCGCCAGCGTGAAGAAAGACCTGGATCAATTCGAGATCACGGATGAAGAGTGGCCCACGGTCGTCACGACTCCGTCCGGCGAAGAATTTCAATGTTGGGCCTATTTCGATTAGGCAGGCAAAAAAGTAGGTCAGGCTAAGTGCCCGCTCTTTGGGTATTTAGCCTGACTGGCGTCTGGCTCAAGGCGCCGTCCCCGGCGCCGAGGACGGCGGACGAGCAAAGATGATTTTCATCTGGGTTGACTCCTGAATTGGAATTTCAATTCATCTACAACGGATTGGATTTCTGCAGGCGCAGGTGGGTGTCCATCGGCATGGTGGAAGACGACAGTCAAAACAAAAGGGCCGCGATGCTCCTCGAGCGGGAGCCATTCAAAGGTCAGCAGGACCGCTGGTTTTCCATCCAGCAGAATGCGGTGATGGTCGTAGTCCGCCAATCGTTCGGCTTGTTCGCGCGAGCAGATCGCGGTCGCCTGTGAGGGATAGACCTTGTTGAAATCCGCCGGCCGGCTCATGGTTCGAGCTCAACTGCAACCTTAAGAATGCGGTCCAACCGGAAAGTCCGTTCCGCTTCGCGCGAATGGCAGTAGGCCTGCAGGTAAATGTAATCTGAGAGGCCAACCACCTGCTTTGGCGAAACCCAACGCTCTGAAATTTCGCCGCCTTTATCCATATACCTGATGTACAGGCGTCTGCCGCTCTCAATGGCTTCACTTAATTCAGTAGGCAGGGAAATGCCTTCGTCCGGCCAGGCCGGCGAGTTGTAAATGCCGATAAACTCATCGAGTGGTTTCCCCATGGATCTGAGCGATTCCATCATGGCGAAGAAGACATTTTTCGCGGTCAGCGCATCTGCCAGCGCGCGCGACCCCTGAAAATTGGATGAGACCTTGAAAGCACCCGCAAGCTGTGGCAGCTGGTATGACGGGAATTCATAGAACTGGCGCGCGATCAGGAGCGTGTCGATCAGGTTGGGGAATTCGGCCTGGCGGCCGATCTTGCGATATTCGCTGTCGAAGAATTGGATGTCGAATTTTGCGTTGTGGCAGACCAGAACGGAGTCTTTCAGAAGCGCCTCGATATCTCCGATGACCTCACCAAAGAGTGGTGCGTGGGCCAGTTCATGCTCAAACAGACCGTTCACGATGGCGGCAGCCGGGGAGAGAGGGTAATCAGGATTGATCAGCGTCTCGAAGGTCTCTTTGATGCGCCTGCCTTCGCTGATGACGATGGCTACCTGGCAGATGCGGTCCCCAAACCAGGGCGAAAGGCCGGTGGTCTCGATATCCAGAAAGGCGAAGCGGGCGTTGGAAAGATCGAACATGATTCAATTACGAAAAATAGTATAACATGCCACCTGCCCCGGGTATAATCCGAGAAGAGGTGCCCGATGATGAACAACCGCCAACTTGCAGATACCTTCACGCTGATCGCCGACCTGTGCGAGATCAAGGGCGAGGTGATCTATGTGGTGCTTGCCTATCGTAAGGCCGCCGAGAGCCTGATGGGACTTGGCCGCGAAGCCAGCGATTACTGGAAGGAAGGCAAGCTGCGCGAGATCCCCGGTGTGGGGAAGGCCATCGCGGAAAAGATCGATGAGTTGCTTTCGACCGGGAAACTCGAATTTCTGGAAAACCTCAAAAAGGAGATCCCTGCCGACCTGGCCTCATGGATGAGGGTGCCGGGCCTTGGGCCCAAGAAGATCGCACTGATCAATAAGACGTTGAAGATCACGACTCTTGCGGAACTCGAAGCTGCCGCGAAGGAAGGGAAATTGCGCGGCCTGCCGGGCATGGGTGCCAAATCGGAGACGGTCATTCTCGAAGGGATCGCATCCCTTGCGAGAAGGACAGGCAGGATCTCTGTTGGGCGTGCCTACCCGATTGCCAATGAGATCATCGCGGCTCTTAAAAAGGTCAAAGGCGTCGTGGACGCACAGCCCGCTGGGAGTTTAAGAAGGATGCGTTCCACAGTGGGTGACCTGGATATTCTGGTGGCGTCAAAGGATTCCGCCGCGGTGATGGATGCCTTCGTCAAATTGCCGCGCGTCAGCCGTGTACTTGGCAAAGGCGATACAAAATCGAGCGTTGAATTTTCAGATGGTATACGCGCCCAGGTTTGGGTGCATCCGCCTCAAGAGTTTGGCACCGCGTTGCAATATGCAACCGGCTCCAAGGATCACAACGTTCAAATGCGTCAACTGGCTCTTGATAAGGGTTTGTCTTTATCTGATCATTCGTTCAAGAAAATAAAAGGGAGTGGGGAGATTTTTTGCGCCACTGAGGAGGAAGTCTACAAAACGCTGGGCTTGCAATGGATACCCCCCGAGCTGCGTGAGGGACGGGATGAGATCGCGCTTGCAAAGGCAAACAAATTGCCGAAGTTGATCGAAGTGAAGGATATCAAGGCCAACCTTCACATGCACTCCACCTACAGCGATGGCACGCTCAGTATTTTGGATATGGCGAAGGCTGCCATCAAACGAGGATTGAAAGTCATTGTTTTCTCGGATCATTCCGTGAGTCTGGCTGTTGCCCGTGGGCTGTCTTTCGACGACCATAAAAAACAAGTCGTTGAGATCAAGAAAGTACAGAAACAATTGGGCGACCAGATCGTTATTCTTCATGCAAGTGAAGTAGAGATCAAGGCGGATGGCTCACTCGATTACCCGGATGACTTTCTTGCTTCGCTTGACCTGGTGGTGGCTTCATTACACTCCAGTCTGCGCCAGCCGCGTGAAAAAGTGACGGAGCGTTTGCTGAACGCTGTGAATAATCCACATGTGGACATTATCGGCCACCCGACCGGCCGCGAGATCCCGGACCGCGAAGGCGCGGATCTGGATATGGAATTGATCCTGCAGGCTGCAGCGAAATCCGGCGTAGCCATGGAGATCAACGCCAGCCCTTATCGCCTCGACCTGGATGATATGTACGCCCGCCGCGCGAAGGAGTTGGGTGTACTCCTCACCATCAACACGGACGCGCATTCCGAGGCAGATTACGACATGCTCCCCTACGGCGTTGCGATCGCAAGGCGCGCCGGATTGACGAAAGACGATGTGATCAATACCTGGACGTCAAAGAAGTTATTGGATTGGTTGAAGAAGAGAGGTAAGTGATATGAACAATATATCTCCCGGAAAGATCAGGCGGCTTATATATATCCTGAGCGGCGCCACGGACGCGCTTATCGGCGCGGCCATATTGATCGTCGGCTTCGGGTTTCTGCCGGTGGACATTGCCACGCCTGGCGTTCCGAGCTGGCTGATCGTCCTGATCGGGGCCATTATGTTTGTCGCCGGCGTGTGGGTGGCGGTTTATAACTTCTCCCGGCTCGAGGAATGATGGCTGAGGACGCATATGCGTAATCCCTTTGGCCCGGATCAAGATTCCGGTTCCTACTTTGGATTGCAAAAACGAATCTTTCAAAGGTTCAAATCTGGTGGGACCAATGACCAGATCAATGAAATTATACATAAAGCTTATCGCGCGGCTCTGACAGCTGAAAATGTTGTACTGGCCAAAGGTGAAAAGAAACGACTGCTGGCAGATGTTTTAAAACATGTATTGGACGATCTTAAGAAAAGCATTGATGATGACTCAATATCAATTTAATTGCCCGGCATCTGGAAAAATCGGAATCCCATGACATTCTTGAAATCCCTTCTTTTTCTGATTCTGGCCCCCGGCATCGTCGCGGGATACGTTCCACTTGCCTTGTTGCAAACGGGCGCTCAAGTGCGAACAGGGCTTTTTTCTTATCTTGCTTTTCCCCTGTGGGTGATTGGCAGCGCCACCCTGCTGTGGTGCTTCTGGGATTTCGTGCAAAAAGGCAAAGGCACGCCGGCGCCGATCGACCCGCCAAAAGAACTGGTGGTGTCCGGGTTATATCGTTACGTACGCAACCCGATGTATGTGGGTGTATTGATCATCCTGATTGGTCACTTTTTGTGGTTCGGGTATTGGGGCATGCTGGTGTACGCGGGCCTCTTCCTCATCCTGGTTCACCTGTTTGTTACTTTGTATGAAGAACCGAATCTAAAAGGGAGATTCGGCGCGGCGTACGAAAAGTATTTGAATGAAGTGCCACGCTGGCTGCCGCGTTTTCGATGAATACCTTCAAGACGCTCCTCTACATGGGGACACTGCATGGTTTCTTCACGTTCTATGTTCCCTACCGGCTTGCCTCGCTGGATACTTCGTGGGTTGACCCCGGGTCCTTTCGCTTCATCGCCCTTCCCTTTTGGATGATCGGAACGTTCATTATTATCGGGTGTTCGGTCGATTTCGTACGCAAAGGACGAGGCACGCCCGCCCATGCAGACCCGCCGCGCGAGCTGGTAATCACGGGTTTGTATCGTTACGTCCGCAACCCGATCTATCTGGGTGCGTTGTTCGTTCAGTTTGGGTACATGCTCTGGTTCGGTTCACGGATCATGGTCATCTATCTTTTGTTCTTTTTTCTTGCGTATCATATTCTGGTCGTATTGATGGAAGAACCCATTCTCAGGAACACATTCGGTACAGTTTATGAAGACTATTGTCAGCATGTGCCGCGCTGGATCCCGAAATTTAGATCATAGGTTTGGAGAAATATGGAAATTACGACTCACCGCGCCGTGCACGAAGACAAAATGAATTGGCTAAATATGCGAAAAGGCATCTGGCCGGAAGCACCGGAGGATTATCTAAGCTCGGACTGGGACGAACTGCTCTCGAGCGAGCGAGATGCTGTTTTTCTGGCATTTGTGGATGGGCAGCCTGCAGGCATGATCGAAGTATATTTGCGTGAGTATGCAGAGGCCTGTGAAAGCAGCCCGGTAGGTTATATTGAAAGTTGGTTCGTATGCGATGGGTTGCGCGGAAAAGGTATATCCACCGCGCTGGTGCAGGCTGCCGAGAATTGGGCGCGTGAAAACGGGTGTATCGAGATGGCCTCAGATACCTGGCTGGATAATGCGGCCGGCATCCGCGCGCACCTGAAAATGGGCTTCCACGAGGTCGAGCGGCTTGTCCATTTTGTAAAGCAGTTGTAGGGGAAGGCTCCAGAAATGGGGGCAGTTTACGGGTAAAATGGGAAACGGGTGGACGTGTGAAATGCCTTGGTTTTGACGCTCCCCATCGTCTATCCAGAAAAAACGCATTTTAATTCTCTTTCAATCCTTTAATAAGGAACAAGGCAGCTTCTTATAATGCTCTCATCAGGCCCTATACATTGAGTATTCGATTAAAAGTCATTCTGCCTTATTTGTTATTGACCCTGGTCGTGGCCGTGATTGGGGTGTATGTCGTTACGCGCCTGGTATCCAATACCTTGAGTGAGCGCCTGACCAATCAGTTGCTGGAAGCAGGGCGGGTGGTTTCGGATAACTTTGTGCGGCAGGAAGTGACACATGTGGAGACGGGTCGTATCATCGCTTATACAACCGGGCTTGCCGAGGCGCTTCAAAATGAGGACCGTGAAACTGCTCTGTCCCTCGTGCAGCCTCTTGCAAGCGGCCTGGCCATCGAGAACCTGATCCTGATCACGCCGCGCGGCACCGAATTGGTCCATCTCATTCAGGATGAAAACGGGGACATCCAAAAGGTGGAGCAGAATACAGGCGCGGCCGGCTCTCCCATCGTTGAACCCTATTTGAAGAATAAAAACGAGCAGGAACCGCCGCGGCGTGCCCTCGGTGTCAATCTGGTAAACCAGAAATACTATTACTATACATCCATCCCCGTACCGTTGAAGAATGGATTTGCCGGTGTTGTGTTGATCGGTACGTCGATTGATAACATTTTGCCCTTCTTAAAAAGTACCGCTCTGGCAGATATTATTGTTTATGGGGGGGATGGGAGCGCCATTGGCACCACGCTCGGCGCAGGAAGTACAGACCAGAATACATTACAAATGATCTCCATCTCGGAGGGCGATTATCAGGGGATCATTCTTTCAGAAGATATTGTAACGGGCGAGAATTTTTCCCTGGACGGTCGCTGGTATCGCCTGGCGCGCGGGCCCCTGCAGGTGGGCAATGACCGCGTGGGTGTGTTTGCAGTTGCGCTTCCGCTTAACTTTGTGATCCAATCGACAGTCGATAATCGAACGACGTACGTTATTCTATTCACCCTGGTCATGTTGGGCGTGATCGCGATCGGTTTTTCGGTGACGCGCCTGATCATTAATCCGCTGGATTCACTTGTGCGCACCTCACAAGCCATCGCAGGCGGCGACCTGGATCAACGCTCTGGTATTCAAAGCAAGGACGAGATCGGCACACTTGCAAATACGTTCGACGAAATGACTGCGCGTTTGAAAGAACGGACCGACGAACTGGAAAAAACGAACGAGCTCCTGACGCGCATGGATAAGACCAAGAGTAATTTCATTCAGATCTCCGCGCATGAACTGCGCACCCCGCTGACGCTCATCATGGGTTATTCGCAAATGCTGGGAGACAAGGTAAAAGATGATGCAGAAGCCGCCATGCTTGCCAGGGGCATCCTGGATGGCTCCGAACGCATGACCGATATTGTTGGCAGCATGCTGGATGTCTCCCGCATCGACAGCAACTCGTTGTTCCTGAAAAAGACCGAGTTGCAAATAGATCAACTTGTTAATAAAGTGCATAAGGGATTCGCGGGGGCCTTTAAGGAACGCGACATAAAATTCGATAAAAAGGGATTGGCCGAATTGCCACTCGTGCCGGCCGACCCGGAATTGCTTCAAAAGGTCTTTTATCACCTGGTGATGAACGCCATCAAGTTCACGCCCGATGGCGGCAACGTGACGGTAAGCGGCAGGTATCTTAATGGCAATGTGCCCGCACAGGTGGAAGTGGCCATTCATGATACCGGTATCGGAATTGACCCGGCCTCTCATCAATTGATCTTTAATAAATTCTATCAAACCGGGGAAATACTCCTGCATTCCTCTGGAAAGACAAAGTTCAAAGGCGGCGGCCCGGGCCTTGGGCTTGCCATTGCGCGCGGCATTGTAGAGGCGCATGGCGGGAAGATCTGGGTGGAGAGCTCGGGCCATAATGAACAGACTAATCCGGGAAGCGTATTCTACGTTTCACTGCCGGTGGAAAAGAGAGCGGAATAATTCCCATGGCTACGAGTTCAACAAATCGGGAACGTCGCGATTGGACCCTGATCATTTTCCTGCTTCCCATTGGGATCCTGCTCATGCTGGTTGCCGGGCAGATCGCCATTCGCCTTGCGCCCAACTGGAGTGTGGATGGCGGGATGCAGTCCAGCCTCGACCCCAAGAATGCCTCGGGGCTGCAATCTGGTTTGATCGCACCAATATCATTTGATATTACGACACCCATGAGTTGGTTTGATTCTTACCTTACGCCCGGCCCTGATTCTGTGAATGATGGCATATCTTTTGCGCCGTTCGTCATTTTGGAGCCAAGCCTGACGCCCTCCCCAACTGCCTCAACGACACCAGTGACGCCCACTGTGACTCCTACAGCAACAACCATTACCCCAACCTGGACACCCACCAAGAAACCAACGGACGATGATGACGATACGCCGACGCCGACGGCCCCTCCCACAACCTGCACGGATCCGGCTGCCAATAACTTTAATGGTCCCTTGCCTTGCATCTATCCAAGCCCAACGCCATTGGTGGGATCTCCAGCATCTGTACCGGGGAACACAAATATTGGCGCTCCTGATGGATCAGTTGGAAATATTCCTGATGGAAGTTATGTTGTCATAGATTTGGGTGGGAATCCCATCATTGTGACTGATCCTTCTGAAACAAACTATGATTTTGTTTATTATGAGCTGCCCTCTGGCTCTGGTATCCAAATGGACAGTGTCATTCTTAGCATTTCGATACTAAATACCGGCCCTTATTACGTAGTATTCAATTGGGGGAATGGTACGCCGGACAATAATTCAAATGTCGGGGATGTGGCTTTAAATACAGGCACAGAAAACGATAATCAACCGATTGATTCGCCAATTGATACCGGAGAATTATATGGAACTGCACCTCAAGATACTGGCATTCTCGTGGACGTGGATAATGCGCCCAGCAATCCACCTGCCGGCAACTATCAGTACTTGGCTATCCAGGCACCAGCTGCGCCAACAGGCGATGGCGATGACGGCGCGGATGTTGATTCGGTTGAAGTACTACCGTAATCCAAATAACGGATTGCAGACTTGAGTCTGCACTGTCGAGCGGACTAAAGTCCGCGTTCCGAAGATGAATCCCGCAGATATCAACCTGCGGGATTTTTATTTGCTTTTCCCACTTGACCCACACCTTTTATCGTTCTACAATTCAGCCGCCTGAGGACTAAAACAATCTTATATGGAGAAGACAATGCCTGATTATTTATTTCGCGGTGACCTCGCCAAACTCGACCCGGACGTTTTTGAATTAACCCAGCTTGAAGCTGAGAGGCAGGCCCGCAAATTGATCCTGATCGCGAGCGAATCGACCGCGCCGCTTGCTGTGCGCGAGGCGTTATCGTCTGCGTTCCAGAATATCTACGCAGAGGGATACCCGGACGAGGAATCGCGCTGGATGAACGATGAAGAGATCCTGGATTACCCGGCTCGTCTGGCAAATTACCGCCGCAACAGTGACCCGCGTTATTACAAGGGCGTGGAATATGCAGACGTGGTCGAGGCCCTGGCGCGCCGCCGCGCCGCAGAGACGTTTGCCGCCAACGGGGTCACCGCAGATCAAATTTACGTGAATGTCCAGGCCTTATCGGGTGGACCTGCAAATAACGCGGTCTATCACGCATTGATCGACCTGGGCAGTACCGTGATGGGACTCAACCTGCTGCATGGCGGGCATCTCTCGCATGGCTCGTCTGTGAATCGTTCTGGCAAATGGTTCAAGGCGGTGCATTACACCATCGACCAGAACGAGAAGATCGATTACGAAGCCGTGCATGAGCTGGCGCTGGAGCACAAACCGAAATTGATGATCGCAGGGTACTCGTCTTATTCATGGGTGCCGGATTGGGAAAAGTTCAGGAGAATTGCAGACGAAGTCGGCGCGTATTTGCTGGCAGATATCTCTCATATCGGCGGCATGGTGGCAGCCGGGGTGGTGCCCTCGCCGATCGGGCATGCGCATGTTGTCATGTCCACAACGCACAAGTCCATTGACGGGCCGCGCGGCGCGGTCTTGATGACCACTGATGCCGCGATTGCAAAGAAATTGGATAAAGCCGTGTTCCCCGGCGAGCAGGGCGGACCTCACGTGAATGTATTTGCTGGTTTGGCGCTGACTTTTAAACTTACACAAACGAAACAATTCAAAGCCTTGCAGGCGCAGACGATTAAAAACGCGCAGGCCATGGCAGATCAGTTCCAGAAGCGCGGATTACGCGTGCCGTTCGGCGGCACGAATACGCATCTCGTGAACGTGGATTGCACAAGCGTGGTGGGTGAGGATGGAACAAAGTTAAGCGGTGACCAGGCCTCTCGAATCCTTGATATCGTGGGCGTGGTGGTCAATCGCAATACGATCCCCGGCGATAAGAATTCAATGGACCCCTCGGGCATTCGCCTCGGTACACCATGGATTACGCAGCGCGGGTTCAACGAGAAGACCACGCGTGAACTTGCGGATATCATGGCCGATGTCTTGCAGGCTTGCGCGCCGCACAGTGTGGATACTGTCCGCAAGGGACGCCAACGCCGCGCAAAGCTGGATTTCAATGTGTTGAACGATGCCAAGGTGAAGATTAGAAAGCTTACCGAGAAGGCAGGCATTGACTTCAAGTTCAAGAAGAGTGGGTATCCGCATTTCTATTATATCGACGATAAATCCACTTCGGGTGTGTTCGAGTTGAGTGGGGATCGCGTCAGGCAGGTATTGAATTACGCGGTGTCCAGTGACCTGAGCGCGTTAAAAAAAGGCAAGGCGCAAACCACGGAAATTTCCACACCAAAGGGTGTGATCAAAGGGACGTTGAAGAACGTGGACGATATGACCTATCAGTTGGCCGTGCCCGCCGCGAAGGCATCTGCTGTAGCCACATGGCTGCGCGATCTTTCGGACGGGTATATGTCGTTCAACCTCGACGGCGCGAAGGATTTCAGCCCGAGGCGAATCCCGGGTCCGTTTGTAGTGAGCGAAGTAAAAGCCAAGGTAGGGGCGACTGGCCAGTCGCCCAAAGGTGAACCCAAACCATATTTCATCGGGATCGATTCCAAAGACCAGAAAGAGCCCTTGCCTTCCTTCCAATGGGAAGAGTCTGAGGTAGGGGCGGATGGCCACGCAGAGCGGCCCTTACAAACAACGAGTCTGCACGAAACGCATAAATCCCTGGGCGCGAAGATGGTGCCGTTCGCGGGATGGGACATGCCCGTCTGGTACACGTCTGTTGTCGAGGAGCATCTCGCCACGCGGCAGGCGGCGGGGCTGTTCGACGTCACTCACATGGGTGTGTACGATGTGCGCGGCGCGGACGCAGTCTCGTTCCTCGACGCGGTCTGTGGCAATGACTGCGGCGGACTGCAGCCCGGCGAGTCTCTTTATACGCATTTCCTCACGCCGGATGCGGATGTGCTCGACGATTTGCTTGTGTATCGCCGCGGCGCAGCGGATTACCTTGTGGTCGTGAACGCGTCGAACGATGACAAGAACCGCACGTGGATGGAGAGTGTGCGCGATGGCAAGGTGCGGATCGACAACGCGCGGCCGTGGGCGCGCACGTATGGATACAACGCGAACATCCGAAACCTGCGGGACCCGAAAGCTGGTTCTGCCATGCGAGTGGACATTGCCCTGCAGGGACCGAAGAGCCGCGATACGCTGCTGGCGATGGGTGTGGACGATAAGACGAAGGCGCGCATCCTGAAGTTGAAGCGCACCGAGTTGTGCGACGCGGTCGTCGGTGGCTTTGACCTGATCGTCTCGCGTACGGGGTACACCGGCGAGAAGATGGCCTTC
>CAZJYB010000058.1:0-22467 GCA_964549865.1 uncultured Anaerolineaceae bacterium
ATCCTGTTCGATTCCTCGGGCGAAGCGTTTTTGTCGGATTTTGGGATCGCCAAGTCGCAATCCATTAAAGACGGCGATGGCACCTGGGTGGTGGGCACGCCTGCGTATATGAGCCCCGAGCAGGTGAAGGATGAGAAAATAGACGGGCGTTCAGATATCTATTCAATGGGCGTAACGCTTTTTCGCCTGCTCACACGCGAGCTGCCATTTGGAGGCGATTCGACCACGGCACTCATCAAGGCCCATGAATCTGCACCGATCCCGGATATACGCCATGTAAAAGCGAACATCCCGGCAGTCTGGCAGGAAGTGGTTAACAAGGCGATGGCCAAGGACCCGGATGACCGCTATGCCACCGCCGGCGACTTTGCCCGCGATATAGGTGAGATCGTTTCAGGCAGATGGTATTTGAGAAAATTGTAAGTGCGTGAAGTATACGCCTGTCAAAGACCTTGTTGCCATAACAGCAGGGTCTTTTTTTCTGCAAAAAGCATGTCATTCAAAGGAGCATGGATGAAAAAAGGTGTTCTATATGGGGTCGCTGCGTATGCACTGTGGGGATTCTTCCCCATCTATTGGAAGTTTTTACATGAAGTTTCCGCCCTGCAGGTCATCGGGCATCGCATCGTATGGTCGTTTTTTGTTCTGAGCGTCTTTGTATTGGTGACAAAACAGTGGAGTGAGTTTCGGTCTGTCGCGTTCGGCTCCAAAACACTGGGAATTTATGCAGCCTCCAGCGTCCTGCTTACAATTAACTGGTTGATCTATGTGTATGGCGTTAACGCAGGGTTTATCGTGGAGACAAGCCTCGGTTACTTTATTAATCCGCTGCTGAGTGTGTTGCTGGGTGTGGTCTTTTTGCGTGAACGCCTGCGCCTGACCCAATGGATCCCGCTGGTCCTGGCTGCAGCCGGGGTTATCTATTTGACCGTGGTGTATGGCCGTTTGCCGTGGATCGCGTTGTCGCTGGCGTTCTCATTTGCATTTTACGGGCTTGCCAAGAAACTTGCGCCGCTCGGTTCCCTCCATGGTCTTACGCTTGAAACAGGCATTGTCTTTCCGGTTGCTTTGATCTATCTTGTCTTCGTTCATTTTGATGGTACGGGTGCTTTCCTGCACGAGGGCCTGCAAGTGAATCTGTTTCTTGCAGGTGCTGGCGTGGTCACGACCATCCCGCTCCTTTTATTCGCCTCCGCCGCGAAACAGATTCCGCTGACAATGGTGGGCGTGCTCCAATACATCGCTCCCACATTGCAGTTTCTCATCGGTATCTTTCTTTATAAGGAGCCCTTCGACCGTTCGCATTTGATCGGCTTCGGCCTGGTTTGGATCGCGCTACTTATTTTTGGGGTGGAGAACCTGCTGGCAAATCGCACGCCGGCTCAACCGATCCCCGAATTGGGAGCAGACTAATGAAACTTCTTTTTATTGGCGGCACCGGGTTGATCAGTTCTGCCTGTGTAGAACTGGCCGCGCAGCGCGGCCACGAAGTTTTTCTGGTGAATCGTTCGGCCTCCACGAAATACCCGCTACCTGCGGGAGCCACTGCCATTCAGGCGGATATCCACGCCGACCCCTCGCCTCTCGTGGCGCGGTTGGCTGGTCACCGTTTCGACGCGGTGATCGACTTCATCGCCTACACCCCCGAGGACACTGCCCGCGGAATTTCCCTCTTCCGCGATACGACTGATCAATTCGTGTTCATCTCATCTGCCAGTGCATATCAGAAGCCGCCGAAGCATTACCTCATCACGGAAGAAACGCCCCTGGAGAATCCCTTCTGGGAATATTCACGCGATAAGATCGCCTGCGAAGAACTCCTGATGAAGGCCTACCGCGAGGACGGCTTTCCTGTCACTATTATTCGGCCCTCTCTGACCTATGGTCCCTCGCAGATCCCGATCCTGGGAGCGAGCTGGCTTCATCCCTATACAGTAGTGGACCGCATCCAGCGCAGTAAAAAATTGATCGTGCCCGGAGACGGCACCTCCTTGTGGGTGCTCACCTGGAATGCCGATTTCGCCAGGGGCCTGCTTGGCTTGCTGGGGAATGAAAAGGCCATCGGCGAATCGTTCCATATCACCTCCGATGAAGTGCTCACCTGGAACCAGATTTTCCAGGAACTTTATTCCGCCCTTGGGGTTGAACCGAATATCATCCACATCCCGTCGGACCTGATCGCGCTGCACAACCCGCGTGCGGTTGGCTCCCTGATCGGGGACAAGAGCAACAGCACCGTGTTCGATAACAGCAAGATCAAGCGTTTGGTGCCGGATTTTAACTGCGAGGTAACGTGGAGCGAAGGTGTACGTCGCGCCCTGCACTGGTTTGATGCGGATGCCTCGCGCCGCAGCGTGGACGATGATATGAACAAAAACTGGGATAAAATAATCGCCGCATATCAGAAAGCCCTGGCTTTCTAGATTGAAATCATCTTAAAGAAGGAAAAGTGAGGTCATTATGGGCAACGCTAAAAAAGGTGTCATTGGGATATTAACCGGGGGCGGCGATGTTCCGGGGCTCAACCCGGCCATTCGCGCAGTAACGATCCGCGCATTACGTGAGGGATATCAGGTGGTGGGGCTTCGTCGCGGCTGGGGCGGGTTGGTGGATATTATCCGTGATAAGAAGGCCGATAACAGCAATAATTATCAATTTTTAACCGAAGAGATCGTCAATCGTGCCGGCCGAACCGGAGGCACCTTCCTGCATACCTCGCGCACCAAACCCAGCGCGGTGAAAAAAACCGCGGTCCCCGACCATCTCCGCGATACCTATACGGATGAGAAGAATGACCTGACCCCTGAGATCCTGAAGAATCTTGATTTTCTGGGAATAGATTATTTGATACCGATCGGCGGGGACGATACCTTGAGCTACGGGGTCCGTTTATATCAGGAGGGCGTGAAGGTCATTGCCATCCCCAAGACCATGGATAACGATGTGCCTGGCACGGATTACTGCATTGGGTTTAGCACCTGCGTTACCCGCACCATCGCGTTGACGAACAGCCTGCGTACGATTGCAGGCTCGCATGAACGTTTTCTCGTGCTTGAAGTCTTTGGCCGTTACGCAGGCTTTACGGCCATGCTGCCCACCATGGCCGGCGCTGCAAACCGCTGCGTCATCCCCGAGTTCAAATTTAACATCGAACATCTTACAGAATTGATGATCAAGGATCGGGAGGCAAACCCCAGCCGTTATTCTGTATTGCTGATCTCTGAAGGTGCCATGTTCGAAGGGGGTGAGATGGTCTTTGCGGGCCGTTCCACGGATGCATATGGCCACGCCAAACTGGGAGGCATCGGCGATCTTGTTTCCGAAAATATCACGGAGATCTCCTCGAAATTCAATAAAGGCAAGACCGTGGATGTGGTCAACCAGAAACTTGGTTACATGGTGCGCGGCGGCGACCCGGATGCGATCGATTCGATCGCACCGATGGCTTTCGGCAATCTCGCTCTCGACCTGTTGTTAAAAGGTGTGCACGGCCGGCTGGTCGTGCTCAAGAACGGACGTTACGACAACATCACCATTGATGTTGTCACAGCCACAAAGAAAGCGGTCAACGTGGATCATTTTTATGATACGGAACGCTATCGCCCGATCTATGAAAATTTTGAAATGAAGCCTTTGTTTCTCATGACCAGCGAGGTCTAGCTGGCAGGCTTTCAGCAGCGGAAAATCTCATCCTCACCGCTTGTGTACAATTTCACAGATTGGTGCTATAATCTGTGTACGAGAGTTCTTCAATGTTAAAGTCGAAAAATGATACCTTGAGCTTGTCGAATTTGTTACGGCAGGATGTTCGAACCGATCCCTATCCTTTCTACGGGCAGCTTCGTTCCCAGGACCCGGTCCATTGGGATGAGGAGATGGGCTTTTGGGTACTGACGCGGTACGACGACATTGAGCTGCTTTATACAGACGAACGCTTCTCGCGTGCCCAGGGGTTGCTGCGCGGTTTTGAGCGGCTCGCTGAAGCTGAACAACAGATCGCCCGGCCTGTGTATCATTCATTTTCCCGAACTGTATTTTACGCAGATCCCCCTTATCATACGCACTTGCGCAGCCTGATGAATCACGCCTTCACGCCGCGCTATGTGGAACGCCTGCGACCGTACATCCAACAGACCGTGGATCAACTGCTCGACGAAGCACAGGGCAGCGGTGAAATGGACATTGTTCATGACCTCGCATATCCCCTGCCTGTCATGGTCATCGCCGAACTGATCGGCTTGCCGGTGGGCGACCGCGCCCAATTCAAGCAGTGGTCCGACGACCTATTCGCCATTCTCGGCACGGTACGCCACAAGCCCTCTCATTTGCTGGAGCGCGCCGCGCAAAGCCTTACGGAGATGACGGAATATATTAAGCACCTTGCCCGCAAGCGTCGCGAAAACATGGGGGATGACCTGTTGAGCATGCTACTTTCCGTTTCATCGGATGACTCGGCCTGTCCATATCCTCACCACCAGGCCTCGCCACGTTCCACGGGAGAGCTGCTCCATGACCCTGAAGCAATTGCCACGCTGACAGAGGAAGAACTCGTTGCCAACATCAATATTTTGCTGAGCACCGGGCACGAGACCACCACTCATCTTATTGGCAACGGACTTCTGGCCCTGATGCAGCACCCGGGCCAGCTTGAGCTTTTACAGAAACAACCCGGCCTGCTTGATTCTGCGCTCGACGAAATATTGCGCTACGACAACCCGGTGCAGATCACGTACAGGTCCGCCATCGAGGATGCAGAGATCAAAGGCAAATTGATCCATAAAGGGGACCTGGTCAATAGCATACTGGGCTCGGCCAATCGCGACCCTGAACGGTTCACCGACCCGGATAAATTTGACATCACCCGAAACGAAGGACGTCACCTGGGCTTTGGCCTTGGGATCCATTATTGCATTGGCGCGCCGCTCGTTCGTCTCGAAGCCGAGATCGCATTTGAGACCATCCTGCGTCGCTTTCCGGATATTCAATTGAAGACACAAAACCTGGAATGGCAGGAGCATCCCATCTTTCGCGGGCTGAAATTGCTGCCGGTTTTATTCGACATTTCTTGATAAACAAAAAGGAGCTTGCAAGCTCCTTTTTGTTTATCATTTCTGCAGGCTTGGCAGTGGTCTCCTGACCACGCCACCGCAAAAGGGGAGACCTGCCCCCTTCGGGGACCTTCGGCGGTCAATACTCGGCGGGCATGCTTCGCGAAGTCCCTCGCCGAGCGGGGTGACGTTTAATGTATTCGAGGCTCTCTGCTCCCAGATTGGTGATATTTTCACCTTGTCTCAGCCAGCATCCACACCACTCAGGTTTTGAAATGTCAATTTCAATATCCGCGCCTGTGATAACCAGCCTGAATATTTTGTGTTCTTCTGAATTTTGCATTCTCATAATTACTTTGGTAATCCTTTTTTGATCTGTTCCTGGGAAAACCCGATCTTCGGTTTCATTTCCTCAGGCATGGAAATACTTTCCGGTGATGGCTGGCTGACCCCATCGGCAAGCATTTGCACCTGTGCAGCCGTGATCAACGGCTTGGGCATGAACCTTTCAGAGAACCACGCCAGGATCCGATGAAAGAAGACGGGGAAGGGCAGAACGATCAGCGATGGCTTGCCCATGGCCTGCGCGATGCGCCGCGCGGCCTGGCTGAAGGGAAATTCCTCGGGTCCGGTAACAGCCACGGTCTGACGCGCGAAGCGGTTTTCATCCAGCGAGATGCGGGTCACATCCACCAGATCCTCCACCGCCAGCAGGCGGACGGTCTTCTCTTTTAATCCAACCTGTGCAAAGACCGGCATTTTGCGAAACAAGTTACTCAGGTTGTTGAGCAGGTGATCGCCCGGGCCGTAGACCAGCCCGGCCTTGAGGATCGTGTAATTCAGTTTCGAGGCACGCACGATCTCCTCGCCCTGCCATTTGGTGGTGTGATACCTGGAGTTTACATTGGGGCGCACATTCAGGTAACTGAGCAGCACGAACTTTTTTACGCCCGCGCGTTCTGCGGCGGCCACGGCGGAACGCGCCCCCTCCACATGCAAGGCGTGGAAGGTCTGGTTACCGTCCTCCACGCTTGTGCCGGCGCAATGCACCACTGCGTCGCAGCCCCGAATGGCCTGTGCTAATTTTTCCGTGTCACGCGCGTCGCAGGAAATAAAAACTGCTCCTTCGATGGGCTGTGTGTTACGGGTGTATTGCCCGCGCGCAATGACAATGACTTCGTGCCCGCGTGAGATAAGGTCGCGCGCCAGGTGTCTGCCGATGAAACCCGTGCCGCCGGTAATTGCGATTTTCATGGTTGATCCTTTTTATGTCCGTAGGGGCGAGGTCGCTAGTGCCCGCTCGTGGTTTTGGGGCATCTCGCCCAGGATAGACGACAAAACATCGCCCTTATAACAAACCAATCATTTTCAATACAATATCCAGGATCATGCCAAGGATATACAGTGCGCCGAACAGGCGAATATGCCTTAATTGCGGGGTGGAGAACCAGCGAGGCCACAAGTCGAAGCCGGCCGGCGCTTCTTTCGGACGCGGCTGGCTGAGCAGTTTGATCACGTCCCATCCGCGACCGGCAGCAAGAAAAACAAGCAGAACGGTGGGGGAAAAGAAGCGGGCAACGAACACCAGGTACAGCACCAGCGCGTAGGAAAGTAAAATGGTGAAGATGTTGACCATGCGCGCAGCAGGTTCGCCCAATCGTACAGGCAGCGAACCAACGCCCTTCTTTTTATCCGCTTCGATCTTGTCGATGTGCTTGCCCCAGTTGAAACTGCCGAACCCAAAGCCGAATGCCATGCCGGCCATCACGAGCTCGAACAGATTTGCGGGAATCTCGCCAGCCATAATCACGTACATGCCGGGGATCAAGACCATGCCCCAATTCACGAAGATCAGCAATTCGCCAAGGCCCAGATATTTGAGGGGCCATGCGTAGGTGGGCAGTATCGCCACACCAAAAATGAACAAAGCAATGACGACGGGGGAGAAGCCGGTATAGAACAGGACGAACACGCCGCATATCACCGCTAATGTACCCGCGCTGACGAACCAGCGCGTCCAATCTCGCTTCGTCCAGAATTTGTGTACGAGTGGGTGAATGCCATATTGTGAACGGTAGTAATTATCCTCATCGATGCCGCGTGTGAAGTCAATGTAGTCGTTGACCAGGTTTTCAGCCGAGTGCGCAAAATATACGCCGAGGGTCATTGCCAGCCAGAGCGGAAAGTTAAAGTAACCGTCACGCAGCGCCAGCAGACCCGCGATGACGCCCGAAAGCAGGGTGAGCTGCGTTACTGTGGCGCGGGTGGAGATCAGCCATTTGGAAATGACATCGAACCTGTCCCATTTGTCCTTTTCGTGCATCTTGACGGGCTTTTGCAGTGCATACCACCAGAGTTTGGTGTCCATGTTATTTCTCCTTTTTTAATGCAACGGTCCTTTTAAAGGGCCACCGCTTTTGTTAATGGGTGTATTTCCTGTACAGCGCTTCCCAGCCCAGCATCGAGCCGAACACATAAAAAAAATCCATGCCCAGGCGAAACAACCAGTCCGGCGCAAAGGATGGGCGGGTGAGGGATTGGGAGCCGGTTTTCCTGAGCATATACATCATGCGTGGTACATTCACCAAACCTCTTTTGTCATAATTGCCGTCGATGGTTAATCCTGCGAAACATTGCAAGGTCCTGTAAAGATCGAGCCCGGGTTTGTATTCCACGATGCAGACCAGCGCTTCATCGCGGTCATTGAATGCGATGTGTTTTATTCCACGCGGGATAACAAGGGTGTCGCCGGACCTGCGGATATGATCCTTTCCATTTATTCGGGTTCGCATTTCACCGCTTTGGATGTGAAAGGTCTCGTCCTGACTCACATGCACATGTTCGAAGGGCACGTATCCTCCCGGATACAAAGTCCACTCCATGGCATAGGCTGCCTCTGTCGATGAAATGCAGCGGAAGGTCTCGCGCGTGATCGGATTGGTAAAGGACTGGTAAAGATCGATCGACATCTGGTTATTAAAGCTTCAAAGACTCCCGCCTCACGAAGGCTGGATTTCTCTCTTCAAATTTCTTAATGTCTCATACGCGTGGATCCTGCCGATCAGCCCGGCAAAAGGCTTGAAGATCTTTGCCCATCCCAATGGATTCAGTTCGAGCCAGAATTTGATCTCGGTCCCGTTGCCTTGTTTGCTCAGGATATATCCATCCTTGAAGGCAACCGGCCCCATTGACCCCTTCATCGCCAGTTTGTTCGCCGGTTCATGCTCGATGATCTCATATTGCACGGGTATTTTAAGCAACCCAAAATAACTCAACATCCCAAGCGCGGTCGCGCCGACTTTCCCAAATGCGCCCTCGGAGGTCTGCTTAAACTCTGCCATGTTCGGGACGAAGCGGGCGTGACTTTGCGCGGCGTTCAGGAAAGCGAAGGTATCTTCGATCGATCTGAGAACGACGATGGTGGATTCGATGCGAGACATGATTATGCGGGCTTTTTCCCGCGCAGGAAAGCCAGATCTCCAAAGAACGTCCAGAAGCCACCTGCAATTTCTGTTTTCAACCCGGGCGCACCGAAAATTTCAGGGAGTTTTCCGTCAATGTTATCGTTTGCCTCCTCGAATTTGTACAGGAAGGGCGCAAGCATTTTTCCATAGAGGCTGGTCGGTTTGCCAAAGTCGATGATGTGCAATTGGCCGCCCGGCTTAAGCACCCGAAAAACCTCTTTTGCGGTTTTTACCTTGTCCGGCGTTTTCAAATGATGGATCATGATACTGGACATCACCCGGTCGAAGGAAGCGTCCGGGTAGGGGAGCTTGTTTGTAAAACCTATGTCAAAATTGACAGGCGTGTTTTGTTCATCCGATTTATACTTTGCCACCTTGAGCATCTCAGGGTCAGCGTCCAAACCGTGCACTTCCGCGCCCGGTTGAGCCTGCTTGACCATGATCGCAAGAGTGCCTGTACCGCAGCCCAGGTCCAAAACATGATGCCCGGGTTTGATATCTGCCTGTTCGATCAAAAGCGATTTATAGCGTATATCGCGCACGATGTATTTTTGAATAAAATCGTAGAACGGCGTAAGGAATCTATAACTGAGCGCGGGGATGTAATCCTGTTTTGTTTCTGCCATTGTATTCTCCAACGGAATGAATTTTACCAATTCTTTCACCAGGAGTAATTGTATCATATTTCACAAACATATGATATACTTTTGTCGCCCTTCTTCATTATATAATAACCAGACGAAAAAGGAGAATTCATGAATATCAACTTTGGCATGTGGCGAAAGGCCTCATGGGAACTGATCAAGATGGACGACAAGAAGGAGTGGGACGCCCTGGATGTTGTTTCCAAGTGGCTGATCGCCACCCGCTCCGCCGTCACGGCGGTCACTGTGTATTCCTGCATTATTGGCGGTTTGCTTGCCTGGCGCGATGGATATTTCTCCTGGCTCGCATGGGTCATCCTCACACTTGGTCTGTTCATTGCGCATGGTACGAACAACCTGCTCAATGATTACACCGATTATTCGCGCGGCGTGGACAGCGATAATTACTTCCGCACGCAGTATGGGGTGCATCCGCTTGTGCAAAACTTCTGGTCGAAAAGCAGGCAGATCCAATGGTTCCTTGTCAGCGGGGTGGTCGCCACCCTTGCCGGTGTGTACGCATTGTTCTATACAGGTTTTAATCCCGCCGTCATCGGCCTGTTCGCATTCGGCGCGGTCGTGCTTCTGGCATATACCTATCCATTTAAATACTGGGGACTGGGCGAGCTTTCCATTTTCCTTATTTGGGGACCGATCCTCGTTGCAGGTGTGTATCTGGTGCTTGCCATCGGTGCCGCTGAGACCATGCCGGCCAATCTTTGGATTGTGGCGCTCGCAGGCGTTCCCTTTGGCTTGAGCGTGGCCAGCATTAACATCGGCAAGCATATCGATAAGATGGAAGACGACAGGAAAAAAGGGGTGGGCACCTTCCCGGTCCGCGTGGGGCAGACCTTTGCCCGTTATGTGAATATCCTCTCCATCGTCTTGGCTTACGCGGTGATCGTGTATCTCGTTGCAACGGGATTTTTCTCCACCTTTATGCTGCTGATCCTGTTTGCGGCACAGCGTGCGGCCTATGCCATCTTTGCGCTTTCCAAGCCGCGCCCGGCGGGCCCGCCAAAAGGATTTGAAGCCTTCTGGCCCACGTGGTTCTCCGGTTTTTGCTTCTACCACAACCGCAGTTTTGGCGGCCTCTTCATCCTCGGCGTTCTGCTCGATACACTTTTTCGAAAAGTGAGCTTTGAACTGCCGCTGCCTGTTAATACTATTGGCCTGATCGTGATCGGCGTCGGCATGCTCTATGCTCTCTTCAAGGCGTTTGCAGACAGGTCAAAGACAGCCCTGCCGGCATGACGAATGATTTTAAAACAGCCCTGATCATTCAGGGGCTGTTTTTATTTCCAGGCCCTCGACCTCAAGCCATTCTTCTTTTCCATCCAACAGGCCAAAAGCGATCTTTCCATCCGGGGTGAATGCCGCGTATTGATTATCGATCCAGATGACGACTCCCAGAGGCGGACGCGGGCTTACCTGCGACTCGAGCACGAGCGCATTATCCACCCAAAAGGCGGACCGCTTCGCACTCCACTCGAGCCTGTACGCGTGCCATTGAGTGACGTCCACGCTGAGAGCGACACCATCCTCGTCAATTACCTTGCTAAGCAATTTCCTTGTCGTCTTGCGCGCGAAGGGGAGTGCCAGGCCCGCCGCGATCAACCATGGATGAAAACGCGGCGCGCGAAATACCTGCGCCAAAAATCCCTGCGCTGGTTTATCGTCGCTGAACGAAAGATGATTATCTTCTGATGCGTGAAAGAACCACGTCGCATTTGGCAGGGCCGGCAGTTGAAAGCGGTTCCCACCAAACCCCAGCGACATGCCAAAGGGATCGTTCCACAGCCCAAAGCCCCATGTTCCCGGAATGGAATCGCTCGAGACGCGCGCCCGCAGGCTCATCCTGAGCGAAGTCGAAGGATCAAGGGAGTGATGCGGAAACTTATGCCGTGAGAGTCCAAAATAGTCATCGAGTTGGGCAAAACGATAGCTGGACGAATCTCCCGCCGGGATTTTTAATCTCCAGCCGTTTTGAATGGAATTTACACTCGCATTCGATGTGGCGCGCGCCTTCATTTTCAATTTCGATTTACCAGCCAGACGCCAAACAAGATCACTGAGCCACCGATGAGCGACGCCCATGTGATCGGCTCGCTCAGAATGATCGCGGCCACTACCACTGCTACAAGTGGCTCAATGTAAAGAAAGACACCCGTCTGTGCAGTGGACAGGGCCTGCAGGGCGTCGTACCATGCGATGTAGGCAAATCCTGAACAGAAGACGCCGAGGAATGCCACGGCGAGCCAGCCGTTTGTTTTTAGTTGTGTAATTTCGGTAATTCCTTTTCCGCTGAAAAACAATATGGATGTGAATATCCACCCGAGTACCATCACGAAAAACATCATGCGCGTCGCGGGATGTTTTTCGAGTCCGCGCCGCGATAGAACGGAGAATACAGCCCAGTTGACCGAACTGATCAGGATCAGGAAATCGCCTGTTGTGCCGAACCTGCCCTGCATGATCGAGAATAAATTACCCTCTGTAACGACCAGTAAAACCCCCAGCGCGGCCAGAACAATACCTGCATTTTTGACCCAGCTTAATCCTTCTTTCAGCACCAGCCAGCCAAGCAAAGCCATGAACACCGGTCCCGTTGCCACGATCCATGCAGTGGTGTTGGCTTGTGCAGTAAGCAGTCCATTCGATTGAAGCCATTGATGAAACGTAATGCCAAGGAATCCAAGCAGGGCAAAGTAGCCCCATTCATTTTTATCTGGCAGAGCGAATTGCTTGCGCGCCACGACGGCAATTCCGAGCACGATCACGCCCATCGAGAATCGCAACCAGACTACGGTGATGGGAGCGATCTGACCCACGGCGATCTTTGTTGCGATGAAAGACGCACCCCACGCAACGACAGCGAAGAGGGCTTCAAGATAGGGGAGTAGTGTTGTTCTTTGCATGGATGTCTCTTGAACTGAATGCCCCATTATAAGGCCGCACAAAGGATTCCCGGGCGACCCAACGCAGCAATTGAGCCTTCACCTTTAATTGAAAACAAGTCATAATGCTTCGTGTATAATATGCGCTTCGGAGGCAAACCTTTATGGAAATAACATGGTACGGACATTCCTGTTTTCGTCTCACCGAGCGGAACTTTGCAACCGTGGTGACGGATCCGTTCGACAGCAAGACCACCGGTTACGACGCACTCAAGCTCAAGGCCGAGATCGTCACGATCAGCCACGACGCGCCCGGCCATAACAACAATAACGCGATCAAAGGTGTTACACATGTGCTTACCGGGGCAGGTGAATTTGAAATTGGGGGTGTCTTCATCACCGCGGTGCAGACGGAAGGCGCGGGCAAAAAGATCAAGGATAAGACCCGCAACACGCTTTATGTTTTCGATTATGACGGCATCACCGTCGCACATCTCGGTGACCTGCAACAGGTTCCCACTCAGGGAGAGGTCGAAGCACTGGGAACGGTGAACGTGGCGCTGATCCCGGTGGGAGGCGGAAGCAGCCTCAACGCTGCGAAAGCCGCGGAAGTCGTCAGTCTGCTCGAACCGAATCTTGTCATCCCCATGCATTATTCCACGCCGGATACAAAATTAAATCTCGATTCTCTGAACAAGTTTCTCAAGGAAATGGGCCTGAGCAAACAGGATCCACAGGCTTCGCTCAAGGTCTCGCGCTCCGGCCTGCCCGAAGAAACGCACGTTATTGTATTGGAGTACCAAAAAGGATAATATGCCCGTCAAAGTGATCATGACCTGGGATATCGCTGCGGAGCGCGATCAGGAATATTTCGAGTTCGTCATCGGTGAATTTGTACCCGGGGTGCAGCGCCTGGGCCTGCAGCCGGCCGAGGCCTGGGCCACGATCTACGGTTCCTATCCGCAGATCCAGGTTGGCCTGCTAGCCTCCGATGCGCCGGCTGCACGCGAAATTCTGGCCTCGGCAGATTGGGTGCTTCTGCAGGAACGCCTGTTTGGTTACGTTAAAAATTACTCGCATAAGATCGTCCCTGTGCGCGGCGGCTTTCAGTTTTAAAGAGACTTCGGAAGTCTCTTTTGCGTGCCTATGAATTCACAGACTCTTAAGGAGACTTCCGAAGTCTTTCCCCGTTATTGGCCGTGGTTTTTCTTCACCGCGGCCTTTGAGTCTCTGGTTGCCATTCTCGCGCTGTTGTTAATTCCATCTGAAGGTGGGCTTTCCCTTGCGCGCATCGCCTTGCTTGGAACACTGATCCTCTTTTTTACAGGCGGAATGGTTCTTGGATTCCGTGCCCGTCGCGACCCTGCTCAACTGGATCGATTTGCGCGCGCACCATTGATTCTCTCTTCTGCGCTTCTCGCGCTGACCTGCGGCCTGCTCCTGTTTCTGCTGCGTTATCTCGACCCGCACAGACTCCTGCCGTACTACGAGCGCTTGAGTCCATTGCTATGGTACTTGCTGGTTATCGGGATTCAAGCCGTTATTTTTTTATTGCTTGTCAAAAATGGATTTCATTTGGAGGAATTATCCAAACGCAAATCCGTTTATCGCTCCGCTATTGTGGCAGGCTGTTTCCTGCTTGCCATCTTTGTTTTTATCGCAATTACAAAGGTCGGCATCACGCCGGATACCGGTTATTGGGGTGAACCTGCTGTGGCGATCCCGGGCTGGCAGGCCGTTTTATCCATCCTGGCCGGCTTTTTTATTCTGCTGTATTCATTAAGCATTTCAAATATCCAGTCTTCGCGCTTTGGGAATATTTTTATCCCCGCTGCGATTTATTTGACGGCTTGCGCTCTCTGGCTCGGTGTCCCTGTCAGTGTTCTGGAAAACAGTTTTTATGCGCCCATCACCCCGCCCGCAAATGTTCCATTTCCCTATTCGGATGCAGGTTTTTATGACTACCTTTCCCAAAGCCTCCTGATCGGCACGGATTATTTCGGGGGCATCCCGCCGCGGCCTCTGTATGTGATCTTTCTTGCGATCCTGCATTTCTTCTTCGGGCAGAATTACCCCGCCATCATTGTTGCGCAAACCTTTGTGCTCGCGCTTTTCCCGGTCGCCTTGTATTTCCTCGGGTTAAAACTCCATTCTTCCGCCGCCGGGGCGACCGTGGCATTGTTCGCGATCTTTCGCGAATTAGTGGGCTTGTGGATCTCATCCAATACGCGCGTTGTCAATTCAAAGGTCTTCACAACGGATTTCCCCACCGCGCTCGGGATCGCGGTTCTGTGTCTCGTGGTCATCTGGTGGCTGGAAAGGCGTGACCTGAAGGCCACACTCCTGGCTGGCGGCGCGTTCGGCTTGTTATTGTTATTTCGTACACAGTCTCTTTTTATCCTTCCCGTTGTCTTTATACTGGCATGGTTCGTTTATCACCGAAAGACAAAAGAATGGGTCATGGCCGGCCTGGCATTTGCTTTTGCGGTGGGCCTCACTGTTTTGCCATGGCTTGCACATAACTACACAATCAGCGGCAGGTTCTCGTTTGATGATCCACGACAGGTGGCGATCATCTACAGCCAGTATTCGTTTACCGGCAACCTGGATCTGAGCCAGTTCGATCCTGAAAAAGACAGCGTTGGTAAACGGCTCATTTCGTTCACCCTTGAGAATCCCGGCTACGTATCCCGCTTTATTGCCACGCATTTCCTGAATACGCAAATCGGCGGGCTGCTGGCGCTTCCCTTGATAAAAAGTTTTGATGGCCTGTTCGAACCGCTGAATTTGTATTGGGTCGGCTGGGACGGTTCTCTGGAGTGGTATAACCTTGTCCTCATTCTCTTCTACCTGGCGATCATTGCACTTGGGTTTGGCGCCGCGTGGCGACGCGCAGGTTGGATCGGTCTTGTGCCTTTGGCCTTCAATTTGGGATATGCATTGGTAAATGGGATCTCGCGCTTTTCAGGCTGGCGCTATAACCTGCCGGTGGATTGGGTCGTTTATTTTTATTTTGCGATCGGTGTGATCGAAATTTTTTATGGCATCTCGTTGTTGTTTGGCGGAAAGACTCATATGGAGTCAGACAGCTATGTGCCACGAAGTGGTACGCCGTCGAAAAGACCAGGCCATTTCTCCCTCCGCGACTTTCGGCCTCAATATATTTTCATTCTGCTTGCATTTGCCTTTGTGGGCGGGCTGCCCTGGCTGGCAAAGGGATTGACCCAGCCGCGCTACACATCCACACCTGAGCAACTGATCTTACAGTTGACATCCAATGGGTATCCATCGAACGAAATAGAACCTTTCCTTGGGCAGCCTGGAGCTGTTCTGCTGGAAGGTCGCATGTTATACCCACGTCTATATCGCCGCGACGAAGGCATGATCTCTGCAAATCCATGGCCCGCGTACGCGCTGAAGGAATATGCCCGCATTGGCTTTATATTGATCAACAAGGGTCAATATAACGCGATCTTTATCACGCGCGACCTGCTTGATTTTCCACAGGGCGCGGATGCGGTGGTGCTGGGCTGTCAGCGGGATGGTTATGTCGAGGTGCGCCTGATCGATTTCGGGGAAACAACGTTCCAAAGCGCACCTTTGGCCCAACCCTGCGAATAACATGAAAAGCCTGGCGGCCAGATTATTGAATTGGTTTCGCAAACACGGGCGCACCCTTCCCTGGCGCGATCATCCCGACCCATACGCGGTATGGGTCTCTGAGATCATGCTCCAGCAGACGCGCGTGGAAACCGTCGTTCCCTACTTTGAAAAATGGATGAAGTTATTCCCGGATGTTACTGCACTGGCGAATGCCGATGAACACGATGTATTGAACGCGTGGGAGGGACTTGGTTATTACAGCCGCGCAAGGAATTTACATAAAGCGGCAAAGATGGTGGCCGAGAAATTCAATGGGGAATTGCCGCGCGATCTGGATGATCTGCGAAGCCTGCCGGGCATCGGGCGTTACACCGTCGGCGCGATCGCTTCGATGGCCTTCGGTATGGACGAACCCACATTGGATGGTAATCTGCGGCGGGTCTTTGCGCGTTTATATGATGTAACCGAGTTTGCTGATTCGCCTGCAGGCGAAAAGACACTATGGGATCTGGCTGCAAGGAATTTGCCGAAGGGCGAGGCTGGCGATTACAACGAGGCATTGATGGACCTGGGCGCCACCATTTGCCTGCCAAGGAATCCGCGCTGTCTGTTGTGCCCGCTAATGGAGATGTGCAAAGCGCGCCAGAACGGTACGCAGGAACTACGCCCTGTTTTGAAGCCCAAAAAACAGACCCCTCATTATGTACACGTTGCAGGGGTGATAGAGAAGAGAGGCCGCGTGCTGCTGGCAAAGCGGCCCGCAGACGGCTTGCTCGGCGGGATGTGGGAATTCCCGAACGGGCGCGTCGCCCCGAGTGGGGATGATACAGACGACCCTGCGAAAGGGTTGGCCAAAACTCTTAATGCCGCGTACAGGTTGAAGGTCCGCAGAAAAGAGGCGCTGGGCATCATTCAACATGCATACACTCATTTCAAGGTCACAGTGCATGCTTATCGCTGCGAGTCTATTTCCATCCCAAAAGATAAAAATATAAAGTGGGTACCGGTGAATGAGCTGGGAGATTACCCGATGGGAAAGGTGGATCGGCAGATCGCCAACAAGTTAAAAAAGTGACAGTCACCTTAAAGGTGACTGTCACTTTTTATTACGCTTTGCTCAACGTTACGAAGACCATGGGCCTGCGTTTTGTCTGCTGGTGCAGGTAGCTTTTCACCGCGTTGACGATATCCTTTTCGTCGTCGAGCCCGCCGTGGACCACGTCCATGACGCGTTTTCGGACTTCGGGCAGCAGTTGCTCTGCGTCTTCCGGTGAAACGAAGCCGCGCGTGATGATCTCCGGTTCGTGACGCAGGCGTCCGGTTAATTTATCGAGGCTGATGTCGATCAGCATGATGCCGTTGCGCGCCAGTTGGCCGCGTTCACGGATCACGTCGTGGTCTACATCGCCGATCGATTCGCCGGTGACGAACACGTAATCGCCGGGGATGCGCTCGCCGAGCAGCACCTTGTTGCCTACGAGTTCGACGACCTGGCCATTCTCCACGACGATGATATTCTTCTCTTCGACTCCAACCTGCTTTGCAAGATCGGCATGACGTTTCAACATGCGTAACTCACCGTGGATGGGCATGAAATGTTTCGGGCGCACCAGGTGGATAAGCAGTTTCTGTTCCTCCTGTGCGGCATGGCCAGAGACATGGATGGGCGCCACGCTGTCATCGATAACTTTCACGCCCCGGCGCAGCAGACGGTTGATGGTCTTGCTGATGGTCTCTTCGTTGCCCGGGATCGGATGCGATGACAGCACGATCGTGTCGTCGGCTTTGAGGTCAAACTGGCGGTTGGTGCCGGCAGACAAGCGTCCAACGATGGACGAGGGTTCGCCTTGCGAACCAGTACACATGATCGCGACCTTGTGGTCTTGCATTTGAAGCGCCTGGTCGATTGGCACGATCATGTCATCTGGAATATCCAGATATTTCATCTTGCGTGCGATCTTGACGTTATCCACCATGCTCGGGCCGGCGATCGCCAGCTTGCGGCCGTGTTTGGCGGCCGCGTCGGCAACTTGTTGCACGCGCGAGATCAATGAAGCAAAGGTCGCCACGATCACACGGCCTTTGGCCTCGGCGAACACTTTATCGAATGCGGGGCCGATCACCATTTCAGATGGGGTCCAGCCCGGGCGTTCGGCATTGGTCGAGTCGGAGAGCAGCAGGTCCACGCCGCGCGTGGAAAACTCTGCAAACTTTGCAAAATCCGTGGGCCAGCCGTCCACAGGGGTGTGGTCGAACTTGAAGTCGCTCATGTGAACGACCAGGCCGGCTGCGGTGGTGATGCCCAGCGCGACGCAATCCGGGATGGAGTGGCTGACGTGGACATACTCGATGGTGAACGGACCCAGCTTGGTGGTATCGCCGGCCTGCACGGTCTTGATCTGCGCCTTGTGCTGCACATTATTACGCGCCAGTTTGCCTTCGATCAGGCCGCGCGTAAGCGGCGTGGCATAAATGGGCGCGGGGATATCGCTGATCAAATGCTGGATCGCGCCGATATGGTCTTCATGACCGTGGGTGATGAAGATGCCAAGGACACGATCTGCGCGCTTGCGCAAATACTCAAAATCGGGGATGATGTAATCGACCCCGAGCATGTCGTTGTTCGGGAACATGATCCCCGCGTCGACCACGATGATCTGCCCACCGAATTCGTAGGCCATCATGTTCTTTCCCACTTCGCCGAGCCCCCCGAGCGGGATAATTCTTAATTTGTTTTTCTTGCTCATATTATTTCTATAAACCTCCTGGTTTATTTTTTATAAAACCGCAAATGCGGTTAAAGTCATGGTTGGTGTGTCAATGAAAATCTTTGATTCTCCCGTTCGGACTAAAGTCCTCGCTCAATTCATGAAAGCACCTTCGGTGCTGGTCCGCAGCCCGCTAGGGCTTGCATGTAATGAGGCAGGACTTCAGTCCGCCGAACAAAGGTTGTATCAATTTATCTGTAAATAGGTTCCTCTAACAAGGACATTCCCACAAACAAAAAGACCTTCGCTGACTTGCTCGCGAAGATCGGTATGGCTTGCTAAACACGATTGTTCTCAAACAAAACTGCCAAAGATGGCAGAAAAAGTCAACTTAACTTCTGTGAGTATAGCAGGGTAAGGGGGATTTGTCAAAGCCTGCTTGAGCAGACTCACTCCTCTTCGGCGGTCTCTGCTTCGCGCCGCGGGTTTCCATAGGAAGGGCGCTGTTCCTTTTGCAGAGTTTCCCAATTCATGCCCCGATATGTTTTGAGCGTGAAGGCGATTTGTTCGTCCAGGGCGGATGGGCTGTGAGAAAAGATGAGTGGTTGATAGTCAACTTTCCAGCCATCCAAATATTTTTGATTAAGTAACGCGTCGCGCACATCCACGGTATCTATATAGAAAATGGCGACACCGCCAGGCTGACCAATAAAATGATCGTGATATAGGGCAAGTGGGAGGTTCCGATCACCAATAAATTCGTTGAAAATGCGATTGGCTTCTGCTGCAGGCAGATCTTCGGGGGCCAGTGCATAAACGAGAAAACAACGCGGTTTTCTAATATGCAAAAGGCGTTTATTAGGCATAAATTACTCTTGTATAACGGCAGCCAGGCAAAGGCATGATGAGTCATTATATTACAAAATTGACAATCTTCCCCACCTCCTGTACACTTCCTGCATGGACATCGACCTCGACCTGTATCGTCACGAGATCCGCATCTCGTCGAACCCTCTCGTGCGCCTGTCTGCGATCGATGTCTCCCCTGAACACGCGCAGCGGACGATCGTTTTCATCCACGGTTTCGGTGGCATGGCCGCACAATGGCAATACCAGCTGCAAACGTTCGCGATGGACCATCGCGTGATCGCCCTGGACCTGCGCGGGCACGGCCTCTCGGATAAGCCCTCCTTTGGCTACGACATGCCTCGCATCCTGGCAGACATTCAAGAAGCCCTGACACAATTAAAAGTAAAGAAACCTTTTATTCTGGTGGGCCATTCCTTCGGTGGCGCGGTCGTCACCGAGTTTGCCCTGAATTATCCCGAGCAGCTCGAAAAGCTGATCGTTGTTGCAACGGCGGGTGAGTTCAAGTTGATCCCCCTTTTCAAGCTCGGATTAAGTCTTCCGCTGGTGGTCCTGCGGTGGATCGCACCTTTCACGCGTAAACGGCTTCACGCGCCCCCGGATGTGCTCAAGCAGTTCTACGTCAGCACCCTTTCGAAATGGGTGGGCTGGGACAGGTTCACGCGGCTGGAAGTTCCAACGCTTGTCATTCGCGGGCATCGCGACCAGCTCTTCGAGCGCCGTCTCTTCGAGAAAGTATCCGAATCCATTCCGGGTGCACACGATGTCGATATTCCCGCGTCCGGTCACATGGTCATGCTGGAACGCAGGGAGGCGGTCGACCGTGCCATCGCGCGCTTTTTGAAAGGCGAAGCCCAAAGATCGTGGCGCGATGATTCATCTGTCGCTCCCAGTTCTTCGCGCGAGGATTTGAGGCGCCAGCGCATCTGGCTGAATCATTACGAGGACGGCGTCCCTTACACGGTGGACATCCCACGCATCCCCGCGCATCATTTGTTACGGTCCGCTGTGCGGCGTTTCCCGAATCACCCGGCCATATTTTTCGAAGGCATAAAAATCACCTATCGAAAGTTAAATCACGAAGCCAACCGCTTTGCCAATGCATTGCTCGCACAGGGACTCGGCAAGCGCGCGCGTGTGGTCCTGCTATTGCCAAATGTTCCGCAAATGGTGGTCGCCTATTACGGTGCCCTGAAGGCCGGCGCGGCGGTTGTATTGATCCCGCCGATGACCGAGCCGGAAGAATTGATCCGTCAGGTCAAAGAGGCGGATGCGAGCGTGCTGGTCACGCTGTCCACATGGGCCGGCCTGGCAAACCGCATCCAGCAGGAGGCCGGCGTTCCCCATGTGGTCTTGAGCGACCCGGCGGATTATCTTTCGCTCCCAAAATATTGGATCTCACGATGGCGCAACCGCGGCCTGAACGTACCGAACGCGTTGCGTTTTCGCAGATGGATCGCATCGCACAGCGATAAATCTCCCACTGTGGATGTGGCCCCTGAGGATCTTGCTGTGATTCAGTATACGGGCGGTACCACTTCACAATCGAAAGGTGTGATGCTTTCGCATCGCAACCTCGTGGCTAACGCGCTGCAGACGCGTCATTGGCTGCCCAGTGCGGATGAAGGCAGTGAAAGATTTTTGTGCGTCGTTCCCTTCTTCCATAGCTACGGAATGACCACTGCGTTGAATGTGCCCGTCGCGCTCGGCGCGGCGATGATCTTGAAACCGCAGTTCCAAACTTTGGACATATTGCAATCCATAAAAAAATACAAACCCACCATCTTTCCGGGTTCGCCGAACATGTATGTTGCGATCAATAATTATGCGGGTGTAAGAAAATACGGCATCAGCTCGATCAAGGCCTGTATCAGCGGCTCGGCACCACTGCCCGTGGAAGTGCAGGAAGCCTTTGAAAAATTGACCAAAGGCAAACTGGTGGAAGGCTATGGGCTGACGGAAGCCTCGCCGGTGACCCATGCAAATCCGTTAAGTAAGAATCGGAAGGTGGGTACCATCGGAATACCGTTGCCATCCACTCAAGCCGCCGTCGTGGACCTGGTGACCGGGCGCAAGGAAGTGGAGCCCGGGCAGATCGGTGAACTGGCGATCCGCGGCCCGCAGGTGATGATGGGCTACTGGAAGGATGAAGCAGCCACAAAAGCGGTGCTGATGGACGACGGCTGGTTGCTCACTGGCGATGTGGCGCAAATGAGCGATGATGGTTTCTGCCGCATTATCGCACGCAAGGCAGACATGTGGTACCCGGAAAAAACCGGCAAGGAACCGGCCTTTCCGCGCGATGTGGAGGAAGTGATCTATGAACTTCCCCAGATCAAGGAAGTGGTTGTGGTGGCCGTGGCGGGTCATCCCTTTGCATTCATCATCGGCGGCAAACAAATACCCAGTGCTGAATCGGTCATTGCATATTGCAAACGCAGGCTGCCCCCGCACCTGGTGCCGCGCTTTGTGGTCTTTATGGATGAGTTCCCCCGCACATTCATCGGAAAAGTTTTAAGAAGAGAGTTAGCCAAACGATATGGAAAACAAATTGCAGGTGAATGAACTTCACACAACACAACTTGGTGATCGAAAAGTAAATTACATCCAACAGGGCGAAGGCGCACCTGTTATTCTCACGCATGGGCTGGCCGCATCGCTGCACGACTGGGACGACTTGCTTCCAGAACTGGCAGGCGCCGGTTATACAGGCTATACCCTCGACCTGCTGGGCCATGGTGAAAGCGATAAGCCCCTGCATCATCATGACTATACGGTTGATTCCGTTTTTGCCCATTTCGAAGCGTGGATCGATTCGCTCGAGCTCCATGAGCCGATGATCCTGATCGGTCATTCGTTGGGCGGTGGTTTATCCCTGATGTACGCGCTTCGTTATCCCGAGCGTGTACGCGCCCTGGTATTGGTCAATCCCTTTTACCATCTTAAACAACTGCCGGTTATTTTGCAATCGGGTTTCCTGCGCCAGTTGTTGAAAACCCAGCTGCTTAACTTCACACCCTATAGCGTCTTCCGCTTCTTTGTGGACATGACCAGTTTCAACGATTACATCGGTCATCGCGAGAGCCATGTCCTGCCGGAACATATCCGTTATCAGACCGCGCTGGATTTCAAACGCGCCTCCTCGGGGATCTACAACATCCCGCGCACACTTCCAGCTGTGGCCCTGGACCTGTCGGACCTGCACCAGCCCACCCTGCTGCTGTGGGGAAATCGTG
>CAZJYB010000059.1:0-22193 GCA_964549865.1 uncultured Anaerolineaceae bacterium
AGCAAGGGCTACGGCTTTCTCGCTCGCGAAGGCGGCGCGGATGTCTTCGTCCACTTCTCTGCAATTCAAGGCGATGGTTTCAAGAACCTTGAAGAAGGCCAGAAGGTCGAGTTCTCTGTTGAGAAAGGCCCCAAGGGTCCGCAGGCGACGAACGTTGTTGTTCTGAGCTAATTGATCAGTGACCAATAAAAAATCCCGAGAGGCAACTCTCGGGATTTTTTTGTTTTATTTTGCGATCTTCATGTTGAACATTCCGTTGCCCAGGGCGCCATAGACCCGCACCCATAATGGCAGGTACATTTCGGTGGCTCTGGCCGTTGCGATATCGCCAAGATCCAGGATGTGAATCCAGCCAAAACTTTCCAGAAGTTTTGCCACCTGCACTTTTGCGTTTGCATCGTTCCCGCTCAGGAAGATCTGGTGATCCCCCTCCGCCACTTCGCGCGGGTGGACCATCAGCCGGGCGGTGACGGTGTTCAACGTCTTCACCACTTTTGCGGATGGGAACATATGCTGGATCTGTTCCGCCAAAGAATCTGTATTGCTGATCGTCAAGGACGGCGGAAAACCCTTTGAAAAATCCAGGGGATTGGAAATATCCACCAATACCTTGCCTTTTAGATTTGTCTCCCCAGCCAGCTTCAAGGCTTCCAATGAGCCGAGTCCATTGGTGGCGTTAAAGATCATGACACCATGCGCGGCAGCCTCGGCGAACGAACCGATGTGCGCCTTTTGATTGGATGCGTGCCATTCTTTTAATTTGGCCGGATCGCGCGTGCCGATCATTGCATCGTGACCCAGGTTCAAAAGCCGCGCGCCGATGGCCTGCCCCACCATGCCCGATCCCAGAACTCCCATTTTCATGATCCTGCTCCTTTATCTTCTCAGACTGTTAACTATGGCTTCGTCCAATTCAAGCACGATGGATGTGTAGTTCTCGATGAGGGCCAGCATAGGTTCGCGTGCACCCAGCTTCCATGTCCACAGTCCAACGCTTGAGCGGGAAAAAAGTTTTTTGGATTGTAGCACGTTGTTTGCGTGAGGCAGACAGGAAGGTGGCCGGTTCGAATGATGAAAATCCCGGATCTTCATCAAGTGGATCAAATGTGCATCTCCCCCAACTGGGGGAGGAGAAAGTTCCCCAATCGAAGGATGTGGCCTGGATGCGCAGGATATATAATTTATTCATACCTTGGAAGATTCAATCGATGGATAATTTATCGATTCGAGTGCAGCCTGGAGGCAGTATGTCTCAGATAGAAGTTAATAACCGTGTCGTTGATACAACCGACACTTTAACCAACCTGAAAATTTCAGAGATTGGCGTACACCCCATTGACGAGACGTTGATCCCGGCCGAGGGGATTTCCTTTTATGTCATGAGGCTTTCCAAAGCCATTGTTGTTCGAGCGGACATGGAATTTTTCATTGGTCGTGATGTGGACGAAGATGTATGGAAACCTCTCGTCGACCTTGGGGAACTGGATGGTTACACCATGGGCGTATCCCGGCGGCATGCGATGATCCGGCCGCTGGAGCATGGGTATGAAGTCATCGATCTCTTCAGTACGAATGGTACCTGGCTCGATGACCGGCGCCTGATTCCCAATAAACCCTATCCATTGGCTCCCGGAGCACAGTTGTGCATTGGCCAGGAGCGATTGCTGGTCATTTATCGATCTGCGCGTGTATCCAAACAGGGGAAATAAATCAAGCGTGCATTACGCGGACTGGGACCCGCTCGCTGATCCCCTTTAGTTCCAAACTGCGCGACTCCAATTCGCTGCCCTCAATATGCGCCTCTTTAAGCGCCTTCTCGCTGACAATGAGTTCGCCAGCCGCGGCTTTGGATGCAAGGCGCGCGGCCGTGTTGACTTCCTCACCGATCGCCGCGATATTGACCAGGCCTCCTGCAGAGCCCATCGCGCCGAAATAGGCAACCCCGCTATGGACACCGATCCCTACCGGAATCTTTTCCTTTTCCATGGCTTTCAGGATGTTTTGGGCTGCATGGATGGTTTTGGCTACATAATCGCTGCCTGCAAAGCCGGCTCCCCAAAAGGCCGCGACGGCATCGCCAGCGAGTTTTTCGATCAGGCCGTCTTCTGCCACGATGAGATCAGTTGACTTGATGAAAAACTGATTGATCAGCCTGCTGAACTCGATCGGTGTCATTTGCTCCGACAGCGCCGTGGACCCGCGTATATCCGCAAACAACATGGACATTTCCACTTCACTTCCCCCCGGATTCTTTTTTGAAAAATCCTCACACGCACTGCAGAAGTTGGGGTTCAAGGCAGACCGCCTCCTGCCGAACAATGTGCCTACCGTAAATCCGCCGATTCCATCAAAGGGCGAATAACACAGTTTGCAACGCGGGTCATGCGGCAGCAGGCTGAAGAAACGTATCATTGGGTGCTCGACCCTGAAGGCACTGACCATGAACCAGTCATGCCACATCTGGTTCGCATCCAACTTATCGTCACTCATGGATGGTTTCCTTCCCAAAGCCGGTCAGTTCAAGGCTGATATCCCATAATTTCTTTTGTGCCTCGCGATCATGAGCATACGCCGGGGCCTTCATCTCTTTCCCCTTGTGCAGGAATTTTCCGTTTATTTTTTCGAATTGCGGTAACAACGCCATCCGCGCCATGTGATCCGCGGCGCGGCGCGGTGGAGCCGAGATCAGCTGCAGCATCCAGCGAATAAAAAAATTGGATTCTTTCATCAGGTGGGTACGCGCCAACCCGGGATGAATGGCGTTGGCGGTGACGCCTGTGCCTTCCAGGCGGCGTGCCAGCTCGAATGTGAACAACAGGTTCATCATTTTCGTGGCGCCAAATACATTCAGATAATTGAAACTTTCCTTGCTGTCGAGGTCTTCAAAATTCGGTTTTGTGCTGGATGGCGCAGTGATGTTGAGGATGCGCGCCGAACCGCTGGCTTTGAGCGAATCGAGCAGCAGATTGGTGAGCAAGAACGGGCCGAGATGATTGGTGGCGAACATCATTTCGTGTCCATCGATGCTGACCGTGCGTTCGCGTTTTACCACCGCGGCATTATTGATCAGCACGTCGATCTTTGGGTATTTCGATTTGACGAAGGCGGCGAAATTCTTTATCGAACCAAAAGAGGACAGGTCGCAGCTTAACAACTCCACGTTTGGATTTTGGATCTCGGACATGATCTCTTCATGGACCATGTTCCTGCGCTCCTGGTCGCGCGCTGTGAGCAGGACCGTCTCGCCGGTTTTGGCGAGGTCAAAGGCAAGGGCCTTGCCAATTCCAGATGTTGCGCCCGTTACGAGAAAAACCCTTTTGCTCATCACTCACCTCGCGAGCTTTTTGCCCGATGGAAATAATGGAATTCATAATGTGCCCTGCCAGACCGCGACGGTCATGGCGACAAAATAACCGAGATACAGCGTGCCCAGAATTCTGGGGAGCCAGGCTTCGAGCATTGTAAAACCAAATCTTTTTATCACGCTTTCGATTTCAGCGCGTTGGATGCAATTTTTGCCCGGGCCTTCTTCGCCATTTTTGTATAGCCCGCGCGGATAAGCTCGAGCTGATCGTCATCCAGTTCTTCGAGATCAAGCAGTGCGTTGTGCGCGTTCTGGACGGCGCGTATCAATTCATCCAGTTTGATCTGCATTGCCTCGCTGTCGCGGTTTTGCGTATTCTGAATCAGGAAGACCATCAGGAAGGTAATGATGGTGGTGCCGGTATTGATCACCAATTGCCAGGTGTCGCTAAAACCGAAGATCGGACCGCTCGCGGCCCAGAGCACGATAATGAGCGCCGCGCCGATAAACGTCGCGGGCCTGCCTGTGGCATGTGAGGCCCATTTGGCAAAACGTGTGAACTTCGATGCAACGTGCGGACGTTTCATTTTTGCTCTCCTTTATTCTTCGGTCTTCGCGTGGTCCTTCTTCCAATCCTTGTACTTGTGCAGGTCATGTTCCAGTAACAACAAACAGGCGCTCACGACTGCCACATCGTCCAACTGGCCGATGACCGGCAGCACGTCCGGAACCAGGTCGAGTGGATTGAGGACATAGATCAACGTAAATACACTGGCCGCGATCGCCCCATAAGGGACCTGGCGATATCCCCCGGACCAATAGTCTTTTACGATGGAAAGCAGCAGTTTTCCATCCTCGACGAAGCGATTTAACGGGCCGCCTGAAAGGAACTTCTTTTTGATATCTTCAGACTTGTTCACGACCTTTTCAACTTCCCGGTCCGTGACCTTCTGCGCGCCTTCTTTTACGAATTCTTCATCCGGTTTTTTTAACATGAGTATACTCCTTTATATATGACGTTGATTTGATTGTATCAAAAAAGGAAGGCATATACCGCTTGTTGCATAATTTACTAAAATGCGTTGGCAGAAATTACAAGTGAAAATCATAATTCTGCTTTGGTTATTTATGCGGCACTCTGTAAAACCACCCATTTGCACTGGAACTATAATGGATTCACAGAAGTCTAATACAGGAAAGGAGACCTCATGCACATCAACCGTATACTCGTGCTTTTCGTTTTACTCCTTACAGCCTGCCTGCCAGCTCCCCAGCCATTGGATAGTGGAATTGAGGGGATCGTGACCATCGGGCCGATGTGTCCGGTAATGCAGGAAGACATTCCATGCCCGGACCAGCCATATCAGGCTACATTGACCATTCTGACAGAAAGTGGAAAAAAGGTCACGCAGTTCCAAACAGATGAAAACGGGCTCTTTCGAGTTGAACTGGCCCCGGGAGATTATGTCTTACATCCTGAGTCCCCAAATAGCTTGCCCTTCGCTGCAGATGTACCCTTCATTGTGAATGAACATCAGTTTACGCGATTGGAAATAAGCTACGATAGCGGAATCCGTTAGAACCTGTCCGAAAACTATCGTGTCTTACCACAAAGGCACGAAGTCTCAAAGACTCGAAGGAAAGGCTTTATATCTTTGCTCTTAATTCCCTTGTGAGAGTTGACGCAGCCTTCGTTGCTGCCTGATAATGATGACCACCAGCAGGATGGTCAATATCGGCCAGATAATAACGAAGACCCAGACGTTGATCTCTTTATAGGTGATGCCAAATATGACTGCCCAATAAACCAATACATCCACGCACCAGTCGAAGATTCGATCCATCATTTGTTCCTCCATGGAAGATTATGTTGCAGACGACAGATCGAATTCTAAGCATGATAGGCTTTGAAAGTCTATCTTGAGACTCTCACCTTTGGATACCAATGGTTTTCACAAACGGCTTCCATTATTTCACGATCAGAAATGGAAAAAAACATGTCGAATAATAAAACAGTGTGGTCTTCGGAACAGGGAGACCTGCGAAAGAAAGAGGACCTCACCCCTGGCCCCTCTACCCTTACGGGCACACGTCCTACAAGGAGAGGGGATTCCCTCCCGCCTCAACAGCAGACCGTGTACTTGCATCGCGAGTCCAGTGGCCGCGGGGGGAAGGCTGTGACTCTGGTGAAACACCTAGTGCTATCAGCGGATAACTTGAAAACATTGGCGAAGAAACTAAAGCAGGAATGTGGCACGGGCGGGACGATCAAAGAAGGCGTGATCGAAATTCAAGGCGAACACCGCGAGCAGATCGCGGAGGTTTTGCGGAAGCTTGGATACAAGGTCAAGATCGCGGGAGGGTAGGGTATCAAATCATTTTGAAATTAATTCTCGAATCTTTTCCAAGACGCGGGGTAAATTCCTTATTACATCGCCGTTCTTAAATCGAATAACCTGTAATCCCATTTCTTTCAAAGCTTTATCCCGCTCCGCGTCGTTTTCCCTGTGTTCATCTTCCTGATGGACACTTCCGTCCAGTTCAATGACGAGTCCTACCTTGTGACAATAAAAATCTACAATAAATCCAGGAATGACCTGCTGCCTCCTGAAATGGACTCCCAGTTTGTTCCCGCGCAACTCTTCCCATAGTATCGTTTCTGCGGGTGTTATTTCGCGACGAAGTTCTTTTGCGCGTTCGAGTTTCTCGCGTGTGACTTTTTGACCGGGAATAATATTTTTCACAGGCATGGGTTGATTTTAGTTCAAAACCCGGACCCCACCCTGCCCTCCCCGAGCGGGGAGGAGAAAAGGCTCCCCTTTCCATTTGGGAAGGGGGTCGGGGGGTTAGGTCATAAGGTCAAGATCGCGGGAGGGTAGGACCAAGGCTATTAGATTTTTCAATCCCGCAATTTCTTTTCATACTCAACAAACTCCCGGAACAACTCCGGCACGATATGTATATATTCCTCGCGCAATGCGCCTTCAAGCGGAGCGACCGTCTGATGCCAGCCAAGCGCCTTGACGATCGCGGATACACATCGCGACAAGTAATAAGCCTGCAGCAGTTTTTCCTTTGATGCAAACTTTTCCCATGGTTCAAGATAAACATCAAGTAGGGCCTGCATTTCAGGTGTGAAGGAATAATCGTCCAACTCGAGTGAATTCTCGATGCTGACGAAGAATGTGCGCAGGGAAACGAAAGGATGGCTGATGTTTCCATCACCCCAATCGAACAGGGTGATACGGCCATTTTTCACCAATACATTTCCGTCATGGAAATCTCCATGGTTGACCGTTTCGGGAATGCCAAAGGCGGCCAGGTCTGTGCAGATCTGAGCGAAGCGCGGCGCAAGTTCCTGCACGCGGTGGAATTCCTCGGAGGTCAATCCCTTCGGCTGGTCCACGCAGATGGCATCTGCATCTGTCAGTAGTTGAGTGTAAAGTTCCGGGAGGCGGGCGATGCGCCAATCCGGAACGCCCAGTGCCAATAATTCTGACACGTGCTCCGCAGTACCAACCTGCACCTCAGAGAAGAGCTTGATTACGGGATTCCACGGCGCAATATCCTTTGTGGGGCGAATGGATGCGCGCAATGGTTCACCGCCATCACACATCAACATCCAGCCGCGAGTTGTATCAACTTCCACGAACTCGGGCATGCGATCCGGATACCAATCCGCCAGTTTTTGCGTCAGCGCGGCTTCGTATACAGTTTCTGGTGCTGTGGCTTTAAAAAATAAAGTTCCTACATTGGTTGGAATACGCAGCACCGTGGACCAGGGATAGATATGTGGCTGCTCGATCGGGCCGGTTATTTTAATATTATGACCGTTTGTTTGAGCATGGATCCATTCATCGGCGCTCTTGCGCCAATTCTGATCCTCCCATTGAAGTTTGGGTTCATTCATTGTATTTATACAATACCTTCCATGATGTAGTTATGCGCCGCCGGGGAAAGTGCTCTAACAGGGTACGGCGGCGGGAGCCTCTATTAGTTCAATAATACTTCCAGCGTCTGACTATTGCTCGCCAGCCTTTGTGAGAGGGTCGTTGCCAGCCAGTGATGCATGCGCGCCGCGATTTCGGGGTCATCCTCCTCCATCTTCTTCAATGCATCCACGGTGAGGCGATATACAACTGTATCTTGTGTGGCGGTGATGGTGGCTGTGCGCGCCTGATCGAGGTACACGCCGATCTCGCCCACCACCGTCCCTGCTCCCATGCTGCGCAAGCGGATGAATCTTGTTCCGACGTCGAGATGCGCGGCCACCTGCCCGGATTCGATGAAGAACATGCTGTCCGGCGCGTCCCCCTGATGGAAGATGGCATGCCATGCGTCGATCTCTTCGCGCACCAGATATTTCATAAACTTTTCAGCGAGGGCATCTCCGAAGATCTTCTTTAACTGTCCCTGCAGGGTGGCCGCGCGGATGATCGCGGAGGAAGCATCCTCCATGATGATGCGTGTCTCATACCACTCGGCGCCGTAATCCAGCGAGGGAAAATAATGAAACATGTTTCCCTTTTCCTCGGTGAGCCCGCCATCCTTCAGTCTTCTCTGGATATCGTCTGTTGCTTCGGTGAAGAGCAACTGAATGTTATTCGCCCTTGTGAGCTGGTGAATGCGGATGATGCTTACCACCGCGGAGGAATCCAGGGAACTGACGCGTTGGAAATCGAGGATGAGATAGCCCAATTTTTCCTGCGCACGGTCACTGATTCGGTCGCGGATGCGGATCAGCAGGCTTTGCGCGGTGCCGAAGAATACGAATCCCTGCAGGCGCAGGATCTGAACCTGTGCGCCGGCCTTTTGTAATTTCTGGATGTGTTCGAGCGGGCGCTCCATGTTGCTGCGGAAATTCGCGCCGGTCAACACGTCATTCACCACGTCGATATGTCCGTAGTTCACGGCGAAGAGCACGATCGCGCCGAGGATGCCCACGCCAACGCCCTGAAGAAATCCCACCGAGCCGACCACGATGAGGATGGTTAATACGAGCAGATAATCCAGTTTCGGCAGGCGGAACCAGGCATCGTAGACCCACTCCACCAAAAATGACAGACCAAGAAAGAGCAGCAGACCTCCGATCATGAACGTGGGGATCAAGGCCAGCATGGACGCTCCGAACAATAATACGACGGCCAATACAAGCACAACGACTATACCCACCAAGCGGCTGTTCGCCTTCATGCGCAGTGCCAATGCAGAAAGGCCCAGATAATGATACGAGACCGCGCTGCCTACGAGGCTGGTAAGCAAATTGGCCGCGCCCATTACAGTCAACTCGCGGCGGGCATCGATGTCCTTTTGCGCGATTAACTCCAAGGCGCTTACATTTAACAATAGCGCCACGATACTGATCATGCCCACGGCGAACAGGTTACTCGTTTGCGAGCCGATCATGCGCCAATCCACCTGCGCAAGCAATGCGAGGTCGAACGGTTTCCATAATGCGCCCGCGGGGAATGGTCCCAGCAGCCAGCCCATCGTGCGCAGCCCGTTCATGTCCATGCCTGAAATAAAGACCACCCCGTAAAACAACAGGATGGAGAGTGCAAGTAACATTGGAGTGACAAGAAAATGCTGCGTACGGCGTGATGCAATGAAAAGCGTCAGGCCGAGGAGCAGGCCCGGGGCCCAACGTACCAGGCTCAGGGGTTGGAAGAGAAGTGCAAGGTCCACGGTATCGGCCATGATGCTGAACCCACCTCGCACGATGAGCAGCCCGGTCCCCGCGATGAATCCGCCGATGACCGGATAGGGAATGAATCGAATAAAGCGGCTGAGGTTGAACCAGCCTACCAATAGAAAGAGCAGGCCTGTAAAAAAGGTCGTGATGACCACGGTCGTCAGCACGGTTGCGAAGCGCGCTTCCTGCGAAGCTGCGATCATGCCCGCGCTGATGGAGGCGGCCACCAGGCTTAAGATGGCCGTGGGGCTGTCTTGTGGACCGCCCGTCAGCCCACCTGTTGAACTAGTAAACACTACGATGAGTTGTGTGATGATTCCGCCAAAGATGCCAATGCCAATGCCAAGCGCGGCAAATTGCGCGAGATCACCTGAATAGACCAATACCGAAAGCGAGATGATCTGGGGAAGGTAGATCGCGGAGATCACGACCCCGATCATCACGATGCTGAACAATCTGCGCGGTGCTAAATCTTCAGTAATTTCATTAAGCATTTTGCCTCTTTTTGGTTGGCTGACGAATTACCTGCTTGAGGAATTTTAGAATGAATTGATTTTTATGGCAAGAATAACTCCTTTGAACGCTGACATTCCTGAACTTGCCCCTTGTTCATTAAGATCCTAATCGTTCTATTTGCATATTTGTAAGCTCTGACATTTATTTTGAAAGTGTTGTTTAAGCATTGACAATGTCAGGTTTTATGCTATACTGCTATTAATTGTAAAGCTAGGTAATTGGAGTAAGCAGCTATGCCTGATTCAGACAAAATCGGAAAACTTTCACGTCGATGGTCAAAAATGTATAAAAAAGTTTGCGAAGGGCATTTCGATAGTGCCGAATTAGCAAACGACGCTATGAGTCCATTAGTAAAAGATATAAAAGACTATGGAGATGCTCCGATTCGTTTTCTTAAACAAGCTTCAGTCCGTTTGGAAGGTATTCAAAATAATCCACTTTTTCGCTCAGTTCATAACTGGAACGATGAGGATGATTTTATTCGTAAGTTGGCATCGACCTATATGCAGAAAGGTCGAGCAAATCAACGAGGAATTAACATAGCTATATTAGTATTTAAGGGGCTCATACATAAATTGAGGAATAACGAAGTCATAACTGAAAATTTCTATGAAGTATTATGCCACAACTATATCCGTCGGATTTATGACAGTAATTTTTCTGAACGGATCCCCGTTGCTGGTGAAAACTATACTAATTTAGCTGAGGATGTGGACAGAAAGCTTAGTGAAATCAGTAATTTTGTTGACAAGAACATCTCTTCTCTTGCATATAGAATAGCTCAAAAAGGAAATGTAAGGCGTCTTAGCTCAATCACCCGTCGTCTTCCTCGAAAAACCATAACCCTTGAAGAGGACGTTTTCAAAATCGGGCGTAGCATATGAAAACGACCAAGTATGATTACACCTTTTTGTTTGAGTCCATACAAAATCGAAGTACTCAAGTGACGCTATTAACCCATCAGCAAAATAAAAAAGACAGTTTTACTGTTTCTATCAATGATAAATCTCTGTTGATCAATGGCCTGCCAACCGTCCCATCAATTAGCGCCGATTTGCTAGATTTGGCGATTGCAGTTCATGCTGCAGATCGGTTGATTAAAAGGAATACCAATACCCCTCTTTCTTTTCGCGTCAAACTTCCGGTCAGAAACTTTGACACCTTTGTTAGAAGTGATGTCTATGGTCTTTTAACCAGCGTTCTTGAATGGTACACCAATGATTGTTGGCACTTTGAATTCTCGAAACGAGAACTCTCTGGACGTGACGTGGAAATTCAGGCCCAACTACCATGGGATATACCACCTAGTAACATTGAGATTGCCCTATGGAGTGGAGGTTTAGACTCGTTGTCAGGATTATCTACTCGGTTACTTTCCAATTCAGAATCTTATCATGTTCTTGTTGGAACCGGTAGTAATTCCTACGTTCTTAAAAGGCAAAGAAGAATTGCCAGCGAAGTAAATCGCTTAATTACTAATCGAACTTCATTAATTCAAATTCCGTATAGGTGGCATAAGACGCCTTTGCTTCAAAAGAATTTTAGCCAACGTTCGCGAGGATTTGTTTTTATGTTGATTGGTGCCGCTTGCGCGCATCATATGAAATGCAATTCCTTATTCATATACGAGAACGGAATAGGAGCTATTAATCTACCGTATTCCAAGGCAGAGGTTGGATTAGACCAGGCAAAATCTGTACATCCATTATCCTTGCTGCGAGTTGGCAAGCTTGTATCTAGCATCGTGGGCGTGCCATTTAAATTTGTCAATCCTTTTTGGCTTCAGACTAAGGCGCAGATGAATGAAAGCTTATTCAAAGAGGATTTGGTTGAGCTAATCACTCTCTCTTCTTCATGCGACAGAATACACAGACTAAAAAAAGGAATCACTCAATGTGGTGTTTGTACTTCTTGTTTGTTGCGGCGACAGTCTTTGACTGTACTGGGATTGGATGACTCGGCCTCTTACAAGAACAAGTATATAAACAAAGATAGCCTTCATTTAAACGCTATGCAATATCAAGTTAATAGAATGCGAAATCTGTTAAAACAAGACAATCCTTGGGTAAGTTTGTCAGGAGAATATCATGATTTAGATGATATAGCAGATCAAATTTCAACGCAAAATGGGCAAGAAGTTAATTATTTGAGGAGACAAATTATTCAGTTGTATTCAAATTATGCCGATGAATGGAAGTTGTTTGAAAACTATGTGGAAGGTACTGTTCCAGTGATGTGATGTCTGCGCATTGTCATGGTGGTTGTGCCAATTTTTGATTTTGGAAGGAAGTGAGTAATGGAAGAAAATATTCTTGACAAGCTAGATATGCGTAAACTAGGACGTGAATTGCAACAAGCGCGAACGAAAAGAGGTCTAAATCAGGCTGAAGCTGCTCAGGTTCTGAATGTTGCTCGCACCACCATAACGGCTATCGAAAAAGGAGAACGGCGTATTAAACCCGATGAATTGATTAAATTAGCCCGAGCTTATGGACGACAAGTAAATGATTTAATTCGACAACGTCCTCAAATTGAGCCTTTTCAAGTTCAATTCCGAGGGCCATATTTGCGTGATGAGGATGAGAATAGCGAAATTTCAATATATGTTGACCAGTTAGAAGAACTATCCCGAAATTACCTTGAACTTGAAAATATAACGAACTCTCCGTTAGTTTATAAATATCCAAATGAATATACTATCGATGGTCTCAAGGTGGAATTTGCCGCTGAAGACGTAGCCAATCAAGAAAGAAAACGCCTTGGTTTGGGTGATGGCCCCATACCATTTCTTCGACGCATTTTGGAGCAGGATGTGGGCATTCGCATTTTTTATTTGGCTATTAAGCCTTCTAAATATTCTGCGATGTATTTATATGACCATGATTTAGGTGGCTGTATTGGTATTAATTCCCTGCATCCAGAAGAGAGACGCAGATGGTCTCTTGCTCATGATTATGGACACTTTCTGGCACACAGATATAAGCCAAGGATGTTTATTGTTAATAACTACCAACGAGTACCTCAGAGCGAACAATTTGCAGATTATTTTGCAGCTTGTTTCCTAATGCCTGCCAGCGGTTTGACGATGCGATTCAATGATGTTCGTAAAACTAAGGAGAAAATTGTAGTAGCTGATTTATGTCTGCTGGCTCATTTTTATTGTGTATCAGTCGCCGCCCTAACTTTGCGCTTAGAAGATTTGAAGTTAATACCTACGGGGGTATGGGAGAAACTTCAACAAGGTGGTTTCAAAGTGCGAGAAGCCCAAGCTCAGCTCGGTCTTGGTGAAATACCAAGCGAGGATGATAAGTTGCCAATTCGGTATCAAAATTTAGCACTGCTAGCATATGGACAAGGTTTGATTACCGAAGGCCAATTTTCCCATTATTTGCAAACTGATAGGCTTTCAGCGCGCAGTATGGCAGAGAACCTTCGCAGACATTTGAGTCAAGTTTCGGATACCAACAAAGAGATTGAACTTGATTTAACTGAATCAATTAACACTTAGGATGGGGAATGTGTCTATAGATGAAGCCTTTTCACATGATTGTATAATCCTTGATGCATGCTGCATTATAAATCTATCTGCTTCGCGGCAAATGAAAGCTGTTTTGAAGGCAATCCCCAGAAATCTCTCTGTAGCTGCATATGTAAAAAACAATGAGGTTCTTAGTATATACACTGGCCCGATCACAAATGTGCAAGAGTCTTCTGAGCTAATTGACTTGCAGGCTTTCATAGACGAAGGTTTGTTGATTTTAGTTAACCTTGAAGCCGAAGAACAAAACACCTATATTAATTTGGCGGAAAAGTTAGACGATGGGGAGGCAATTACCGGTGCAATTGCATTGAGTCGGAATTGGGCAATGGCAACAGATGATCTTGCATCTATTAAGTTGATTGAAACTAAAGCACCTCAAATTGCCCTAGTTTCGACATTGGATTTGATGAAATGTTGGGCCGATACTAACAAGCCTGATGAAAGCATTGTTCGTGATGCTTTGTTAAACATTAGGATGAGAGGAAAATACGAACCTCATCGAAACCATCATCTAAATGAGTGGTGGCAAAAATTCCGATAAACGAAATGACGAGTATTAGTTCGTCTTTTTACTCCTTTCGTCCTCTTGATAGCGTTTGTAAACTTTTCTATAGAAGATGCGAATATAGCTTTCGCCGCAGCTCAGGCCTTGTCTTTGTCGAGATCCAGCTTGCGTTTGCGATATCCCTCATAATCGGGTACGAGGCGGTCGTACTTGCCATCCATCAGAGGTGAGGAGATCATAAAATCGGCGGAGGCGCGATTGCAGGCGATGGGAATATTCCACACAACCGCCATACGCAGGAGAGCTTTTACATCCGGGTCGTGGGGTTGAGGTTCCAGCGGGTCCCAAAAAAAGATCAGGAAATCGATCTTGTTATCCACGATCTTTGCGCCGATCTGCTGGTCCCCGCCCAAGGGTCCGCTTTGCAGTTTCACGATCTTGAAACCCAGTTCCTTTTCCAAAATTGTGCCGGTCGTGCCGGTTGCGAAGACCTGATGATGGGCCAGCAGGTCGCGGTTGTATTTTGCCCATTCCACCAGGTCCTGTTTTTTATTGTCGTGGGCTACCAGCGCAATTTTCTTATCACTTTCCATGGGGATCTTTTTTTGAGCCATGTTGTTGTCCTGCTCCTTTTGCGATAATTTCAGTCTTTACGCGTCATGATCCAATTCATTACCGGTTCGATGACGCGTGCAAGGATCGGCCCGAGGATCGCGAGAAATAAAACATAAGCCGCGGATAAGGGCCCTAATTGTGGTTCGATCCCGGCGACGACCCCCAACCCGGCAATGACGATGGAGAACTCGCCGCTCGCAACCAGAGCCGCACCCGCCCTCAGGCCTCCATTTATTTCAATTCCGGCGCGGCGGGTTGCCCACCAGCCAACGATAAATTTGGTCAATGCAGTGATCAAGCCAAGGCCCACGGCGATCCATAGAACCGGGGGCAATGTGGCCGGGTTGATCTGCAAGCCGAAGAATAAAAAGAAGATGGCCGCGAACAGGTCACGCAACGGGCTGAGCAATTTATGTGCGCGGTCGGCGATGGGTCCGGACAATGCAATGCCGACCAAAAAAGCGCCGATCGCAGCGGATACTTGCAGCCGTTGCGACAGCCCTGCCACCAGCAGGACCAGGCCAAATGTTGTGAACACGATGACTTCGTCTGCCTGATGGGCGACGAGGCGACTGAGCACTTTGCTGTAGCGGACGGCAACGAACAGGACCGTGCCGACAGCTGTGAGCGCGACGAGGATCGAGATCAATGCAGATGCAAATCCCTGCCCGATCAGCAGCACGGCAACCAATGGTAGATACATTGCCATCGTCAGGTCCTCGAGAACCAGGATCGAAATAATTGTCGGTGTTTCTTTATTGTTCAAGCGGCCGAGTTCGGTCAACACTTTTGCAATGACACCCGACGAAGAAATATAGGTGATACCACCCAGAAGCACGGCCGCCAGTGGACTCCATCCCAGTAAAAGCCCAACCACCAGGCCGGGTGGGAAGTTAAGTATGAGGTCCAAAAATCCTGCCGGCAGGCCGGAACGCAGGTTTGCGCCAAGTTGTTCGCCTGAATATTCCAGCCCAAGCAGGAACAGCAACAAGATCACACCGATCTCTGCGCCAATGTGAACGAAATCCTCGCTGAACTGAAGCGGTAGCAATCCGCCATTTCCGAAGGCGAGGCCAGCCAAAAGATATAGTGGTATTGCTGAAAAAGCCCATCGGCTTGCCAGGCGCGCCAGCAAGGCCAGGCCAATAATGACAATGCCCAATTCAATAAAGACCAGCGATATGTCGATGGCGGCTGGAGGTGTTTCAATCATATCAAGAGGAACTGTTTGGGTCCGGATGAATGGCATAAAGGATATCGTTCTTGCCATTATTCTTGACAGAATACATCAACGTATCGGCCATATTTAGCATCTCATCGACCGAATTCGGCGGCGTGATGAATGTCAATACACCCATGCTGAAGGTCACCGACCAGTCGTTCAGCCAGATCTCGTCCAAAAGCCTGCGTTGCATTTTGGGAATCACCAGCTGGGCAGCTTCCTGCCCAACATCCGGCAATAGAATGGCGAATTCATCGCCCCCCACGCGGGCGACGATATCCGTTTTACGTAAATGCCGCTGCATGGCGCTTGCGATGATCCCAAGGACCTTGTCCCCAGTAGTATGCCCAAAGCGGTCATTAATACCTTTGAAGTTGTCCACATCCATAAAGGCGATCGTGAGATGCGTTTTATATCGGATGGCCCGATCGATCTCCCTCTGCGCCAAAATGTGAAAGAAGCGCGCATTAACGATCCCGGTGGTGTAATCGGTGCGGGCAAAGGTCCGTTCGCGTTCGAGGGCTTTGCCGAGGCTGAGCAAGAGCACGGTCAGGTTGAAAAAGCCGAGACGGATGAGCGTATTCCAGAAATAGATGGCCGGATGTGAATACTGGGTTCCTGCAAAGACGTCCACGATCAGCCAGAGAGCTGCACTGATGAAAGAAATCACCACACCCAGCCAGCTGCTGATGAACCATGAAAACAAGGCGATCGGAATTAAATAAAACAATGAAAAGGAAAGCTCATACCCGGTTAAATAATCAAGGACAGCCACCACGCAGAGCAGGATAAGCCCCACTGTTATCCAGAAGGCCTTGCTTCTTTTTTCCAAAGCCGTGATCACGTTCATCATTAAAGTATAACCCTGTAAAAAACAAGGACACAGGGTTGCTGTGTCCTTGACGATCAACCGTGCCTGCTCATGAACCTTTCCAGCCTTACAAGTGCTTCCTCGATCTTGCTGTATTCGGTTGCATAACATGCGCGGGCGAAGCCTTCCCCGCCGGGGCCGAAGGAACTGCCCGGCACGACCGCCACATGTTCCTCTTCGAGCAATTTCTGGCAGAAGGTCTCATCGTCCATGCCGGAGGCCCGGATGTCTGGAAATGCATAAAAAGCACCGCGCGGTTCAAAGGTCGAGAGACCAAGGCGGTTCAATCCCGTCACCAGGAGCCTGCGACGGCGGTCGTATTCCGTGACCATTTCCTGCACATAGGGTTCACCGGATTTCAATGCTTCGATGGCCGCGTCCTGCGCGGTGGTCGGTGCAGACATGATGGTGTATTGGTGAATGCGCACGAGTCCCTTGATGATGTCCGACGGGCCGCACGCATAACCGATGCGCCAGCCGGTCATCGCATAATCCTTGGAAAAGCCGCCCAGCAGGATCGTGCGGTTGCGCAGGCTTTCGCCGAGCGCCGGGAAACATACATGCTCGAAGTCATAGACGAGACGGTCGTAGATCTCATCCGAAACGACCAGCAGGTTATGGTCTTCAGCGATCTTCGCGATCTCAAGCATCACTTCGCGCGTCGCCACCGCGCCAGTCGGGTTGGATGGATAGCCGATGAAAATGACCTTCGTGCGTGGCGTAAGTGCCTTGCGAATGTCCGCTGGGTCGATCATGAATTGATTTTCAGGCCGCGCCGGGATCTCCACCGGCACGCCGCCAGCCAGGATCACTTCTGCCTGATACGAAACAAAACACGGTGTGGGGATGATGACCTCATCGCCCGGTTCGAGAATGGCAGTGAATGTGAGATATAACGCCTCCGAAACACCCACCGTCGCGATGATCTCTTCAGCGGGGTCGTATTTCACGCCATATAATTTTTGAATGTTATCCGCGATGCCAGAGCGCAGTTCGAGCTTGCCGTGATTGGATGTGTAATGCGTCTCGCCGTTCTGCAGCGAGCGAATGCCCGCCTCGAGGATTGGCTTCGGTGTGGTGAAATCCGGTTCGCCGATGCCGAGCGAGATCACATCCTTCATGGTCGCGGCGATATCGAAGAACTTGCGAATACCGCTGGGCTTTAACCCCGCCACGCGTTTTGCCAGTCGTTCAGTCTGTGCGATTTCCTGCATTGAGCCTCCTTAGATGGGTTGTACGTGCCAGTCGTCCGATAGCTCCTGGTATGTCAATTCAAAAGCATGCCCGTTCACGGTCTTGACGCGAAAGCCTCGTTCAGCGGGGCCGTGCCAGCGTGAAATGATCTCCGCGATCTCATAGCGGCGTCCCTGCCATATTAGGGAAAGTGGACGCTCCGCGTATTGCGTATCCGAACGACATTCGACGTTTTCCATGGTCATAGGATGACCGAACTGTTATCGCCGATGTTCAACGCCAGGACGTTTTGATCGCCTCGCGCGTGGACCCTGGCCTGCCGGCCGATCAACGAGCGACTCAGCGCCGCGTCCTTGATCTCACAATCCGCTTCGAGAATGCTTTCCGCGATGCGGCTGTTCTCTATCTTGCAATTTGCGCCGATGGATGCGTACGGCCCGATGGTTGAATTGATGATCTCGGCAGACTGATGAATGAATACTGGCGGAAGGATCTTCACGCCGGGACGTTCAAACGTTGAAACGTTCAAACGTTCCAACAGGTGCTTGTTCGTATCCAATGTGGCTTCGATGGTTCCGGTATCCAGCCACGTACTGATCTTGTTCGTACGCACCTTTGCGCCGCCTTCGATCATGATGGAGATGGAATCGGTCAGGAAATATTCGTTCTTGAGCATCACGCCGCGTTTCATCTGGTCGTCGATCGCGGCCAGCAATTTTTCGGCGCTTTTTAAATAATAGCAGCCCACCACGACAAGGTTGTTCTCCATGGACTGGGGTTTTTCGATGAAACGTTTCACCCAGCCATCTGCGCCTTCCTCGGCAACGCCGAAACGACGCGGGTCCGGCACCGGCATCACCCACGCGACCCCGTCTGCCTGCTCGTTTGCGAGGAAGGAAAAGTCCGTTTCCATTAAAGTGTCTGAAAAGCAGATGATGAGCGGCCCGTGCAAATGTTCACGCGCCAAGGCGAGCGCATGAGATTGTCCCTTCATTTCATGCTGCACAACATAATGTGCCTTTAAATGAGGAAAATGTTCCTCGATGAAAGGCTGGATCTGCATCTCGCCCAAATACGGCCCGACGATGAAAATATATTCCGCGTTCACAGGGTCCGGCAGGGTCTTGAACATATCCAGCAGATGTTCAAGCGAGGTCTTGCCGGCCACGCTCACCAGCGGCTTGGGTTTGCTCCAGGTATGCGGACGCATGCGCGTCCCCCAGCCGGCCATGGGGATGACGATCTTGAGAGGTTCGGTTGCCATAGGCTCGTATTATAGCGCGTCAACGATAAAGCACGAAACCCACGATGGCTCCCGCGATGACCAGCCAGATCGGGTTGACCTCGGTGAGTGTGAGGAGTGAAAAGGCGACGATCGTGATAATAACCTTGTCCCAATTTTGCGCGAGTCCACCACCCCAGCCGGCTTTACTTACGCTAAAGACAGAATAGGCCGTCACATAGGCCGTCCATAACAACAAACCCACCACAACCGGGCGGACTGCCTTCAGCATCGCAGCGACCGTTGGGCTGTCCTTGATGCTGAAGAAATAAGCCACCATGATGAGCATCAAGATTGTTGTGGGCAGGACCGTGCCCATCGCTGCAGATACCGCACCCCAGATCCCGGCCAATTTATAGCCCACATACGCGGAGACCTGCGGCGCGATCGGCCCGGGTAAGGCATTACCCACGGCGACCGCATCCGCGAATTCCTCGTTGGAGGTCCAGCCTGCGGTCACCACTTCGCGTTGCATCAGCGCGAGCGAGGCCGGCCCACCGCCCCATGAAAATAACGCCACGCGTGTGAACAGCCAGAAAATTTCCAAGATGATTTTCATTTCCATTTCACCACTCTCCGAATTGCGGGTCTGTTGCGCCCGTTTGATATTCCTCCAGCCTGCGGCGATGGCCGGGCCACAACGCTTCGGGTAATTCATTTATTGGGAAGGCGCGTGCTTCAGCGATCTCCTGATCGGGCACGCCGGTAATCTTAAAGTCTTCGCAAATGAAGACGATGTTATGGTCGGTTTTCCAATCTGTGAAACTTGTATAGGCGCCCATCAACTTAATATCGCCCAATTCTGCACCGGTCTCTTCATAGGATTCACGCCGCGCGGCCTGCTCCAGCGTTTCGCCGCGCTTTAATCCGCCGCCTGGCATGAACCAGCCGGGCATATATGTTTGTTTTACCAGCCATACCTTGCCATCATTGATCATCATCACACGCACGCCGGTTCTCACAGGTCGGAAGATGAAACAGTAGATGCGATAGCCAATGAAAAGGAGGCGGAGGAACATTTAAGAATGGCCGAGGATCGGATGCGGCTGATAGGGCTCTTCGAGCCTTTTGATCTCTTCCGGGGATAATTTGATATCCAGTGCGGCGATGGCTTGATCCAAATGTTCGATCTTGCTGGACCCGATAATGGGCGCGGCGATATCGGGTTTGTGCAGCACCCAGGCCAGCGCGATCTGAGAGGCGGTTACCCCTCGTGCTTTTGCCACTTCCGCGGCGCGATCTGCCACCACGAAATCCTCCTCATGGAAATACATTTCGTTTGCAAACGGGTCGCTCTGGGCGCGCGTTGTCTTTCCACCGCCTCCACGTGCCCGATCTCCAGAAAAGAATCCGCGTGCCATGGGGCTCCACGGAATGAGCCCGATGCCCTGGTCCTTACAAAGCGGGATCATCTCGCGCTCCTCCTCTCGATAGACGAGGTTGTAGTGATTCTGCATGGATACGAATTTTGCCCAGCCGTTCACTTCAGAGACATGCAGGGCTTTCATGAACTGCCACGCGTACATCGAGGACGCCCCAATATAACGAGCCTTGCCTGCGCGCACCACATCGTTCAATGCTTCCATGGTCTCTTCGATGGGCGTATTGTGATCCCAGCGATGGATCTGGTACAGGTCCACATAATCCATTTGCAGGCGTTTGAGGGAATTGTCGATCGAATCCATGATGTGCTTGCGCGAGAGGCCGCGGTCGTTCACTTCATCGCTCATCGGGTTAAAGACTTTTGTAGCGACGACAATATTTTCGCGCTTTACATCTTTAAGTAAACTGCCTGTCACGCGTTCGCTTTCCCCCACCGAATACACGTCGGCGGTATCGAAGAAGTTGATGCCGGCGTCCAATGCGCGCTTGACGAAGGGTTTTGCCTCTTTTTCCTCCAGCACCCATTCGCGCCATTTCTTCGAGCCGTAGGTCATCATGCCCAGGCACAGGCGTGAAACTTTCAGTCCGGTCTTTCCAAGGTTAACGTATTGCATGGGGGCTCCTTGATATATATTTTACGCTCCCTCCGCCGTCCTCGGCGGAGGAGTTGATGTAAGCCATTGATTTATATCGGTGATTTCAATAATAGATTTTTTACCGTAATCATAATATCCGGCGCTTGAATAGAGATAATCTGCCCTGTCTTTTACAAGGTTCCAATCCTTTGACACAGGATTCATATGGATATACTCCATCTTTTGCCATAAAAAGTCAAGAGAATAAATGTTTTTAGCTTGAATATCCTGCCAGATGCTGTGTTCATGTCTTTGGTCGCGCCGTTCTTGTTGAAATAAATCCAGCAATTCTACTTGATCATCCTCCCGCAGTTTCCTGAGGATTTCGTGTGCTGTATATGAACCGAACTGTTGCAGGACTTCTCCAATTTCTAAATTTTGAGGCTTGATGATTAGGTGAAGGTGGGACGGCATTATGACAAAGGCAAATAGCACAATTCGTTTTTGCTCCTGCAGCCATGCCAGTGAACTCAAAGGAATGTTTGCGTATGGAGGCGTAGTGAAAAGGCGTTTCCAATCAATGATGGACGCAGTAACGAAATAAAGATGGTTCGCGTCGTGGAAAGAATTAAATGTCATTATAAATTACTGTTCGCTGCCGAGGACGGCGGCTTGAGCGATCGGGCTCCCTTCGCCGTCCTCGGCGAAGGAGTTGTTGTGTAGATCCGCGCCGGGGACGGCGCTTTGAGCTTAGAGGGGCCGATTTTAATTAAATAACCGTCAAATTTGCCAGGCTGGATGCCAGTCTTTTGATCCCGACCGATTCGAATACCACATCCACGATCTCGTCGCCATCCTGCATTCTGCTGTCGAGGATGATGCCGTCGCCCCACATCGGATGCTTGACGCGCGTCCCGGCCTTGAATTTGCTCGGTGCAACAGAGGCAGATTGGGGCTTTGAATGAAGCGCCCACTTTGTCTCCTGTGGCGCACCTCTTACCGAGCGGCCCGTGCGCGTTTTCCCCACGAGCAATCCTTCCGGGATGTCGTCCATGAAGCGCGAGGGGTAGGTCTCTTCGGCCATGCCGCGCCCGCCGCGCTGGATGGCGCGCAGTAAATACAGTTTATCCTTGGCGCGCGTGATGCCAACGTAAAAGAGGCGGCGTTCCTCCTCCATTTGCTCGGGCTCGTCGAACGAGCGGCTGTGCGGGATGATGCCGTCGTCGAGGCCGACGATGAAGACCGCGCCGAACTCGAGTCCCTTTGCGGCGTGGAGTGTGAGCAGTGTGGGCGCATTGATATCCGTGATGGTGTCCTGGTCTGCAACCAGTGCGATGTTCTCGAGGAAGTCATCCATGCTGCGCGTGGAGTATTCCATGGCGAGGCGGCGCAGCTCCTGCACGTTCTCCCAGCGATCGAGGCTTTCCTCTGAATCATCGTCTGTGATGAATGCCTTGTAGTTGATACCGATCAGGATGGGGTCAAAGAGTTCC
>CAZJYB010000060.1:0-22167 GCA_964549865.1 uncultured Anaerolineaceae bacterium
CCGAAGACATTGCCGATCAGGCGCCCGGCGGCAAGCTCTGCGGCGAGGGTGGTCATGCCGGAGATGAAGACAGTGAAGAGCAGGTAGCGTTTCATGGTTGTTCCATTGAATGAGATGGGCGGATTATAGCGTAATTCGACCTGCGTTATACTTTGAGAAGCACAGGAGTGAAAATGTACATCCCCAAACTTTATCGCGAAGAAGACCGAGAGAAAATTTTAGAATTCCTCCAACAGAACAATTTTCCCGCGCTTGTCTCTCATAATGGAGAAAGCCTGGTCGCGACCCACCTGCCGGTAGAAATAGAAGCAGATGAAAACGACAAGTTAACCATTTATGGGCATATGTCGCGCGCGAACCCACAGTGGAAGACCTTTGGCGAGCAGGAAGTGCTGTTGATCTTTCAGGGTGCGCATACCTACATCTCACCAACCTGGTATGACCATGTCAACGTGCCCACGTGGAATTACATGATGGTGCATGTCTATGGAAAGGCGCGGGTGGTGGAAGGGGATGAGTTACATTCTGTGCTCAGCCGCTTGGTGGAAAGGCACGAGGCCGCGAGCTCGTATAGGCTGGAATCCCTGCCAGCGGATTTTGTTGCGAAAGAGATCAAAGGCGTGATGGGGTTTGCCGTGGATGTGACACGTATCGACGCAGGGTATAAACTCAGCCAGAACCGTGACGATGAAAATCACGCGAATGTAATCCGTGAGTTGGAGAAGCGCGAAGATGACGCTTCAAAGGAAGTGGCGAAGGCGATGCGCGAGGGGCGCGGGTAGTGGTCTTCGTCATTGCGAGCTCGCTGGTCGAGTGCCGCCGAAGGCGGTTTACCGAGACCAGGCGAGCGAAGCAATCTCTACCAAAGTCTTAGGGATTGCTTCGTCGGGAAGAGCGCCCTCCTCGCAATGACGGGGGAATATGACTTGACGAAACACCCCAGCCCGTATAAAATGCAATCCGTTGTGACCTCTGCGCCTCCTTGCGGAGGCGCATTTTGTGCCCAGGTCTAAAATGACAGAACCTACCCAACTCCCTGAAACAGAGCAGCCGCAGGTGACCAATCTCTCGCAAGTGGATGCCGAGATGGTGCGGGCTGAAATGGTGCGCATGCATCAGAGCTCTGCCCGCGCGATCCATGCGGAAGATGTGGAGTTAGGTCAGAGCGCAGCGGTGAACGTGGAAAGCCAGCGGCTCACCACGAACATGTCCGCACTGGCGCTTGTGCAAGCCGTCGATGTGGATATGCAGAACAGCGCAGCTGGGGCCGTTCGGGCCGAGAAAATATTTCTTAACGGGTACGCAGGTGCGGTCCTCGCGCGAGATGTGGAATTCGGTCATTCCTATGCCGCGGTGGTTGCCGGCCGCGAGATCCGAGGCGAGAAGATCGAGTCGATCGTCCTGCTGGCCCGCAAAGTCGAAGGGGATGTCACAACGGTCATCGATACGCGCGGCGCGTTGATCGCAGGTTTGGTCGGCGGGTTGTTCGCGGGGATCATGTTGTTGCTGGGCCGGGCATTGTTCGGCCGAAAATAAATTGGATGTCAGGCGACGCGGTCGCCTTGCAAAATCATTTCACAGGGCGAAGGTAATGGGTCGCGGACTTGAGTCCGCAGATCTGTGAGAGGCGCCCGAGGAGTAAAGATGGATAAAGTTGTACTCAAGGCAGACAAACGGGATATCAAAGGCAAGCAAGTGGGTGCATTGCGCCGTACCGGCAAGCTGCCCGCTGTGATCTATGGTCGTCACGTAGAACCGATCGCCATTATGCTGGATGCGCACAAGGCCGGGTTGGTCCTGGCAAAACTTAGTTCGTCCAGCCTTGTGACGATCGCGGTGGATGGCAAGGAATTTCCCACGCTGCTGCGTGAGAAGCAGCGTAATTTCATCAAAGGCAATCTCACGCATGTGGATTTCCTCGCAGTGGACCTCACTGAAAACATCCGCGCAAGTATTCGTATTCACTTTGTGGGTATCTCCGGCGCGGTGAAGGATTACAATGCCGTGCTTGTGCATGGTCTGGAATTGATCGAAGTGGAATGTCTGCCAACCGACCTGCCGGAAGGTATCGATGTGGACATCTCTGCAATGAAGCAGATCGGCGAGGGTATTCACGTAAGCGATATCACCCTTCCGGATAATATTCGCGTGCTTACCGACAGCGATGAAATGATCGTGGTCGCCACGGCTCCCAAGGTGGAAGAAGTTGTGGAAGCTGCCGTGGTCGCTCCTGTTGCAGGTGCCGAAGCCGGCCAGCCTGAACTTAGTGTGGAACGCGGTAAGAAGGAAGAAGAAGACGAAAAGAAGTAGGCTTATTGAAAATCCCCGCTGCAAAGTGGGGATTTTTATTTTAAGATCTCGATGGTCTGTAGAAAATTGACAGTCATCCGGGCTGTTGCGCCCCAGAGCAATTCACCGTCGTAAGGATGGTAAGCAATGAGAGATCTTTCCGAATCGCGCATGAAAAATTCCCAATGGTTGTTTCGATTAGCCAGCCATAACAATGGAATCGTGAAAATGCGTGCGACTTCAAAACCGGCCACCTTGAAAGCGTACGGCCAGGGGATGACGCCCACGATCGGGCTGACCTGAAAGCTGGTGACCGTGATCATGCGACTCAGCCTCCCGAGCACGGTGACATGCGACGGGTCCAGGCCTATCTCTTCGTGAGCCTCTCGCAGGGCGGTCTCTTCGGGTGTGGTCTCGCCTTCATCCGATGCGCCGCCTGGGAATGAAACCTGTCCCTTATGGGATTCGACCCGGTCCGTGCGGCGCGTGAAGAGCAGGTGCCACTCGCTGTCAAAATACATCAACGGGACAAGCACCGCTGCGCCTTTCAAACGGGTCTCCGGGTTGATCGCCATTTCAGCATATATATCCGCCTCGTTTGCATTTTGCGCGGCGACCAATAATTTTTGCGTGATGTAGTCCTGGGTGATTTCGGGCATGTGGTTATCGTTCAGCCCGCAGTTCAACTGCGGGCTGAACAGTTAACTTTATTCCCCGCGCACCGGGCTGCCACAGTATGCGCATTCGGCTGTGATTTCATCCAGCCATTCGATCTCGTCGACGTGCATTGCGCCGCCGCAATTGGGGCAGTGGGTCGGCAGAATCGGTTTCTTTGCAGTTGCCGATTCCCCGCGAAGATCCTCCCGAGGTGTATTTGCTGTCAGCAGGGTCGCAATTTCGTTGGCTTCCTCGGTTAAACCCCGTTCGTTCAATTGCTCCACAATGCGCGCGCCAAGCCTTTGCATGCGCGGGTATCTCCCTTGCGAGGCCAGCAAGGTGAGACCGCGCCGCAAGTGGGCAACGCCGGTCTGGTTTTGCTTATCCAAAATGGCGGCGCGTCCGGCTTCCAGATAAAGAAACGGTGCGCGTTCGGAGAAACGTTCTTCCGCACCGCGCGCCAACTGCTCAAAGGCTTGTGTAGCTTCGGCGTACTCCCCGCTGATGAATAATTGGTTGGCGTGTTGAAGCATGGCCAGTACGTTTGGCCTGCCCATCCTGCGTATCGCTCGTGACATTCTTCTGCCGAACATGTTCAGTTATTCTCCTTCCTCTGATTCATGCAAGACACCCACGCCAACTTCATTGGCAAGCTCTTTCCCGCGCGGGTCTTCGGTGAGTTCGATGCGGCGTCCAAAAACAAGAAAACCCGTGTGTGCGACCATGCGGTCCGTGGGGCGGATGCGTGAAGGCTCGGGTTTGAAATAACGTAATAATATTTCACATACTTCCACAAAGGCAAATTTCTCTTTGCGCAATGCATATAACGTCTTCTCCACCTGGTTGAATGTGGGGCTGAGGGTGCAGAAGAATCCGCCGGGTTTGAGCGCACTGCGTACCTGCGGGATGTAGTCGTATGGGTTTTGCACGTCGAGGAAGAACGCGTCTGCGTCAGTTTCGTCGAAACCTTCCTGGATGTCGCGCAGCTTGAAGTCGACGCGTGAGGCGAGCCCGACGCGTTCCACATTTTTGCGCGCAAGATTCTGCATATCCAGCCGTTGTTCATACGAGGTGACGCGTCCCTGCGGGCCTACTGCCGTTGCAAGGGCGATCGTCATGGAACCGGAGCCGGTGCCTGCCTCCATCACATGTTGACCGGGCGCAATACCCATGGTGATGAGGATGAAACCGATGTCCTTCGGGTAGAGGATCTGTGTGGAGCGCGGCAGGTTGATCAGCAGATCCCCAACGGACGGTTGAAGCAGAAAGAAGGGTGCGCCCATGTGGCTAAAGACCTGTGAGCCCCAGGGTTTACCGATCAGTTCATCGTGTTTAAGGACGCCGCGGTGCGATTGAAAATCCGAGCCGGGTTTGAGCGTAAAAATAAAATGTTTGTGGCTGAGCCCCACCAGTTGTGCGAGGTCGCCTTCACGGGCAAGGGATTCATACTTCATGAAGTTATTTTACCCCTCTCTTCGGTCGTCAATTCAGGGGGAGGTGTCACTGCAAGTATTTTGCGATTTGCAGCCAGCAGGAGGGCGAACATACCGATGGCGAGCACGGCCAGGCCGCAGATCGCGGCGGGCAGAAACATCCAAAGCCATTCCGGTTTTCCAACCGTGCCACCAAGGCCTCCAAGACCTGCCGCGATCGCGCAGGCATTCCACAGGCCGTGCAATACGACCACGGAAAAATAGGTCGCCAGCATGCGCCCGAGCTGTTTTTCGTGAAAGAGCTGCACGATGGCATACCCCATCATGCCGGAGGTGGTCATATGGAGCAGACTCGTCCCTGCTCGAGCACCAACGATCGCAAACCAACCGGCGCTTCCGTCGCTGCTTGCATTCAAACTCTCTATCAGCGCGAAGGCCCCGCCGCTCAACATGCCGAGCGCAAATCCACTTGCGCGAGATTTGATCTCCTTCGCAAAAAGCCACACTGCAAGGGGTTTGAATAATTCTTCGATCAACGGTACGATCAAAGCCAGGTAAAGCAAAAGCGATGCGATGATCGCTGGTTTTGTAATATAAGGGGCGAGTAACTCAACCGCAGCTTCAGTGCTTATGTCTTCATTCAATAAACCTGCAATTCCACTCAACTCCTGCGTAAGTTCGGGCCGGGCGGATACAACGATGATGGCGACAAGCGCGAAGAAAAGCAGAACAACGATCTCCAGGATGATCATCAGCAGCGGGCCGATCGTCATGCTCAAGCCAAGCGTACCGAAGACCTTCCAGCGAGGGGTCAGTTCCATGCGCTGGGTTCCGATGCCAAAAAAGAACAGGATCGGCAATATGATGGCAGGTAGTGTTAAAGTGGGAAGTAGCAGCCAGCCCAGCCATTTGATCTCTGAAATGGAAACTGCTGCACCGATCCCGATGCAAAGAAAGACGATCAGCGGAATTGCAAAAACCTGCCATAAGGAAAATGGAAGTTGTAACGGTTGGTCCGCCTGTTCTTTTTGCATTGTCTTTTGCAACACGAACCATGCGCAGATCAACAGCAGGACCAGCTCAAAGCCGCCGGCAAAACTCAGGATCATGAGCCCGGCCGGGTCTGCGGATCCGTCAAAAAGACCGATGATCGAAGTGATCCCTGTTGCCAGAGCTGTGGCAAGAAAAGTGAATGTCCCCAATGCAAGTATGATCAATATAAGAATGGAAGGCCAGTGCGTTTTCGATGTCTGCGTCATTTCTCTTCGATCTCCACATTTAAGATCCTGTCCCCGGAAGGCAGGTTGGGGTTTTGGTCCGGGTCGCGCGGTGTGAGCAGCTCGGCCACGTCCAACCCGCTGACCACCTGCCCGAAAATTGTGAAGCGGCCGTCAAGATGTGACGCCGGCGCGAATGTAATGAAGAATTGGCTTCCGTTCGTATGCGGCCCGGAGTTTGCCATGCCCACCCTGCCGGGCCGATCGTATTTCAGATCACTGGTCTCGTTATTGAAAAAATAACCGGGGTTTCCCATTCCAGACCCGCTGGGATCGCCGGCCTGCGCGGCAAAGCCCGGGATCACGCGGTGAAATGTCACACCGTCGAACCATCCCTGGCGTGCCAGGAAAATGAACGAGTTGACAGCCAGCGGCGCTTTATCCGCAAACAGTTCGAGCACAATATCCCCTTTTTCAGTATGGATCGTCCCCGTGTATTGTTTTGCCGCGTCGGTGCTGAAGGGCGGGCATTCGGAAAATTGTTTTCCCCCGAGCGCGATCAACCCAACTGCGCTGCTGATGCTTGGATAATCGAGAAGATAGGAGGGTTGTAATACCCCATTGATCAGGATCAAAGGAACCGCCGGAATGCCGATCTGCTTTGCCGTCTCATACATGGACATCATCCTGGTGGTTGTTTCTGGGGCATTCATCGCCACCTGAAGCCTGTCGCCGTCCAACCCTGCCTCATTCGCCTCGCCGATGACCCAGGAGTTGAATTGTCCCAGATTCAAAGCAGACCACTCATCATATTTTCCAAAGAGCAGGTCGTACATGGTCCAGAACCCTTCCTGCTCATCGGCAGCCAGCGCGGCAAGCATGGTTTTCTCAGATTTGTCCATGCCTTCCACCCCGATCAATGGGAATGGGCGGAACACAAAACGCACATCCACACGGTTCTGCATTAATGCAGCGATCGTAAGGGAAAAATCCCTGCATCCGCCGGACTGGAAGTCGCAATATTCCACAAGCGTGACCGCTGCATCTGCCGGGCCAATGGAGAAATCCGTTTCGGTCACGAGTGGAAAATATGAATTTGTATCCGGAATAAGAGTTGGTTCAATTGAAATAACCGAGCATATGGCTGCCGGGGTGGGTGTATCAAGAATGACCGTTGGCTCAAAAACAACAGGCGGGGTTGGGGTGGCTTCCGTTTGTGAGGTACAGGCATTAAGGATGAAAAGGCCTGCCACACAGAAGAGCAAAATAAAAAAGTTTCGTTTCAATGAGTGTGTCTTTCTCTTACTGCTTTAGTTTGTGTTGCAGGTCTTCGAAGCTGCTCATCCATGAGATGGTGTTGATGAAATCTGCAAGTGACTCGCTTTGCGCCCGCAGGGCGCGCACGGCGGGCCCCACCGGGTCTTCACCCGCCGCGCCGCCCGGCACATCGGCATATGCACCGTAGAATGCAAAGTAGGCCTGGTTGATCTTGCGAAGCAGATAGCCGTTTTGCAGAAAGATCAGGCGGCGTGCTTCCATATACGCTTCAGCTTCGTCGATCTTTCCATCTGTGAGCAGGGCATCGACGGTGGTGCGCGTCTCGTGCATTTCTGCGCGGAAGTCGAAGGGGGCTTCGTCAGGTTGGGAAGCACCCAACGGCGCAGAGACCAGGCCCGGGTCAGGTCGCGTGGCGGCTATCAATTCAGGATAAAAACGTTCCAAAACAAGCGCGCCGATCTCATCTCCCGCGATGGAGGCGGTCGTCTCGTTCATCGTGCGAAGCTCCGGGCTTCCTGTGTATAAAAGTCCAAGCGGGCGAAGCGTCAGATAATTATGGGTCCATTCATGTGAGATGGTATTGAGCAGCCACGGCAGGTTGGTGGTGCGCATCACCATCGTGGGATACACCCCCACGCCGCCGATCGGCACTACAAGCGATGAGGTATTCAGGCCTGTATCGACTCGGGTTTCCAGCGCGGCCTGCTCATCGACCGTGAGTTCCATATCCACCGACACGTTCGCGAGCTGCTCGATGCGGTCACGCGGCGATACGATCAACGCGTACGGCAGCGCTGTGGAGTGATAAAGGACATTCGGTACAGGCTGGCCCAGGGCCGTCAGGCCAAGTTCTGCGAGGATCTCGCTTACCTGTCCCTGAAGGATGGCTTCGGCGAGCGGCGCAAGCTCCTGCCGGCGTGCAGCAACCTCATCAAGTTCGACACGTATATCGAAAGACGCAGTTTCCTTGTCCGCAATATTCGCATCGGAATAGATCAGCTGGAGTGCATATTCTTTTTCGAGCGAGAGTTGTATGACCTGCAGGTATTCGGCCACGATCTGTTTCTGGGCTTCATGGTCGAAACTATAAGGCGCGCCACTGGATGCAGCTTTTGCTTTAATAAACGCCGCATCCATCGTCCAGCTGATGTAGTTGAATTCAAGTCGGCGCGTATAGGCGCGTATTTTTTCGATGCGGTCCGTGAGCGATGGGTTGCTGTAGCTGAACAGCGCGGCGAAGACAATAAAGGCCAGCGTGATCTCGAGCACGCGTATGAGGCGGTCAAACATGTGAAGGATTATAACAAAAGCAGCCGGCCGCTTAACGGCTCTCATCAGACTATTATTAATGTATCGCTTAAGGATGTCGCTTATTCTCAGCCTGTAAAGTAGAATCAGAATCGATCACAAAAACTGCACAATTTCTCCATATTTATTGGATACACTCAACAGCACTTAAACAGTTCGGACGTATTTTCGGAGGAAACGTATGAAACAATTCTTTGCAAGATTTTCACGCAGGACCTGGATCATCATTGGTGTGGTCGCAGTCGTCCTGTTGATCGTCATTGTGGCCAGCATGGGCGGCGGCGATCCCGTCGCTCTTTATCAAACTGAAAAGCTGGAGCGCGGTGACCTGGTGGCGACAGTGGGAGCCACAGGGACCGTCCGTGCCCGTCAGAGCGCTGTGCTCAACTGGCAGACGACCGGCATCGTGGAACGCGTCAGCGTAAAGGTAGGGGACCCGGTCACGCGTAGCGATGTGTTGGCCAGCCTCAACAAACAGTCTCTTAGTCAGGGCATTATTCTGGCAGAAGCGGACCTCGCCTCTGCGCAAACGGCGCTCGAAGACCTGATCAATTCGGATACGGCGCGTGCACAGGCCGCATTAGACCTGGATGACGCTGAAGAAGCGTATAAAAAGGCATACAACTATCGCAAGGAATTGAACGGCAGGATCACTATTACCGAAGCCTATCTCGATCATGGAGTTCCAAAGGTGCGTTATTACAAGGGCTATGCGAGTGAAGAGATGATCGCTGACGCCGATAAAAAATTGGCGCTGGCTGAAGCCCAACTGGACGACGCGCGCCGCGCCTATGAGCGCATTAAAAATGGCGCGGATATCGCCGCGGCCGAGGCACGTGTAGCCGCCGCAGAGGCCACTTTGAATCAGGCGCGCATCATCGCGCCGTTCGACGGAACGGTGACCCAGGCTGGGAGTGTGGTGGGCGACCAGGTCATTGCCGGTGAAATTGCCTTTCGTGTGGACGATCTCTCACATCTGCTTGTCGATGTGCAGGTCTCTGAAGTGGATATCAATACTGTCGCTGTTGGGCAGGCTGCAACCTTGACGTTTGACGCGATCCTTGGCAAGGAATATCACGGCGAAGTTGTCGAGGCGGGGCAGGCCGGGGATACGGTGCAGGGAGTGGTCAATTTTACGGTCACGGTCGAATTGACGGATGCCGACGAACTTGTAAAACCCGGCATGACGGCCGCGGTCAATATCGTTGTCGAGGAACAGAAGGACGTCCTGCTGATCCCCAACCGCGCGGTCCGTTTGGTGGATGGGGAACGGGTGGTGTATGTGCTCGTTGACAGCCAGCCTATGGAAGTGAAAGTTGAACTCGGCGCATCGTCTGCCACGCAGAGCGTGCTTGTGGGTGGCGACTTGAAAGAGGGTGACGAGATCATTTTGAATCCGCCCTCCCTTAACGGGCCGTTCGGAGGCTGATATGGATTGGGTGATCGAAGCCCGGGATCTGACAAAAACCTATAAGATGGGCGAGTTCGATGTGGAAGCCCTGCGCGGTGTATCTTTTAAGATCAAGCGCGGCGAGGTCGTTTCCATCATGGGCCCGTCTGGTTCGGGCAAATCCACGTTAATGAATACGCTTGGCTGTTTGGATCGGCCGACTTCAGGCGAATATATCCTTGACAGTGAATCTGTCGGTGAGATGACCGATGACCAGCTTGCCAGTGTGAGAAACCGCAAGGTCGGATTTGTCTTTCAAAGTTTTAATTTACTGGCGCGGTTGACCGCGGTGGGTAATGTGGAACTGCCTTTGCGCTACGCCGGCCTTACAGAAGGCCGCCGCGAACGCGCCATCGCTTCACTGGAAGCGGTTGGCTTGAAGGATCGAATGAAACACCGCCCTTCCGAGCTTTCAGGAGGTCAGCAACAACGCGTGGCGGTCGCGCGCGCGCTGGTGAATGACCCAGCCATCGTCATGGCTGATGAGCCGACGGGCAATCTTGATTCAAAGGTCGGCAAGGAGATCATGAACCTGCTGCTGAACCTGAACAAAGAGCGTGGCACGACCCTGATCATTATTACGCACGATCCCCTGATCGCAGAACAGACCCAGCGCGTGATCCGCTTGCGCGACGGGCTGCTTGAATCATCGGGTGAGGAAAAAGAAGGGAAGGCAAAGAAATGACCTTTACACAGGCCCTTCTCGAGGCGCTTGAAAGTTTGAATGGGAATAAAATGCGCTCCGGCCTCACAGTGCTTGGCATTGTGATCGGCGTGGCGGCTGTGATCGCCATGCTTGCGGTGGGCAACGGCGCCCAGGAATCGATCACCGGTTCCATTTCCAGTATCGGTACCAACTTGTTATTCGTCTTTAGTGGAAGCCCGGAAGACCAGCAGGGAGGGCCTGGCGGTGGCAGTGGAAACAATGACCGTCCGCTGACGCTCGCAGATGCAGCCGCCATTGCAGATCCGTTGATCGTCCCTTCCGTGATCGATGTGGCCCCTGCACTGCAAGGGAATGGAACGGTTACATTCGGCGGCGAGAATTCTGGCACCACCATCAATGGCGTAACGCCCGCCTATTACACGGTTCGTAATATGGAGATGGCCGAAGGAGAATTCCTTAACGAGGAACATTCCCTTGGACGCATGTCTGTTGTTGTACTTGGCCCGGAGACGGCGGAAAATCTTTTCGGCCATTCTGATGGGGTGGTCGGCGAAACGATCCGTATCGAAGGACAGCCGTTCCGTGTGATCGGTGTATTGGTGGCCAAAGGCGGCGGGCCGTTTGGCAGTGAAGATAACGGTGTGTATATCCCGTTTTCAACCGCCCAGGCGCGCCTGATCAAACGCAGCACGCGCGATCAGGTCGATATCATCTTTGTGCAGGCAGCTTCTGCAGAATCAGTGCCGATGGCTGTGGAGGAGATCTCGAATATCATTCGTACCCGCCATCGAACGGATATCGGCGCGGATGATTTTACTGTTTTTACACAACAGGATTTTCTTTCGACCTTTGCAGCGATCACCGGGGTCCTCACTATTTTCCTGGGAGGCATTGCAGGGATTTCCCTTCTTGTGGGCGGCATCGGCATCATGAACATCATGCTTGTCTCGGTAACTGAACGAACGCGCGAGATCGGCCTGCGAAAAGCGCTTGGCGCACGCAAGCGCGATATCCTGCTTCAATTTCTGACAGAATCATCCCTGTTGAGTGTGATCGGCGGCATCATCGGCATTATATTGGGCTGGCTGATCTCGTTCATTGTGGGCCAGATCGCCGTGGCAACCGGCACGGATTTCACGCCGATCGTTGGCTCGGATGCGATCTTATTATCCACAAGTTTCTCGGCGGTCATCGGGCTGTTCTTCGGTATCTACCCGGCCAGCCGCGCCGCGAACCTTGAACCAGTGGAAGCTTTACGGCACGAGTAGATCTGCGAATGTTCAAACGAATCTCGAACCATCACATCAGATTTGCAGCTTTATTACTTGTGGTGCTATTGCCAGCTTGTGTCAGAGCCAGGCCAGGTGCGGTTCCCGCTCTTCCTCCCGTTCAGGATATTGAAACTGTCACTACAGAAGAAGTCGATTCCTTCGTTTCTCCGACCAAGATAGTTGAGACTTTCACTCCAATCCCGACTAAAATTTCTTCCACGCCAACGTCTTTGCCAAATGTAACAGTCACTGCGATAAAGGGGAATCTGTTTATTCGCCGCGGACCCGATCTGGCCTATAACCCAACTGGCATACTTTACAAGGATACAAGCGCGAAAGCCATCGCGCGCGACGTGCTCTCCGATTGGGTGGAGATCATGATTCCCGGCTCTCAAAATACAGGTTGGGTTTCAATACAAACCCAATATTCCAAAGTGGACGGTGATATTGCGGCATTGCCCGGTTTTACCCCTAAGGACTGGCCGCTCGCTGCATATTTGCGGAATTGCACGCATCATGAAATGTATATTTTGCCCGGCGAGATCACATTGCCATCTTATCTTGCCGCTCCTGAAAATGAAACCTGGCTTTATCCCGGCAGATACACGATTTATGATCTTGAGGTCGCGGATGTTCCTGAAGTAGCGGAGGTGGATATTCGTGAAGGCTCCGATGTTGAAATTCAACTTGATGGTCTTGGCGAGGCACGAAAGTGTCCCTAGACCTTCCTTTGCGACTAAAAAAACGCCCTGTGTAGGGGATGCCAAATCTTCGTGAATTACGATACAATCGGCTTATGACTGAACATAAAATCCTCATTACGGATGGCCTGGACGAAAGCGGACAGGCCATCTTACGTGCCTCTGCAAAAGTGGATGATCGTTCCGGCGTCTCCGCAGACGACCTGCTAAAGATCATTCCCGAATACGATGCGCTCATCGTTCGCGGTCGGACCAAGGTAACTGCTTCCCTTCTACAGGCCGCTACACGCCTGAAGGCCATTGGCCGCGCAGGCGTGGGCGTGGATAACATCGATCTTGAAGCTGCCAAGAAACAAGGCGTGGTTGTGGTCAATGCACCCATATCCACCTCGCTGGCTGTCGCCGAGCTGGCTTTTGGTCTGATGCTGTCCCTGGCGCGTGAGATCTCGCGCGCAGATTCCGCGCTGAAACAAGGCCAGTGGATCAAGAAGGACCTCGAGGGCATTGAGTTGAACGGAAAGACTCTCGGCGTGATCGGCTTTGGGCGTATCGGTGTTGAAGTGGGCAAACGCGCGATCGCTTTTGGCATGAATGTGGTGGCATACGATCCATTTCTTGAGGCAGCCGAGATCAAACGTCGCGGTGCAGAGCCTCTTGCGCTGGATGAACTCTATGCATGTTCCGATTTCATTTCATTGCACCTGCCGTTGAGCGCGCAGACGCGGGATATGGTTGGTGAGCAGGCCTTCTCACAAATGAAGAAAGGCGTGCGTATCGTCAGTGCGGCGCGCGGCGGCATTATTGACGAAAAGGCGCTGGTCGCGGCGTTGAACAGCGGCAAGGTTGCCGGTGCCGCGCTGGATGTCTTTGCGGAGGAGCCGCCCGGGAAAACAGAGACAGCTCTCCATCCACGCGTGATCGGTACCCCGCATATCGGGGCACAAACTGCCGAAGCGCAGTCCCGCGCCGGTGACGATATCGCCTCTGAAATTTTGAACGTCCTGCAGGACAAACCTCTTCGTTGGAAAGTCGCGTAAATATTTTTGGAGATGAAGATGTCTGAAAAACTGAATCAACTCAAGGAAATTCTTGGCGAGGTCTCGGACCTCAATCATGCGTCCGAGGTACTGGGCTGGGACCAGAATGTGAATATGCCGCCCGGCGGCGGCGAGGCGCGTGGGCAGCAACTTGCCACACTTGGCAAGATCGCGCAGGAAAAATCCACTTCAGATGAAGTCGGCGCCTTGATCGAAGACCTCAAGAGTGAATTTTCAGGCGGGGACTCAGACGAAGCCGCGCTGGTGAGGGTGGCCGCTCGCAATTATGACAAGGCAAAGCGCGTGCCGGCCGAGTTCGTTGCCGAGCAGGCCATTGTGACCACCAAGGCCTTTGAAGCCTGGGTGGAGGCAAAAGGTAAATCGGATTTTTCCATTTTTCGTCCGCACCTTGAAAAGGTCGTGGAGTTGGTACAGCGATATGTTTCATTCTTCCCACCCGGGGACCATCCTTATGATACGCTGCTCGATGATTACGAACCGGGCATGAAGACCGCCGAGGTGCAGGAGATCTTCAACAACCTGCGCCCAAAACAGGTGGAACTCATCAAGAACATCAGCTCGGTCAAACAGGTGAAGGATACGTTCCTGAAAAAGAAATACAATGAAAAGAAAGTGTGGGATTTTGGTGAGGTGATCATCACCCGATTCGGTTATGACTGGAGCCGCGGCCGGCAGGATAAGGCGCCTCATCCGTTCGAGACCTCGTTCAGTGTGAACGACGTGCGTATCACCAACCGTTTTGAAGAGAACAATCCACTCTCCACACTTTTCAGTGCCATGCACGAATCGGGCCATGCGATGTACGAACAGGGTATACGGCCCGCTTATGAGCGCACACCGCTTGCAAATGGCACGTCGCTTGCCGTGCACGAATCGCAGTCGCGCATGTGGGAGAATCTGGTGGGCCGTTCGCTCCCGTTCTGGGAGTATTTCTTTCCTCAAATAAAAAAGATCTTTCCCTCGCAACTGGATGGCGTGAATGTAAAGTCGTTCTACAAGGCGATCAACAAGGTTGAACCGTCCCTGATCCGCGTCAATGCAGATGAGTCTACTTACAACCTGCATATCATGCTTCGTCTCGAATTGGAGATCGGCATGGTGGACGGTACCATGAAGGTCAAGGACCTCCCCGAGATCTGGAATGCAAAGATGAAGGACTATCTGGGCATTACACCACCCAACGACGCGCAGGGCGTCCTGCAGGATATTCACTGGTCTGGCGGCGCGATCGGTTATTTCTCCACATATGCGCTCGGAAACCTTGTCTCAGCCCAACTGTGGGAGCAGATCAATAAAGACATCAAGGACCTCGACGATCAGATCCGCAAGGGAAAATTTGATTCGTTGCTTGGCTGGCTGCGCGAGAAGATCCATGTCTTTGGCCATAAATATGATCCACAGGATCTTGTGCAGCGCATTACCGGCTCGAAAATAGACGCCGCGTCCTATGTTCGCTATCTGACAAAGAAATATAGCGATATCTATGGGCTGTAGTTCATATTAACAGGTGAGACGCCCTGATAACAAGGGCGTCTCTTTCTTTGGATGACATAATGAAAAGCAAGATCGTTGTATTCGCCTCTCTCCTCGGACTTTTATCTGCCTGCACCCAATTGGCAGGGCCCGGGCCCACGCCTTTTCCTCCCGATTACCTGCCAACCGCAGTTGCGCTGACCGGGCAGGCTGTCTTCGCAACTGCAGACGCACTGACCCGTTCGGTTGTTCCAACCGAAACATCGCTTCCCACTGAAACACCCATTCCTTCCACAGCTCTTCCAACGGCCACGCCCACCTTTGAGCCGGGTTTCACTGATTTTGCGCAGGTGCGATTCATTTCGCCCGGGCCGATGTCCAGCCTGATATCGCCGATCAGTTTGCAGGTCATGTTGGTGGCGGGGGAGAGCGAGATCGTGCAGGTGGACCTGTTGGGTGAAGATGGGCGTGTTTTGCAGCGCGGCCTTGAGCGTGTCCAGCGTAATTTGGGCGGCAACTATCGCAGTTTCGATATGGCCTTTGAAATACGCGCCGTCTCAGAAAAGGGCTACATCCGCATCTCTTCCAAAGATGAGCTGCGCCGTATTCAAATGCTCAACACCATGCCTGTGCTTCTTTATTCGATCGGTCAAAACCAGGTCAACCCTGTGGGAAACATGATCTATGAACGTTGCATGCTGGATGATCTTCAGGATGGGGATGATATATTTGGTGGTGTTCTTACTCTTAAAGGTCTTTTTTGGCCCTTTAATAACCAGCCGGTATTTGCCGAACTTCTTTTGCCGAATGGCAAGCCGCTTGCCTCGCGTGTACTGACTTTTAAAGGGATCGATCCCGAAGAATTCGAGACCACGCTTCCCTATAAAGTCACAGAGCCCACACTGGCTCGTCTTGTTTTTCGTCAGGACAACCCTGAAATTTCGGTGAGCGATCCCGAATTGAAGAAATACATCTATGTTTATACAATGGAAGTGATGCTCCATCCATAGCCCGTCTTGCGAAAACAAAGTGGAATGGTATAATGGGCGGGCTTCCCTCTATGGGGACGTTATCGGGGTGTGGCTCAGACCGGTAGAGCGCACGGTTCGGGTCCGTGAGGTCGAGAGTTCAAATCTCTCCACCCCGACAAAAGAGGAAGACTCCCAATTCGCGGGAGTCTTTTTTTTTCATAAGCCCGCCGTTCGTCGGCTCGATGTATAGCACTCTCCTTGAGTTTGTGTCTGGATGGGTTACAGCCTGCATTCCCTGCTCATTAAGTCGTCGAGCGTGACAACGGACAATGCAGAAGTCCTGCGGTCAAACAGGTGTAAAATTTAAGCTATGGCGAATAATTATCGACATGGGCGACCTAGCTTATTACAACGACCAGCGCTATCACGCGTCCCTGAACAACCTAACACCGGCGGATGTTTATCATCGCAGAGCCAAGGAGGTGCTTTCCAGAAGAGACCAGATCAAGAAACGAACTTTGCATCAAAGGCGGTTGCAGAACCTGCAATCACCCGCAGTATAATCCATCATGACCGGGAAACATCACCTTAGTAAATTTGCCTTTGTGTCTCAAATGTTTCGAAGACGTACATATTAAGGGCAAGAAGCGAAAGACAAAACGGCATATGGACGAAAAAACCACCATCCTGCTTGCAGACGATGATCCAGCCGTCACGGACAGCCTGGCTCCGTTTCTGGAGCGCGCCGGGTTCCGCGTACTGGTCGTCAGCGACGGCGTTTCCGCGCTGGAAAAGACCCGATCCCAGCACCCTGATCTGCTTCTGCTCGACGTGCTGATGCCGCGCATGGATGGGCGCGAAGTGCTGCGCCGTTTGCGTAACGCCACGAATTGGACACCGACCATCCTGCTCACGCATGTCGGCGAATCATCCGAACGCGCCCTGGCCCTTGAAGAAGGCGCCGACGATTATCTCAACAAGCCGTTCGATCCGCACGAACTGTTGGCCCGAATTCGCGCCATCCTACGCCGAGCCCGTCCCGGTGAAAAATCACTTTCTGCCGCATGGATGCTGGCGTGCGGCGATCTAACCCTTGACCGCCATGCCCGCCGGGCAACATTTAACGGTAAAGTGCTGGAACTGACCCCCAAAGCGCTGGCCGTGCTCGAATATCTAATGACCCATCCGGATGAGTGCGTCAGCCGCGAGCGCCTGCTTGAAATGGTCTGGGGCTGGCAGTACCCGGCCGGCACGCGCACGGTGGACACGCGCATGGCGGAATTACGCCGCGCGCTGGGTGATGACCCTGAGCAGCCGCGTTTTATTGAAACCGTTCCTGGCGAGGGCTATCGCTTTTCTGCGGATGTTCAGGCATTGCGCTGACCATGATAAAACGCGTCCTGCTCACACTAGCTCCACTTGCCCTGGGACTCTGCGGCTCAGGACTGATTACCGGTCTGATCACGCCAGAGCCAGTGCTCGTCTTTCGCGTGGGCATAGGGGTGGTTGTCTTTCTGTTTGGAGCGTTGATCTCCATTTTGATCGGTTTTATACAACTGGGACAGAAATGGGGAAAGGACAATGCCTTCCTGCAAGGGGAGCAACGCCGCCGCAGTTTCGTCAGCCGTCTCGACCATGAGTTAAAGAACCCGTTGACCGGTTTGCGCGCCGCGCTGGCCAACCTGAGTGAATCCGCTTCGGCCGGCGACCGCGAGCGCGCCACCGCCAACGCCCGCCGCGACGTGGAGCGTCTCACCCGACTGCTGGCGGACTTGCGCAAACTCTCGGACCTGGACGAGAGGCCATTGGAGCGCCTTCCTGTTTACGTGCCCAACGTTCTGGAAGAAATCGTCGAAGCCGCATCAAGCCTGCCGGCCTATCAGGGGCGCGTCGTCAGCCTGCTGATTGCCAACGTCCCACTCCTGCCGCTTGTGACTGGTGATCGCGACCTGCTCGGGCTGGCTTTTTACAACCTGATCGATAACGCGCTCAAGTTCACCCTACCGGGCAACTCTGTGGAAGTGCGCGCCCGCGAGGATGGGCGCAATGTGGTCATCGAAGTGGCCGACGGCGGTGCGGGCATTTCACCGGAGGACCTGTCTCATCTTTTTGAAGAGTTATACCGAGGCGCGAACGCACGCGGCATTGAAGGCAGCGGCCTGGGCCTGGCACTGGCCGGGCGGATTATCGACCTGCATGGCGGCAGCCTGAGAGTCGCCTCGCGGCAGGGCGAACGGCAAGGTACTGTCTTCAGCATTCATCTGCCAGCCGGGCGCAGCGGCTGAGTTGGCCTGTCACAAAACTGTAACCGGGCGGTTGCAGGCTGGTAACGGGAGTTTGATATAAATAGGCTGTGGATAGTCCTCACAGCCTATTTTGTTTGGAGAAGCTGATGTTAAAGAAAATCCTCTTTTTATTTTTAACAGCCGTAATCCTGCTCTCCGGCTGTGGCACGTTGGAAGTGAGGCGGGAGCAAAGCCCTAATCCAGACCCAACCACGACAACATTGCCTTTACCGGCTCCGACGCAACTTGCTCCCGAAGTTTGGGTGGAACAAAGCCCCAATTCAGACCCGACCGCAACGCCATTACCTATACCGGCTTCCATGCAACCCGCTCCCGATTTGAGCGCATTTCTTCCGCCATATAGGATTCAATTTGGCTCCTATGCTACCTGGACGGATGTGATCGATAATCTGAATTCTAATCAAATTAAAGTTTATGCCGTCAGTGCGATACAGGGACAGGTTATGTCTGTCTCGATTTCCCCTGGACAAAGTGATTCCTGGTATTTTCTAATTGATATTAGAGGCCAGGATGGCATTGCACTATGTCCGTCATGTATATTTTGGCGCGGCGTGTTGCCTGCCACTCAAGATTACTTCATTAGGGTCATGGCCCCGGTGGCCGGAGACTTTGCGATGCGCGTGGCCATCAACCCGCCCGGGCAGGCCAGGCAGTATTTCGAATTTACGGACCCGCAGCGCGGGCTGACCCTGGGCTACTCCGACGAGTTTGCGCCCACGACCCACCCCCCAACCGGGAACCGCTACTTCGGCGCCCCCTTGCTGATCCTTAATTTTATCAACCCGGATTTCTACTTTACCACCAACCTGAACGAAGCCTTCTTCATGTTGAACACCATCGATGACCTGCAGGCCAAATCTGCCTGCGTCGATCTCGAGCCGGGTGCGGAGATGAGGACGATCAATGGCCGTACTTACGTCTACCATGAGGAGGCAGGGGCTGCCGCAGGGACGGGCATGCAAGAGCTTATTTATCGCACGGCGCACGTAGACTCCTGTTATGAAATCGTATTCCACATCAGCTCTTTCAGTATTGGCAATTTATCGCCCGAGCTGGCCGCGACCTACACGGAGTTCGACCGCGCACGGATCGTCCATAAATTCGAAGAGATCCTATCCACGTTCAGCGTTAGATGAGACCCCGGAGGACGAATGTATACGAGACTCATGGTTCTTTTTTTGGCAGCCGCAGCCGCGCTTTCTGCGTGCGGCACCTGGCAGGTCAGCATCGAGCAAGCGCCCACGCCTCTGCTTGCCCAACCCACCCCAATCGTGGTGACGGCAACCCCCTTGCCGCCGCAGATGCCCACGCAGCCCGCCACGGGAGCCCCAGGCTCCCCCACGCCGACGGCGGATTCCGCCTGCAACCGCGCAGCGTTCGTAGGCGATGTGACCGTCCCCGACAAGTCGATCTTCGCGCCGAACATGAACTTCATCAAGACCTGGCGCATCAAAAACGTGGGCACCTGCGCCTGGACCACCGCCTACAAACTCGTATTTTACGGCGATCACAAACTGAGCGGCCCGGACTGGGTCAACCTGCCCGCGAGCGTCGCGCCCGGTGCGGCGGTGGACCTTTCGGTGTCGCTCCAGGCCCCGGCCGCCAACGGCGCGTACCGCAGCGCCTGGGCGCTCTCCAGCGTCCCTGACGACAGGCTCTTCGGAATCGGCCCGGGCGCCGACCAGCCTTTCTGGGTGGACATCCGCGTCAGCGATGGCAGCAACTCCGGCTCCACCACGACATACCGGGATAGCCGCGGCGAGGGCGAGATGGGCTTCGGGATGGTTTTCGATTATCCTTCCAACTGGATTGTCCAGCCGATCGCTTTTGGGGTGCAGATCACTTCTTTTGATCCGGCCAATCCGCCTCATAAGCTGGAGTGGACGCCATCTATTATCTCCATGAGCATCGAGGCACCTCCCATAGGCTGGGAAGGGGATGCATATCCGCCTCCCAGTGCCAGCGTGCTGTTGAATACCTTCGTGGAAAATGTCAAATTGGAAGCCGTCGCGGGGAATCTTGATATCTTTAGAGAGGAAAGGTTGACACTCGCGGGTAACCCGGCTGCACGAGTCACCGTTGTTTCCGGCTCTGGTGGAGTATTTGATCGTGTCATGATCGTGATGGACGGCGGATGGCTTGTACGTGCCAATCTCGAAGGCGGCAATTTCGAGCTGGCCAGAACGGTGCTTGATACGTTGCGCCAGCCATGATCGATTCTTTGTGCCGGTCGGTTGCTTTCCCTCCTCAAGCCAGCCCGATCGTGGTGACGGCCACTCCTACCACCACGCCGACTGTGACATCTACGAGCACGTCCACGCCCAAACCAACGGAAACGCACAAATCAACGAAGACCAGCATCCTTCGGCGATACCACTGATGTAATGATCACGCGGCCGGCTTCATGAAAATTCCTGAGTGGTGATCACACCAGCGGCAAGCTCCTGTTGGTCATCACCTACATCTTGCCATAGCAGATCTATCTTTACAACAAGATGGGACTGGCAAACGCCAGTCCCATCTTGTATTTCGCCAAACCTCTCCACCCCGACAGAAGTGAATGAACACAGGTGAATCCGACACCCGCGTAATTTTTTTTAAGAACTTTTATTTGACCAACTCTATTGCTGTTTGGGCTATTTTTTCACGAACTGCGTAACCATCAAAGCCGGCGCTTTCCATGCCTAATAAAACCGCGCCGACAACAGGTGGTGCTTGCAGGCGGATAAGTTTTGCCTGGGGCGCATGCTTGAGAACGATTTCGCGCATGGAGTCTGTCAGGAGCGCGCCGCCATCGAACACGCTTCCCGATTGCACCACTTCAACCTCTTCGTTTTCCATTTCAAGCTGGCGGATCGCCGCCACCGCGAGCCATCCCAGTTCCTCGCCGGCCCAGCGAATGACGTCGCGTGCCACTTCGTCACCTTCGTGCGCGGCGCGAAAGACATCCAGTGCCATGTGGGGAAATAATTCGTATCGTCCACTGGAATGTCCCTCCATCAGGTCCATTTCATCTTTCGCACCCGTGGCATCGAGCAAGATCCTGGTAAGCGCGGTTTGCAGTCCCCGTTTGATCCAGGCGTAATTGACCATTCGCAACGCGCGAAAGGTGATCTCCAGTCCTCCACCAAACTCTCCGTACAGTATGCCATTGCCGACGATACGCGCGATACGTCCGTCCGGGCCGCGCCCGCGGCAGTTATTCGACGATCCGGCGGTGACGTTCACCCCATATCCGTGCGATGTGCCGGCATACAGGCCATTGAACCCGTCATTTTCAATTTCGAACGGGCAGGATAACTTTAAGGTTGCAATACTAATAAGATGTGAATCCCGGTCGGATGGGAAATCGTATCCCGCGACGCCGAAACCTGCTCCAGCGATCCGAGCCGCATCCACGCCGGACATTTTTAACGCCTGCGAAAATGACTCTTGCAGCACCTTGATCTGACCGTCGTAACCAACACTTTGGTGGTTACCCCCGGAGGATTTCCCAAACCCGAGGCATTTTCCGGTTTCATCTACAATCAGCGCATGCGTTTTTGAGGAACCCACATCTATACCCAGGTAATATTTCATCTCATCTCCACAAATATTTTCACGAATATATTGAATGTACGCGCTCCGTCCCGCCATATGTTGACTGCGAAGGAAAGCCAGCTGCCGTAATCTCTTTCACCTCGTATTCGCCCGGACCGTACACGGCAAAGGGAACACGGTCCCCGCGTTGCGCTTCCTCAACACCGTTCATATCAGGATCATTCAGCGGTACGAATGCGACATCCGCCCCGAAATTGGTCGGTTTAAAATTCTTCGACTGCTTGGACACCGGCCCAAATACGATGGTCGTATCCCCTGCGCTCGCACGAATGCAGGCGCCGTCATGGAACGTAAGAATCATGCGACCGATTATAGCAGATTGCCGTTTTTTTATTATCGCTTGCCTCTTTGGGCTGTGTGGGTTATATTTCCCGTGCCCTAAGTCAGGGCATCAATTATTAAAAGAGCGGACGGTTTACACTTTCCTGCCAACGATAGAAACGGAAGGAGCAGGGGGCACCGAGCGCGTATAACACATGAGTCCAGAT
>CAZJYB010000061.1:0-21849 GCA_964549865.1 uncultured Anaerolineaceae bacterium
GGGTGCTCGGCGCGCCGCGATAATCGTTTTTTGCAAGGCCGGCCAGGTTCACATTTGCAGGCGCACCGGCCATGGGGAGAGCTTCGCTCATGGTTATTTACTCCTTTTTGCGGATGTCTTCAACGAAGCAGCAAGCTTCACCGACTTCGTCGCCACTTTTTTGGACCCCGCGGCTGCAATCGCCTTCGAGGCGGTTTTCTTTCCCTTTATGGTTGGCGTTGTCGCGATTCTACGCGTTTTCACAGCAGCTGAACTTTTTTGATACTTTGCGAGAATTCCCTCGCGTACCCATCTCGCAGCGGCCGGAAGCCCATCGTGATAGGCCACGGACTTGAAGTTCATCGAGTATTGTGGATACTCGGTCGTCAGGATCTGGGCCATTTGCCCATCGCGGTTCATTTCGACGACAAAGATCTGGTCGTATTTTTCAAGAAATTGATCGACTTCGGGTGTGAAGGGAATCGCGCGGATTCGCAGGAAGTCTGCCTCAATACCATGCTCGTGAGCCAGTTGATGTTGCGCTTCGAGAACAGCGGCCTCGGTGGAGCCGTAGGCGATAATGCCCACGGTCGCATCCTTCGTCGTATGCACCACAGGCGCGGGCATGAAATCCTTCGCCTTGAAGTGTTTTTGCTTGAGGCGTTCCATGTTCCTCAGGTAAGTGTCGGAGTCTTCGGTATATTTTGCGTATTCATCGTGCCCGGTCCCGCGAGTGAAATAAGAGGCTGATGGATGCTTGTTGCCGGGAATGGTGCGATATGGAATACCGTCGCCATCCTTATCAAGGTAGCGCCCCCAGTTGCCCTTGATCTCCTCGAGGTCTTTTTCCCAAAGCACCTTGCCGCGATCAAAAGACTGGTTCGGGTATTCAAATGGTTTGCTCATCCATTGATTCATTCCGATATCGAGGTCGCTCAATACGAATACTGGCGTTTGAACCCGCTCCGCAATGTCGAACGAGCGCCAGCCGAACTCAAAACATTCCGTAATATCGCCTGGCAATAGGATGATCGAATGAGAATCACCGTGGCCGATGTGGTAGGTAAAAGTCAGATCGCCTTGTGATGTGCGAGTGGGCAGGCCGGTGCTTGGGCCAATGCGTTGTACGTCCCAGATCACAACAGGTATTTCAGCGTAATAGGCCAGACCTGCAAACTCGGTCATCAAGGAAAGCCCGGGTCCGGAGGTGGATGTCATTGCGCGCAGCCCTGCCCAACCGGCGCCAACAGTCATCCCGAGGGCAGCGAGCTCGTCTTCCGCCTGGATCACTGCGTAGGTTTTCTTCCCATCTTCGCGTTTACGCAAGATGGGTAAATAATCGATCAGGCCTTCCGCGAGGGAGGAGGCCGGGGTGATCGGGTACCAGGCGGCAAATTGCACACCGCCAAAAATAGAACCCACTGCTGCAGCCGTATTTCCATCTGCCATGATCAGTCCGTCTGTCTTGTCCATGGCTTCAAGATAAAATGGGTCTTTCTTTTCGATCGTCTTTGCCCATTCAGCACCGGCTTTTACCGCGTTGATGTTCATGTCAATGGGCTTTTGCTTGCCTTTAAAGTGGAAGGTTAACGCAGCGAGGATTTTTTCCAGGTCCATGCCGATGAATTGCGCGAGGATGCCCACGTACACCATGTTGCCAACCAGGTCGCGAAAATCAGCAGGGACATTCGGGTCGTTGCGAACCATGCTCTTGATGGGCATCGGATAGATGGCGATGTCTACGCGTGTGATGGGCTGCTTGATGTCGTCGGCGTAGAAAAATGCCCCGCCCGGCAGAACAGATGCCAGGTCCTTTGCGAACGAATCAGGATTCATCGCGATCACAATGTCATTGTGGTCGCGGCGTGCAATGAAGCCATCCTTGTTGACGCGGATCGTGTACCACGTCGGCAGGCCCTGGATATTCGAGGGGAACAGGTTCTTGCCCGAGACAGGAATGCCCATCTTGAAGATCGAACGCAGGATGGTGTTGTTGGCCGTGGAGCTTCCCGAGCCATTCTTTGTGCCGATTGTGATTGAAAAATCGTTGACTATCTTGTTCATGGAACTCCTCGTAAGTTATGTCGTTGCGAGAGCGATAGCCCGACACTTGCGCCGCACTGCTTTTGTTGCACTCGCCGTTTGAGTCTCGCAGGTGAGCAATCTCCAATGCTTTCACGGATTGCTTCTCGAAGACTCGCAATGACATGGTATTTATGGACGATGATATAAAAGGTCCGTATGTTTGACGAGTGCGTCGTACCCGACTTCAAAATTGCCGTTACAAATGGTCTCAACCATCTGCTGATGGTATCTCCACACTTCCTGTAGATATTCATAGCCACCGACAAATACGTTCAAGCCTACACCTTCGTAGGCCTCCCAATAGGCTTCCAAAACACCGATCACGAACGGATTATCAAGCCGGCTGAAAATGGCAAGGTGCAGCCTGCGATGTTCTTCGTGAGGCACTTGCACAGGCGTACCGCGGATCTTGTCCCATGCACGTGTGATCAGGGCCTGTAATTCCTGTTTGTCCTGCGCAGTCAGTTTTGCAACTGCTTCGTACCAGTAGGCCGCTTCGAGGTGATTGCGCATTTCTGCGAATTTTCGAAAGTGATCGTCATTCAGCGCCAGGGCATAACCAAGGCTTTGGCGCACTGCCGGTGTGAATGAATAGGGCAGTCGTCGTGTGCCTGTGCGCGGTTTGACTTCCACAAGGCCGAGGGCACGCGCCACTTCCAATTGTTCACGCAGAGAAGCAAGGCTGATTTCCAGCTCGCGCCCCAGTTCGTTTAAAGAAGGCAATCCATTCTCAGCTTCCGGGTGCGAAGCCAGATAGCGGAAAAATTCAGAAATATTAGGAGAGGTGCGTTCACGAAGCATAAATAGGATTAATCCGATTAATACGATTTTACGATCAGATCGCTTACGCGTCAAGGGTATGACCCATTTGGGTGAGGGTCCTGCACTTATGCTTGTCATGAAGAAACAGGGACTGCTAATTTAGCCAGTCCCTGTTTCTCTTGACGCCTTATCTGAAGACGTTAGTTGTTCAACGCGCCTGCATTGATCCACTCTGAAATGATCTGGATCTGTTCAGCCGTGAGTTTGGGGCCGCGGTTGGGCATTTCACCTTCGACCACCAATTGAATAAGCAGACTTTCTGAGGCGTTGCCAGGGACGATCACCGGGCCGTTGAATGAACCGGCCAGGGTCGTTTCGTAGGTCTGCAAATCGAGGCCTTCCTTCACCTGTCTGACGCCATGACATTCTACACAAGATGTCTGAAAGATCGGCATTACGTTATTTGCAAAACCAACAGACGCAGGTGCTTCTGTTGGTTCTGGAACAGGCGTTTCTGTTGCAGACGGGGGAGTGTCTGTGGGCGCGGGAAGCGTAGTCGGCTGAGATTCAGCCTGTGTTGGGAGGGCAGGTTCGGTGGCGGTTTGAGGCGTCTGCCCACATGCAGTAAGAATGATCGTAAGAAGTACAATGCCAATACGTAAAATATTTTTCACTTATTATTTTCCTTTTTTTAATGATTGTGTACTTTACCCGAAATTTATTAGAATGGGATGAAGAAATATTGTGAGTTCTTACCTGTGCAATTTTTCTCAAAACATGGGAGCTGCGTGGAAGGTAAGGTATAATAAATACGCCATGTGTTAGGCACAATATTATTTCAAGGCTGAGTATGTCAGGCGCATTTACACTTCCCAAAGAATACTGGTCAACGATCCAGATCACCCCGCAAGACATTGAAAATTTGCACACCTATCTGTTTGAGCGTGAGACCCCTCTTACTGCTCGCGATCTTTCCACAGCGTTGATTGAGGCGCGCATCAAAAGCGAGCGCATTACAACGGAGAGCAAACAGAAGGCCGCCGGCAAACCCTATATTCCGAGGGAGAAATATCAAATCGGCGACGATTTGGTGCTCCCGGCATTGGGTTGGCAGCAAGGCAAAGTTGCCGCAGTTCGCGCAGGGGTGAATCCGTCGCTGAATGGCTTCGATGTCATTACCGTTGCGTTGGAAGATGGATCGCAGCGTATGTTCGCGGCCAATTTTGATTCTCATGGCTTGAATGATACGCCGCTGCAAACGCCGCAAAACGATGAATTGAATCCCGCTTCGATCCTGCATGAAACGGGTGACTCGATCGAGAAAAAGCTGGATTTCGCTTTTTCGTCGGATGAGAGTTTGGTGAAGATCGCCGGGCGCTGGTTCCCGCGCGCCTTGTTGATCGACATTAATCAAGGACAACTGAATCTCGCGGAGGCTGTTTTGGATATGGCAGGTGGCGAACCGCTTTCCACCGAGGCCCTCGTGAAGGATGTTGAATTGCCAGCCGGCGTGAACCCGAAGCTTGCCGAATTTTCCTTGAATTATGCATTGCAAGATGACGATCGATTCGATGAAGTTGGCCCGGCCGGTCAGGTGCTTTGGTGCCTGCGACGCCTTGAACCGGATTATGTACGCGAAGTACCCTTGTGGTTGCGTTATGAAGAGATCGCACACGATCGTGCGATCCTGGATGATGCAATGAAGCACCTCGAATCACAGCTGGACGATGAATTGACTCCAGCGGAAGAATCAGACCTGCATGATGATATTACTTCGCATAATATCACGTTGATCTACCCGCATCTGCGCGCTGGCACCCTGCCCATGTCTCCTCGGGCGCGCAGGCTCTTCCCAACAGCTTATGAAACTCCGCGCGTGCGTTTTACGCTTGTGGATGCAAAATCCAGGCAGCGTATTCCCGCCTGGGTCGTGCTCGAGCATGGATATGTTTTTGGTTTGCGCGAATGGTATAAGTCCCGTCAATTGATCCCTGGTTCATTGGTTCAGGTGAGACGCGGTGAAAAACCCGGCGAAGTGATCGTGGATGCAAAGAGTCAGCGCTCCTCCAAGGATTGGGTGCGCACGGTAATAGTCGGTGCGGATGGCGGTCTGGTTTTTGCGATGCTGAAACAGCAGATCACGGCAGAGTTTAATGACCGTATGACAATTCACGTTCCGGATTTCAAAGCGCTTGATCCGCTGTGGGAAAAGAAACGTTCATTCGAAGACCTGATGGTGCTGGTCCTGCGCGAGTTAAGCAAGTCCAATCCACAAGGCCACGTTCATGCACAGGAGTTGTACGCGGGCGTGAACCTTGTACGCCGTGTACCGCCGGCGCCTTTGTTTGCCTTGCTGGCAGGTAACCCCATTTTCAAGCATGTCGGCGACTTGCACTTTCGTCTCGATCGGGATGCCGAATGAGCCTGCTAAAGCCAACAGCCAAAACACCCTTCCATATTGACTTTGATTGGTGGAAGCAGAACGAAAATGACTGGCATGTTTTCCTGCGCTCCCTGTTATGTCTCGAACATCAGGAAGCCTTTGCGGATATTGAAGAAGGTGAGATGATCGATTGGATCGACCCTCAGACGGCAGAAGTGAAACTGGTGGACGGCATTCAACATGCGTTGATGAGCCATTGTGCGCTGCAGCCGGATTTTTCAAATGCACGTACCGCATTGGTTGAAGCTGTTTTCCGCACGTTCATCGTCAATGGAAATGTGCCGATGTCCGCTGACGAACTCGGTAAAAAACTAGGCCGTCCCGCTGATACGATTTTAAGAACCATCGCCGGTCCGCGTGTATATCGGGGCTTGCGTCCCTTTAACACGCAGCGTCCTGTGTCTGAAAGAGAAGAATAGCAATTTTTGTTGTTGAAACAAAAATTGAATTTACCCCCGTAGCTCAATGGACAGAGCAACTGCCTTCTAAGCAGGAGGTTGTGGGTTCGAATCCCGCCGGGGGTGCTGAACAATCCATTCAAAGTGCATAGGAAGGAGCAGGTCTATGCCCACAATCGTTCGTAAATCCGGTCACGCTTTGCTGGAAACCCGCCGTGAGATACTTCACGCGGTGAGTTGGCAGGTGCGTTCCAAGGTCTGGAGCCCTCCAACCGATGAATTTGAAACTGATGAAGCCTATATTGTTCGCGTTGAAATAGCGGGAATGCGTGAAGATGATTTTGATGTCTCTGTCGAAAATAACCTGTTGTTGATATCCGGCTCACGCCCGGACCTGCCCGGCCGCCGCGCTTTTCACCAGATGGAGATCCGTTTTGGAAAGTTTGCCACCGCCATCGGCATTCCCGGCCCTGTGGATGTTGAACGTGCAAGCGCAGAATATCGGGACGGATTTCTAACGATCATATTGCCAAAAGAAAAATCAAATTAAGGTCAAATAAAAAATGCCCGCCTCCCGCTGGAATACCGGCTTGAACGACTTCCAATCTCTTGAAGACATCGATGACGAGATGACCACGCTCTTCATGAATTCGGTCTTTGCGGGCCTTGGGAAAAAGGACGACGCCCCACGCGTGCCCGAGCCGGGTGAGAAAACCGAAGGGCAGAAATATCCCGACGTATTGCCCATCCTGCCATTACGCGGTGTGGTTGTTTATCCCAACACTGCCGTCCCGTTGACTGTTGGACAGGCTCGTTCGATCAAACTTGTGGACGATGTGGTTGCAGGAGATAAACTTGTGGGGCTCGTTGCGGCATTGGATCCTGAAAAGGAAACGCCAGGCCCGGGTGAGTTGTACCGCATTGGCACCATTGCAACTGTCCATCGTCTATTGCGCGCACCGGATGGCACAGTGCGCCTGCTCGTCCAGGGCATGGATCGCTTCCGTCTCGGGGAATTCGTTCAAGAAGAACCCTATCTTAAGGCCCATATTGAACTGGCGCCGGAAATTGTGGAAGACGGCCTCGAGATCGATGCGCTTGCCCGCAACGCGCGCGACCAATTCCAGCAGATCACACAGATGATCCCCTCGTTCCCGGAAGAATTGGCTAATTCGATCACTTCAATTGATGATGCGCTTCAAACTGCCTACACCATCGCAAATTTCCAACGCATGGGTCTGAAAGATTCACAGGAGATCCTCGAGTTCGATTCTGTACAGGAAAAATTAAAGAAATTGCTCGGCCTGCTTGTGCGCGAAGCGGAAGTTTTACAGCTTGGGCAAAAGATACAGAACGAAGCCCGCGGCGAGATAGAGAAAGTACAACGCGAATACTTCCTGCGGGAACAAATGAAAGCCATTCAACGCGAGCTTGGCGAAAAAGACGAGCAGGCCGTGGAGGTGGAGGATTTTCGTAAGAAGATCGAAGACGCGAAGATGCCCGAGGAAGCCAATAAGCAGGCCAAACGTGAGCTGGATCGCTTATCCCGTTTGCCAACTGCCGCGGCAGAGTATGGGGTCATCCGAACCTATCTGGATTGGTTGACAGTCCTGCCGTGGTCGAAATCCACAGAAGATCATCTTGATATTGCGCATGCGCGCGAAATTCTTAATAAAGATCATTATGGACTCGAAGATGTCAAAGACCGCATTCTTGAATTTCTGGCGATCCGTAAATTGCGGGTCGATCGCAAGGATGAAAAGAAGGAGGAATCGAACGATGCCATCCGTCGCGAGCGCGAAGGTGTGATCCTGTGTTTCGTTGGCCCACCCGGTGTTGGCAAGACCTCGCTCGGGCAGTCCATCGCGCGTGCCATGGGCCGCAAGTTCATCCGCACATCATTGGGCGGTATGCGCGATGAGGCCGAGATCCGAGGCCATCGCCGTACATACATCGGCGCGATGCCCGGGCGTATTCTGCAGTCGCTGCGCCGCGTCGACTCAAAGAATCCCGTCTTTATGCTCGATGAAGTCGATAAGCTTACCTATGATTTCCACGGCGACCCCGCTTCCGCCTTGTTGGAAGTGCTGGATCCCGAGCAGAATACAGAATTCCGTGATAATTATCTCGAAGTCTCATACGATCTTTCGCAGGTCTTTTTCATCACAACGGCGAATACACTGGAAACCATCCCGGGGCCGTTACGCGATCGTATGGAGATCATCTTCCTCTCCGGTTATACAGAAAATGAAAAACTGGCAATTGCGCGCGGCTATCTTATCCCAAGGCAGATCCGCGAGAACAGCCTGCGTGAGAACGAAATATCCTTCGCGGACGACGCGTTGAAGAAGATCATTCGTGAATATACGCGCGAGGCCGGCGTGCGTAATCTGGAACGCAAGATCGGCGCGGTCTGTCGCAAGGCGGCCACAAAGATCGCCGAAGGTAAAGCTGAAAAATTCGAGATCGTACCCGAAGGCCTCGAAGACTATCTCGACCATCCCATTTTCCTGGGACCGGAAGAACTGAACAAGCGCACATCCATTCCTGGGGTCGTGCCCGGCCTGGCATGGACCTCCTTCGGTGGCGAGGTATTGTTTGTGGAAGCAACGGCCATGCCGGGTGGGCGCGGCTTTCAGGTGACGGGCTCGATCGGGAACGTGATGCTCGAGTCTGCACGCGCCGCATTGTCTTATGTGCGTTCCCGCGCACAGTCGTTGGGCATCCCCCATGAATTCTTTGAAAAATTCGATATCCATATGCATATTCCTTCGGGTGCACAACCCAAAGACGGGCCATCCGCAGGCGTGACCATGGCAACATCACTGGTGTCATTGATCTCAGGCCGCAAGGCGAAGCCCCAGGTGGGCATGACGGGAGAGATCACACTGCGTGGCCAGGTGCTGGCGATCGGCGGAGTGAAGGAAAAAGTGCTGGCGGCGCATCGCAACGGTCTCACGACCGTCATCCTGCCCAAGCGCAATGAACAGGATGTTGAGGACGTTCCCGACGAGATCCGTGAAACGATGAAATTCGTATTTGCAGAATCTGTGGACGAGGTGATCAATGCCGCGCTGGAAAAGCCGACGGCGACATCGTCCCTCGCGACATCGTACCCGCGAAGTACCCGAAGGGTGAAGGGTAAGCATCCTGTAAGGGCGAAGGGGATGAAGCCGACGGCGACATCGTCCCTCGCGACATCGTACCCGCGAAGTACCCGAAGGGTGAAGGGTAAGCATCCTGTAAGGGCGAAGGGGATGAAACCCGTAAAGAAAAAATCCAAGCAAACGAAAGCAAAGAAGAATGCCAAAAATACTGATCGCGGAAGATGACGCCACGATGGTTTCGCTGTTGAAAACCCTCTTGAAAATGGAGGGTTTTGAAGTTGTCTCTCTGAGTGTGGATGCAAACGTGCCGGATGTAATTCGCGCCGAAAGACCGGACGTGCTCCTCATGGATGTGCATCTGTCGCACCAGAGCGGTTTGGAGATCCTCGACGTCATCAGAAGTTCAGACGATATAAAAGATGTACGCGTGGTCATGTCTTCCGGTGCGCCCGTAAAAGAGGATTGTTTGAAGCGCGGTGCGAACGGTTTTCTGCTCAAGCCTTACATGCCAGACGACCTCATATTAATGTTGAAACAAACCATCAAATCTTCGAAATGACCTCCCAGGCTCATATACGCGAATTTCGTTTCCCCGCCGATTACGAAGACGCCCTGCGTTTATGGGAAGCCATGGAGAGCGGGGTGACTGTGGGACGCTCAGATACTCTGCAGGAGATCGAGAGGAAACTTCAGCGCGATCCAGACCTGTTCCTGGTTGCAGAACTGAACGATCAAATCATCGGCACCGTTATCGGGGGATATGATGGACGCCGCGGATTGATCTATCACCTCGCGGTGCGATCTGATTTGCGTAAAAATGGCGTTGCAACAGCACTGCTCAACGAAGTGGAAAAACGATTGCAGGCGAAGGGCTGCCTGAAATCTTATCTGCTTATTTTTGAAGATAACTCAACTGCGGCTGAATTTTACGAGCATCGCGGCTGGCGCGAAATGAAGGAAAACCGTATTTTCGGAAAAGAATTCCCATGACGATCCGATTCGGGATCTTGACTCTCTCAGACAGGTCCTCACGCGGAGAGCGCGCCGACTTATCCGGGCCCGCGCTTACGCTTCTTATCCAAACTCAAGGCTGGTCTGTCGCCAAAGAGCAAATTCTTCCCGACGATGAATCTGCCATTCGCGCCGCGCTGACGGAGTGGGCCGATAGCGGCGAATTTGACGTGATCCTCACCACTGGCGGCACTGGCTTTGCCCCGCGCGACGTCACTCCTGAGGCGACGCGCGCAGTTACCCAACGCGACGCACCCGGTCTCGCCGAAACGATGCGTACCGAAAGTTTGAAGAAGACCCCACATGCCATGCTTTCGCGCGCCGTTGCCGGCATCCGTGGGCGAACATTAATTATCAATCTGCCTGGCAGTCCAAAGGGCGCGGTTGAAAATTTGGAAACGATAATGCCCGTTCTTTCCCATGCTGTTCAACTGCTCAAGGATGATCCTGCCTCAGATGCTTCTCATTAATCACATTGCTTTGCCCGCTCGGCGAGGGTGTCCCACCCCGCCGCGATACGACCGCAGGTCTCTTGGTTTTGCGTTGGTCAATTCTCAGCGTGGTCTGCCCTTACAGGGTGCTTCGCGAAGACCACCGCCGAGCGAGAATTGATGGCCTAGTCACTATTCATCACTCATTGGTATAATCCGCCCGCTCATAAAAAATCAAAAAATCAAGGAAAGTGCAAGCATGATCGATGTAAACGAACTCCGCAAGGGTGTCACATTCGAACTGGACGGTAATCTTTATAAGGTGCTGGATTACAGCCACAACAAGACCGGCCGTGGCAATGCCAACATCAAGGTGAAGGCCCGCAATCTGTTGACCGGTGCTAATATCGAGCGCACCTTCAGCTCGGGCCAGTCCGTTCAGGATGTGAGCCTCGACTTTAATAACGTTTCCTATTTGTATAAAGATGGCGACTCGTACATCTTTATGGATAACCAGACATTCGAGCAGCCGTCCATCAGCGAGGAAGCGCTCGGTGATAGTGCGGGTTACCTCAAGGAAGGCATGGAGGTAAAGATCACTTTCTACAAAGACAAGCCCATTGACGTGGAATTGCCCACCTCCGTGGACCTGAAAGTGGTCGATGCAGAAATGGCGATCCGCGGCGATACAGCCACAGGCGTGACGAAGAAAGTCACCACGGAAACCGGGGTGACGGTGCAATGCCCCAACTTCGTCAATGTAGGCGATACGATCCGTGTGGATACCCGTACGGGCGAATACGTCACGCGCGTATAATTCATTTATGAAAACCCCAGCTGGAAAAGAATGCCCTCATTTTTACGGCGATTACTATCGCGGCCGTAACGTGGAGGAATGCCGCCTGCTCAAGGCGCAGGGCGAGCATTGGACGCGCGATCTTTGCTTCACGTGCCCTGTCCCCGAGATCACGCGCGCCAACTCCTGCCAGCACATGAAACTTAAAGTAAAGATCGTACGCCCCATCACCGCCATTTTTCAGCGCCGCGTGCAGGTCAACGCGTATTGTGAAAAGACAAAGCGCGATGTTCTGGAGCCGCAGATCGGCTGCGGTGAATGTCATGCGATCCCCTTTAATTTTGAGATAAAAGAATAATATTGAACTCTTGCGGGGGAGTTACAAACTCAAACAAATGACCCTTACACTCCTGCTCGATCTTGACGACACCCTGCTCAATACAAATCTCGAAGCATTTGTTCCGGCGTATTTTCAGGCGTTGGCAAAGGAGCTCGCGCCGCAGATCGAGCCGGACCTGGTGTTCCGCGCATTGATCGCGGGCACGCGCCCGATGAACGAAAGCCAGGATTTTTCGCGCACGCTGGAAGAGGTCTTTGCCGGGGAATTTTATCCACAGTTGAACGTCGCCAGGGGAGCACTGGATTCGGCCATTGAAAATTTTTACGATAATATTTTTCCGAACCTGGCAGGGCTGACGTCTCCAAAACCTGCGGCGAAACCTTTTGTGGATTGGGCTTTCTCACAGGGATATCGTATTGTCATCGCGACCGATCCACTTTTACCGCTCAAGGCCGCGTATCATCGGCTGCGTTGGGCCGGGTTTGAGCCGCAACAATTCGAACTCGTCTCATCATTCGAGTATTTCCATTTTTCAAAATCGCATCCCGCTTATTATGCCGAGGTGCTGGGAAGGCTGGGCTGGCCCGATGGCCCGGTGTTGATGGTTGGCAACGACCTGGAACGGGATATTCTCCCCGCGCAAAGGCTTGGGCTCGCGACCTGGCATATCGACGAGGGATCAGTTTCACGGTCCGAGCAAGAGACGGGGGAGCGCGGTGATTTAAGTAGTTTGCGTGCATGGCTCGAATCCGCTGATCTCTCGACATTGATCCCGTCCTTCAAATCAAGTGAAGCTGTTACCGGTATCCTTTTATCCACACCGGCGGCATTGCGCGGCCTTACACGCGGGCTGGATGCCTCCGCCTGGTTTTACCGGCCCACGCCGGACGACTGGGCGATGACCCAGTTGGTCTGTCATTTGCGTGATACTGAACGCGAAATACATCACATGCAAATTAAATTATTTGCGGAGCAAGATGAACCTTTCATTCCGCGGCCGGATACCAGTGTATGGGCAAATCAGCGGGATTATTTACAGGAAGACGGCGTATCTGCATTGAACGAGTTTGTAGCGGCACGCAGGCAGACCATGGATTTATTGAAAAATATTTCCATTGAAAATTGGTCCCGCAAGGCACGCCATGCTATCTTTGGTCCGACAAATTTCCTCGAAGTGGTCGGTTTTATGGCTGATCATGACCGAATGCACGTGCAACAGGCCTGGAGAACGCTGAAAAAACAGGTGAAGATATAAGCGTGTCTTACGGTGCTTACTGGTGTTATTATTCAAAGTTGGGACAAGATTATGCTCTTGTCCCAACGTTTTAATAGACAAGGAGACAGTTATGAGACGACGAGTTGTAGTTACCGGGTTGGGATGCATCAGTCCTGTTGGAAATAATGTTAAGGAAACCTGGGGGGCACTGCTTGCGGGAAAATCCGGCGCGGCGCCCATCACGGCCTTCGACGCAAGCGCGCATAAGACGAAGTTTGCCGCCGAGGTAAAAGGGTTTGATCCTGTTGCCATGTTCGGTACCCGCGATGCCCGTAAAATGGATCGCTTTACGCAATTGGCGACCGCCGCCACCCTAGAGGCACTGGAGCATTCCGGATTAAAGATCGACGAATCCAACCGCGACCGTGTGGGAATTTTGATCGGGACCGGTATTGGCGGGATCCTTACCATTCTCGAACAGTACGATGTTTATAAGGAACGCGGCCCTGAGCGCGTGAGTCCCTTTCTGATCCCCATGATGATCTCGGACAGCGCCGCGGGCAACCTGGCCATTCGGGTTGGCGCGCGCGGACCGAATATGTCGCTGGCAACCGCATGCGCCTCGGGCACGAATTCGATTGGCGAGGCCGCGGAGATGATCCGCCGTGGTTCGGCGGATGTAATGATCGCCGGCGCGTCCGAATCGGGGATCGTCTCCGTTGCAATGGCGGGCATGAACGTGATGACGGCACTATCCACTCGAAATGACGAGCCGCAAAGGGCGTCGCGCCCGTTCGATAAGGACCGCGATGGATTTTTGATGGGCGAAGGCTCCGGCATTTTGATCCTCGAATCACTGGAACATGCGCAGGCGCGCGGCGCAAATATTTTATGCGAGTTCACCGGCTATGGCACGACAGACGATGCCCATCACATTTCCGCTCCCGCCGAGAACGGTGCCGGCGCGGCGATATCCATGCAGCTTGCGATACAGAACGCCGGCCTCAAACCGCAGGATATCAGTTACATCAATGCACATGGCACGTCCACACCGTTGAATGACAAGAGCGAAACTGCCGCGATCAAGACCGTGTTCGGTGAGCAGGCTTATCAGATCCCTGTTTCATCCACCAAGTCCATGACCGGTCATTTGCTTGGCGCGTCCGGCGCGTTGGAGGGCCTGATCTGCGCGATGGCGATCCAGGATAATATCCTGCCTCCCACCATCAATTATGAAACGCCCGATCCCGTTTGCGACCTCGATTATGTTCCAAACAAGGCGCGCAAAGCCACACCAAACCATATCATGTCCAATTCTTTTGGGTTTGGCGGCCATAACGCCACTCTCATCGTAAGCCGTTTCAAGGAATAGAGGAGTACGAATGCCAAACGCTCATATCACGGGTTGGGGTATTAGCGTACCCGAACCTGTGTTGACCAATGACGATATCTCCAAAATGGTGGATACCAACGATGAATGGATCCGCGACCGTACGGGAATTCGCGAACGACATATTGCGCGTGACGATGAATTCCCTTCCACGCTTGGTACGAATGCAGCCCTTAAGGCCCTGGAGGTTGCCAACCTTGCTCCCACCGAAATCGATCTGATCATTTGTACCTCCTCTTCACCGGAATATATTTTCCCCGCGACAGCCTGTATCATTCAGGACCAGATCGGCGCGACCAAAGCCGGTGCATTTGACCTTTCAGCTGCCTGTACAGGTTTTATCTATTCAACGAATATGGCTGCGCAGGCCATCCGCAGCGGGTCCATTAAAAACGCGCTGGTCATCGGCACGGAGACCCTCTCCCGTTTCATAAATTGGAAAGATCGTAACACGTGCATCCTGTTCGGAGACGGTGCCGGTGCATTTGTTCTGCAAGCCAGTGACAGGCCCGGTGGGGTGCTTTCGGCCGTGATGCATTCAGATGGTTCCGGTGCAGATTCGTTGACATTGCTTGGGGGCGGGGCGCGTTACCCGGCCACTGAAACGACGGTACACGAAGGCAAGCATTATGTTCAAATGGATGGCAAGGCGGTCTTTCGCTTCGCTACACGCGTCATGGGGCATGCCGCAAAGGAAGCCCTGGAGCTTGCCGGCTTGACCACAAATGATATTCAATGGATCGTCCCGCATCAGGCAAATTACCGCATTATCGAAACAGCCGCCAAATATCTGAAAATGCCGATGGATAAATTCGTGATAAATGTCGACCGTTATGGCAATACCTCGACTGCCTCGATCCCGATTGCGACTGTGGAGAGTGTTGAGAAAGGCCAGATCAAGATGGGTGATAAAGTGGTGTTTGTCGGTTTTGGCGCCGGGCTTACCTGGGGCGCGCTCGTCGCCGAGTGGACGGGCCCGATCCCGACAACAAGCAGGAAACATGTTCATCCCGAGCAGTATCGTTTCTTTGCACGCCTGCGTTCGCTCCTTCGACGCGCGGCCCGCTACATCGAAGGATTGTTCTCACGCAGGTCTCTCTAACCACTTTTTCAGTGAATTGTGGTACGATACGAACGATTTCACAAAAGGAGTTAGACATGTTTCGATTGCCAGGTGGTTCTGAATGGATCATCATACTGATCATCGTCATTCTTATTTTTGGTCCCGGCAGAATTGGCAAGATCGCCGGCGAAATAGGCCGCAGCATCAAATCCTTCCGCGAGGGCATTGGCAATAAGGATGAAGCTGAAAAGAATGAAGGTTCGGAAGAGACCAAGTAAGAGGCCGAACTTAATATACTTGATCCAGCGTCGAAAGGCGCTGGATTGTTTTTTAAGTAATAATCGATCGCATATGTTTATGCTTCCACAAGGCATAGACCGCCTGTGAGCATGACTGCTAATAATCCAGTTCTTTTATATCCTTGTCTTTCATCATTAATTGCACAAATTTATCCTGATTCTTGGGAGAACCGATCACCTTCCATGTGCCGATGATCGTTTTTTCAGTTTTTGCCTGATGATGCTCATAGGCAGATAGCGAGCATTCTTTCATTGCCCTTTCCACCTTTCCGATCTTTTTAAAATCCTCTGTTTTTAGAACGACCTTGTATGTGCGGGCCTCGCGGATGCGATCAATGCGTGCTTCGATGCGGGGGAATACAAGCAGGATCAGCAAGGTAATTGCAGTCGTAGCCAATACAAAATACAGTTCCCCGGCGGCAATACCCATGCCCAGCGCGGCGGAAAGCCAGATGGTCGCGGCAGTCGTAAGCCCGGCAATGCGCCCGCCGTCGCGTATGATCGCCCCGGCGCCGAGAAAACCGATGCCTGTAACAATATTGGCCGCAATGCGGGTCTGTGTGAAACCGGCGTCCATGTTCAATGAAAAGATGGTGAATAACGTTGAGCCAAGCGTGATCAGAATGATCGTGCGGAATCCCGCGGCTTTATCCTGAAACTCACGTTCTGCACCGATAATTCCACCAACAAGCACAGCCATGCCCACCTTGGTTAGATTTTCAATTAATGGATCCAAATCCCTGCTCCTTTAACCATTTAATTGTGCAATGAGTGTTTCAACATCCGTGGCGGGCTGCTTGCAAATGAATCCCTCGCAAACATATGTAGTGGCCTGCCCGCCTACCAATGGGCGGTCTCGCAAAAGTGCAGGCGCGTTTTCTCTTATTGGATGTGGAGAAGCGGCCACCACCATGCCCGGTCTGTATTCTGCCTGAATGACCTTGAGCATACGCTCGAACTTTTCCTCATTCGCTTCACCCATGACCGCGACCTGTTTCGTGTGTCCCAGGGCATTCTCTGCAGCGGACAGCCAGCGCGCAAACCCCAGTGGGTGGCGCAGGGCGAAGTCCGTTATTAACGTGAGAGATCCTTCTGCAAGGTCGCGATATTTTCCTTCGTCGGTGAATGCGGCTAATTTTAACAATGCCTCACAAGCCAGCGCGTTCCCTGAAGGTGTGGCATTGTCCTGAATATCCTTCGGACGAACGAGAAGCGTTTCGCCATCGTGAGGTGTATCGAAAAAGCCGTTATGCGGATCGCTGAATTTTTCGATCATTTCATCTGCCAGTTCACGGGCAGATGAAAACCACTTGTTATCAAAGTCGGTTTGATATAGCTCGAGCAAACCAAGGATCAATGCTGCGTAATCCTCGAGGAAGACTTCGTCCGTCGTTTTTCCCTCGCGCCAGGCGCGCTTTAATTGTCCATTTGGCTTCAAGGCAGAAAGTAAAAATTCCGCGCTGCGCGTAGCCAATTCGAGGTAGCTTTTGTTTTGCAACACCCTTGCCGCTTCTGCAAAGGCTGAGAGCATGAACCCATTCCATGCGGTCAGGATCTTGTCGTCAGTACTGGGGCGAATGCGCACGGCCCGCGCCGTATAAAGTTTGGAGTGAGAGTCTGCCAGTTTCGCGGGGACAGTTTCCGGGTCCAGTTTGAAACGGGCGGCAAGGGAGGCGTCGTCCAACATTCTTTGGAGGACGGTCTTGCCCTCAAAGTTTCCTTGCGCGGCAATCCCATAAGCCGCTTCAAAAAATTCCGAATCTCCCTTTAGCACTTCGCGAATTTCATCGAGGCTCCATACATAGAACTTACCTTCTTCGCCTTCCGAGTCGGCATCGAGCGAGGAATAAAAGCCACCCTGTTCATGGATCATTTCGCGTGCAACGAAACCGAGTGTTTCTTCAACAATGCGTTGGAAGGCCGGCTCTTTCGTCACCTGCCATGCATGTAAATATGCGCGGACCAGCAGCGCGTTATCGTAAAGCATTTTTTCGAAATGGGGGACTCGCCAGAATTTATCGGTGCTGTAGCGCGCAAACCCGCCGCCGACTACATCGTACATGCCGCCGCGCGCCATGGCGTTCAGGCAGTGTTTGATCAGCTTGATGTGTTCTTCCTGTTTATTAGCCACAGAATGATGCAGCAGGAATTCAAGTACCATGGCCTGTGGGAATTTGGGCGCATCGCCCCAGCCTCCATATCCCCAATCATAAGAATCCTGCATGGCTTTTGCGATCGCATTGAGATGTTCGCCTGAAAGCAGTTCGCTTTTTTGATCCCTGTTTTGATGCTGCAAATGACTGGCGATCTGTTCGCCGACCTTTTCGATCTCGGGCCGGTCATTTTTCCAGGCGTTTGCAAGACCTGTGAGGATCTCCTTGAACGAAGGCATGTTATATCGCCGCGCCGGAGGAAAATAGGTGCCGGAGTAAAATGGTTTGAGGTCGTGGCTCAGAAAAACAGACATGGGCCAGCCGCCCGAGCCGGTCATGGCGACGACGGCCTGCATGTAAATGCCGTCGATATCCGGGCGTTCCTCGCGATCCACCTTAATGTTAATGAAGTGGTCGTTCATAAAAGCGGCGGTTTCAGGGTCTTCAAAGGATTCGTGTGCCATCACATGGCACCAGTGGCAGGCCGCGTAGCCGATGCTGAGGAAGATGGGTTTGTCCTCCGCCTTTGCCCTGGCAATGGCTTCCTCGCTCCAGGGGTGCCAGTCCACCGGGTTGTGGGCATGCTGGAGCAGGTAAGGAGAGGTGGATTGCGAAAGTTTATTCATGAAATGTGCGGAAATTATACTGTATGGGGGATTAACATCTCATAAAGTGTGGCTATAATGGTATAAAATATCAAAAGGAGAAAAAAAGAGAATGAAAAAATACAATGTCTTTCTAGCGATCGTTGCACTTGTCCTGGCTTCACTGGCCTGTCAGACCATCATGGGTGGTGGGGAAGATGATGCCCAACAGCCTGGCGAATTTGATACGCCTACAGCCGAGGAGAATAGCGGAAACGACTTCAGCACGGGCGGGGAATCGGAGTTCTCCGCGACCAGCGACGCTTATAACGTGGTCACTGCCGACGATGTGCTCACTTTCCAGACAAAGCTGACCGCTGAAGAGGTTGCCACGTTCTACCGCGAAGACTTCGAGAAGCAAGGTTATAGCGAAGACACTTCAATGGCTGTGACCTTTGGCGGCAGCTTTACGATGGTATTTACCGGCCACGACAGCGGCAAAAGCATCTATGTAGTGGGTGCGGATGCGGGCGATGGCTCGCTGTACGTAACAGTCACACTGCAATAAGCTGCTTGAATCAAAAACAGCCGGCATCTTTTATTGGATGCCGGCTGTTTTGATATATTAGACATTATCGGAAATAGCACTCAAGCACCGTCCCGAAGGTTTATTTCGAGTAGTTTAAGCTTCTGATAACAACCTTCGGGACGTTTTTTTCACTGTTTTTATATTTTCACTTCCACCCATTTTCTCAGCGAGTTCACCAGAAATATTTTATTGCAAAGGGGAAGCTCTTCCTTACGGACGACGCGTTCTTTTATTTCCCCGGTTTCCAGTAAATATGCACGGAACGTACCTGCAAGCAGGCCGCAGGATACTGGCGGAGTGACCAGCTCGCCGCTTAATTCAACGACGAGGTTGCCAATTGTGAATTCGGTCAGCTCGCTTTTTTCGTTATAAAGCAGAACATCGTCATAGATTTGAGGGACAATCAGTGCGTTTTCATAAATTTCACGCTGGGTGGTTTTGTGATAAAGAAAGGCATTTTTTGAGTCAATGGGTTGTGCTGCAAGGCAGGCTGTGAATGATGTTTCCTGCAGTTGGAATGGACTTGATTCGGCGGATAGTTCGCCGGAACGATCGGATAGCATTCTTATTCGTTGCGAGGCCTCAAAAGTTTTGGCAAATTCGTCCAAATAAGCTTCCACCTTGTTCTTAGAAAATGTGAAATCAAAATACTCAGCCGAATCCTGCAGGCGTGCGATGTGTTTTTCAAGCAGAAAATAACCATCTTCTGGCGTCCATAATATGGTTTCGAGCAGGGAAAACTCCGCGTTTCTTTCTGTTAGCACACGGGCCTTGAGGAGTGCCTCGTCATATTCGTCTGCATTGGTGGAGTCCCATACGATTCCGCCGCCCACGCCGTATTCTGCGGATCTTTCCTCTCTGTCGATCAGAACGGTCCGAATTGCCACGTTGAATTGTGCCTTGCGGTGCGGCGCAATAAAGCCGATACTGCCTGTGTAAATTTTGCGCGGCGTTGTTTCCAATTCAGAAATGATCTTCATGGTGCTGACCTTGGGTGCCCCGCTGATGGAACCGCACGGGAATAATGCGCCAAAAATATCGGCCAGGGAAGCACGGGTCTTTCCCTGAACTGTTGAGGTCATTTGAAACAGGGTGGGGTATTTCTCAATGGCAAACAACTCGGGAACGTGCACACTGCCGATCTCGGCGACGCGGCCAATGTCGTTGCGGATCAGGTCCACGATCATCACGTTTTCGGCGCGATTTTTTACGGAATTTTGCAGCCAGCCTGCACGCTGATGGTCTTCCGCTGTGGTGCGGCCGCGCGCGATCGTCCCTTTCATGGGACGGCCCGCGATGGTTTCGCCGTCCAGCTCGAAGAATAATTCGGGTGATGCAGAGCAGATCACGTACCGGCCCGTATCGATATAAGCCGCATATTTATTCTGATGTTGCGCGAGTGCCAGGAACAGATCCCATTCACTGCCGTCAAAGGCGGAATTCAAACGCATGGTGTAGTTCACCTGATACGTGCGGCCGCGGGCAATGTGGTCTTTTATTTTTTCAATTGCAATGTTATAACTCTCCCGCCCGGTCGTAGGCTGCCAGTTCAAGGCGTTGTGAGAGCTTTGTGGCGCGGGCAATCGCACAACGTGCGGCTCTGGATATAGCCCGAACCATAGCAGGGGAAAATCACTGGGGCTGTGAACCTGGAGGGCGCGGTCAAATGCAGGTGCGGCTTCGTAGCTGACGAAACCGGCAGCATGCCAGTTTTTTGAATTTACAAGTCCTTCCACTTCCTGGAGGGCCTTGCGCACTTCACGGATGTTCGCAGTGCTGATCACCCGGTGTGGCCGGTTGAAATGCAGCCACTCGTTTTCATGTTTTAATAAGACATCATCTTTTTGGATCAAGGTCGCCTCGTATGCAAAAAATCCTTTCTATTTTACCTCGTTGGATTCCGGCATTATGCATGATGCTCATTATCTTCGTATTTTCGTCCCTGCCCGGCCATGAACTCCCCAACCTGCTAAGCTGGGATTATGTGGTAAAAAAGACCAGCCATGCGATCGGTTACGCGCTTCTGGCATTGTCTTATCTTCATTTATTGCGATATAACAAAATGGGCCATGGGCGTGCGTGGGTAATGGCACTGGCCTATGCCGTGACCGACGAATTCCATCAGTCGTTCGTCCCGGGCAGGTCCGCATCCCTTTTTGATGTAGTCATATTCGATAATATCGGTGTGATCGCTGCACTTTTACTGCATTCCAGGTATTCGAGCAAAGATGAAACTCACACGGCGTGATTTCTTGCGGATCACCTCCATCGCAACTGCTTCTGCGCTGCTAAATGCCTGTGGTGTGGATGAAGAAATACTGAAACAGTAATCATGCATCGATTTGTCCGGCTGGCCTTATAATTTGATGGCGGACTGTCTGCTCTTTGTCGTATCTTCATTACTGTCACCCTGATTCTCTAACCTTTGCCTGGAGTAGGAATGAAAAATATGCTTATTACTGGGGGAGCAGGTTTCATCGGGTCGAATTTTGTCAGGTACATCCTGGAGAAAGAACCTGGTTTTAGGGTTGTAAACCTTGATCTGCTTACCTACGCTGGTTTGAAGGAAAATATTTCCGAACTCGACGAGTTTGAGCGTCATATTTTCATCCGCGGAGATATCGGCAATAAGAATCTTGTGACGAACCTTATCGGTGAATATGAAATTGACACGGTTGTCCACTTTGCGGCGGAATCACACGTTGACCGTTCAATCGAAAATCCGGATGATTTTGTGCGCACGAACGTAGCCGGAACACTGAATTTGCTTGAAGTTACACGAAAAGCCTGGGGCCAAAATTTTTCAAACAAACGTTTTCATCATGTCTCCACGGATGAGGTGTACGGAGACATGACAGAGTACTCTCCCGCTCACGACGAGATCTCACCCTATCGGCCACGCTCGCCATATGCCGCTTCAAAAGCGTCGGCAGATCATTTAATCAGTGCATACTTCCACACGTACGGCTTCCCGGCTACTATTTCTGTGTGCTCCAATAATTACGGTCCCAATCAATTCCCTGAGAAATTGATACCACTCTCGATCATCAATGCTTTACAAGGCGGCACCATTCCCCTCTACGGAGATGGTCTGCAAATTCGTGACTGGCTATATGTGTTGGATCATTGCCGCGCCATTCATCAAATCCTGTTTCACGGCAGACCCGGTGAATTTTATAATATTGCGGGAGGAAACCAGGTGC
>CAZJYB010000062.1:0-21602 GCA_964549865.1 uncultured Anaerolineaceae bacterium
GATGACAAAAAGAATATCCTGCTGATCAACAGCGCCGTGCGTGAAATGTTCAGCCTGGGAGAAGACGAAATGGTGGGGAAGCGGATAGATGATGTGTTTGTGAATGTAGACCTGAAGGCACTGCTCTCGCGTTCCAGCGAAGGTTCCCTGAAATATCATGAGATCAACTTCGACGATGGCCGCGTGGTCAATGCACAATATACGCCCATTCCCACGATCGGTGCGGCCATTACCATGCAGGATATTTCATATATCAAAGAACTGGACCGTCTCAAGAATGATTTTGTTCACACCGTTTCACACGATCTGCGCTCGCCGCTCACCGCGATCCTCGGATATACGGAACTGATCGAACGAACGGGGCCTTTGAACGAGAATCAGCTTGAATTCCTTCACCGCCTGCAGGGCAGTATTCAACACATTACATCCCTGATCAACGATCTGCTGGATCTCGGACGACTCGATGCCGGGTTCGATACCAGGCGTGAGATCGTCCAGTTGGAAGGGGTGATGAAATACACATTGGATATGTTCGAACCCCAGGCGAAGACGAAGAAGCTCAATCTGCATGTTGATATTGCAACGGGCTTAAAGCCTCTGCGGGCCAACCCGATCCGCATTCGGCAAATGCTCGATAATCTTGTGGGAAATGCCATAAAATACACCCCGGATAACGGCACGGTCTCCGTTGACATGTCGATGCTTGAGAACCAGATCATCCTGAAGGTGGATGACAGCGGCCCTGGCATTCCGCACGAGGAACAGAGCCACATCTTTGAGAAGTTCTATCGGGCAACGAACGCGCCGGAAGGGGTTCAAGGGACCGGTTTGGGATTGGCGATCGTCAAATCGATCGTGGATAGCCACCAGGGGCGCGTGTGGGTGGAATCTGTGATGGGCAAGGGGTCGTCCTTCTTTGTCCTGCTGCCCACTCTGGAGTGATCATAAAGATAAAGTCTAAACCATGGGTTTGATGCCCGTTATCAGCATGTTTTTGTGAGAGAACCTCCTAGGTTCATTTATTAGTGGTGGAATTTAGCATGCTTTTTAGCTCTACAATTAACTCCTCTGATTTCTCTTCTGATACAAAATGCCCTGCATCCTCAAACTGAATTACCTTTGCATTCGGAAATGCCCCCATCCAGCGATCGAGTTCCTTCTTTCTAAAGGCAATGTCTTTCATGCCCCATGCCAGCAAAATATCCTTGGATGCAAGGACATGGCGCTTATCCCATGACTCATTCAACCATTGCGACGAGCCGATGATCTGTTTTGGAAACGTCCAGTTACCTTTTCTTTCTTGCGGGTTGCAAAGTGGCATAAGATAATGACGGTGTATCACGGGAGTCAGCTTGTTCTTATTGCCGAATGCGGCCTTTACAACATTATTCGCGAAAAAATTATATTGCTTTATCAGCCATCTGCCCACCCCACCGCCCATGAAACCGCTAAAGGCCTGGTAATACAGATCGCTTTCAACGGACCACAGCCAGGTGTTGGTGATGACAAGACTCCTGATCTTTTCAGGATGTTTCAATGCGTACGATAATCCGATGGGACCACCCCAGTCGCCAACAACCATGGTGATATTGTTAAGATCCAAAGTTTCCATAAACTGTTCGAAATTTTTGGAATGCCCGGTAGGCAGGTACGACCACTCGACAGGTTTGTCGGACAACCCGAATCCAATGTGGTCCGGCGCAATGCACCTGTGCGTTTTTGATAATTCCTTTATCAGATTCCTGAATTCAAATGACCAGGATGGATTGCCATGCACGAATACGATGGGCTCTCCTTTTCCTTCATCCACATAATGCATTTCCCCAACCGATGTCGAAAAGAAATGAGATTTGAAGGGATATTCCCTTTCATTCAACCAATCTAGTTTAGTTGTGTTTTTCATGTCTACTCCATTTACGTGTATATGCATGTTTTAAGAAAAAAATATTATTCGTTCGGCAGGGTTTATCTAGGGTGAGGCTTGTTCAATGATCATCGAGATTTTATGAAGGTCCCCCATGATTCGATGCCAGTTGGAAATCCCCAGGTGATCTATGATGTAGGATTGCGCCTGTTCCCAAAAAGGATGGGCATTTTCAAGGGCCAGCTTTCCTTTTGGCGTGATCTTGACTGGATGTGTGCGGCGATCGTTTCCAATGGAGATCTTTATCAGTCCTTTCTTTAGGAGAGGATTTAAATTACGCGTGAGGGTTGTGCGATCCATGGCTAAAACAAGCGCCAGGTCCTGCATGAGCAGGTCTTCCATCAGGGACAGCACGCTCAGTAACGAGTATTGTGTGGATCGAAGACCAGTTGGGGCAAGGATCCGGTCATAGTATTGTGTTACTAGACGGGTGGCACGACGGGTGTTAAAGCCAACACATGGAACCTGTTGACGGGCAAATTCATAGAGGTTTTCCGGGGGCATATCTTTGAACATAATATATGTATATACACCTAATTATGGAAATCGTCAATGCCCTTCAAAACCCAACTTTATATATAGGACCTTATTTAATTTTCCTTATTTGCCTTCAACCCAAGCTCGGGGATCGGCGGCAGTTCCTCGTTATATAACCAGTCCTCGAAAAGCCCGGTTAATTCCTTCCCGCTCACTTCCTCGGCAACGGCTATAAAATCTTCAGTGGAGGCGTTGCCTCCCTTGTAGCGATCATGGTAGGTCCTGAGGATTTCAAAGAAAACCTCATCGCCCACTTCAAGGCGCAACGCGTGCAGTGTTAACGCGCCTCGGAAATATACGCCGCCATTGAACAGGTTATCCGCGGCTGGAGTTCCCGGCGGAGGGTAATATTGTGGAAACCCGGCCACTTCCGCGTACGTATCTTTTATGAATTCATCCAATCCTGCGCGCCCGCGCAGGTGCTCGATCCACAAACCCTGCGAATATGTGGCGAATCCTTCGTTGAGCCAGATGTCGCTCCAATCCGCGACACTGACACTATCCCCAAACCATTGGTGGGACAGCTCATGAGCCACCACCGACTCTGTGCCTTCCACATCGTCGATATTCACCATATCCATGCCGAAAATGGACAGGGTCTGGTTCTCGAGCGCGGCGCCGAATTCGGTATCCATCACAAGCGCGCCATATACCTCGAACGGATAAGGACCGAAGAGCTCACTGAAATGATCAAGCATCTCACCCTGGCGCGCGAATGGTTTGCGCACTCCCTGCGGCAACCCAACCGCGTAATAGTTGCGGATCGGGATGCCGTTTGCCGATTCCATTGCTTCCACATCGAACTCGTTGATATTGATGGTGGCCAGATAACTTGCCATGGGATCGCGCACTTCAAAGAGGAACGTATTGGTATCGCCGCTGTCAACGGTTTCAATTAACACGCCATTCGCCGCAACCTCGAACGGCTCCGGTACGGTCACGCGGAATGTATAGAGGGCCTTGTCCAATGGATGGTCGTTGACCGGAAAAAAACTTGCGGAACCGTCTGGCTCGCTCAATACAAAACTACCGCCTTCGAAAGTCACCCAGCCGGTCTGGAAATGCAGCGCCTGCGAATACATCGGTTCGGGTGGGCCGGAGTAGTGAACCTCCACGACAAAAAATTCATTTTCAATCAGGAGCTGATCGGGGATGACCGTCAGCTCCTGGCCTGTGCGTTCAAAATCGGCAAGTTCTTCATTGACGGTGATCTCTGTGATATCAAAACCGATGAAATCAAGATTAAAACTGCTCAGCTCCTGCTGCGCTTGTGCCTCGATGGTCGTCATGGCCGTCAGGTCACTTGTGGCAACATCATGCACGGTAATGTCCAGCGTATAGTGCTCCACTTGGTAGCCGCCGTTGCCGAAATCCGGATAAAGCGAATCGCCCATTCCCGATGACCCGGCATGCGGGTCCGTGGGTTCGGCTGTTTCTGTTGCACGCCTTGTCTGTGTTGTAGGGGGCTCCGTGATGGGAATGGGAGTATTTACAAACTGATCGCATGCCAGCATCGCAGATATGATCAAAACAAAGGCAAGAAAGACTTGTATGGATTTTTGATTCTTCATTTTATATCCTTGGCAGTTCACGGCAGTATAACATGGGGGTGTTTTCAAACTGACATATAATCCATATAATGAGGCACCATGCATCGAAAACCTGACTGGCCCGCACTTTTTCTCTTCGCCGCGCTGCTGTTCGGCGCAGTCGTTCGCTTTTTGCCCGCGATCTTGAACGGCTTTCCATTGAACGATGGAGGCATGTTCCATGTGATGATGCGGGACTTGAAGGCAGGTCATTACCTGCTTCCGCAATTCACTACATATAACTTCGGGGATATCCCGTTTGCGTATCCTCCGCTGGGATTTTATATCGCCGCTTCTCTTTCAAGCCTTATACCTGCTCCCGATCCATGGGTTTTTCTCTGGCTGCCAGCCCTCGTCAATACCATTTCCATTGTTGTTTTTTACAAACTTGCAGAACAGATGCTCTCATCACGCATGTTCGCCTCGCTGGCAGTGCTCGTCTACGCGCTTTCACCGCGTGCCTTTCTATGGCAGGTGATGGGCGGGGGCATCACGCGTGCGTTCGGCATGTTGTTCCTCCTGCTCATGATGTGGCAGATCGTGCAATTATTCAGGGATTACACTCATAAAAAACTCGTGTTGACCATCCTTTTTGGTGCAGGTGCAGTGTTGAGTCATCCGCAGACCGCGCTGCATGCCGCGCTGGGCGGCGCGTTGATCTTTATTTTTTATGGACGAAACAGGCGCGGCGTGCTGTCTGCCGCGGTCACAGGTCTCGGTGTCGGGTTGCTAACCGCGCCCTGGTGGGGACTTGTGTTCTCGCGTCACGGCATTGGCCCTTTCATCTCCGCCGGCCAAACCAGCCAACGAACGCTTGAATCTTATCTTGCGATCTTCAAATTTGAGGGGCTGGGTGATTATCTTTTTCTTCCCACTTTGTTACTTGCATTGGTTGGAGTTTGGACGACTTCCAAACAACGCGAATTTTTCCTGGTCACCTGGGTTGTGCTTGCATATCTGGTCGACCCGCGCGGCGGGGAGGGCATTGCGTTGTTATCTTTATCCATGCTTGCCGGAGTGGGTTTGCACAAGCTTTCTGTGTGGATGAGTCGTTCGGACGGTGCGCAGGATGAAGGTCTGCTGCAGAAGCGGGGAATACAGACCCTGCTCTTCGGTTTGCTGATCTACTTCGTGCTTGTCGCGAGCATCTTTGATCTTCAACTGGTCAACACGAGTCTGAAACCGGCAGACCTGCAGATGATCGAATGGGTGAATGTGAATGTAACGGAAGAAAAAACCTTTTTGCTTGCGAGCGGGCGCGAATTTTCAATGTCGGACCCGCTGCAGGAATGGTTCCCTGCGTTGACCGGTCAATACAGCGCCACGACCATGCAGGGCCTCGAATGGACTCTCGGTGAACGCTTCTTTCCCTGGTACGATGAAGTGATCGCGTTCCAGCATTGTGCGGATGTGCAATGTGTAAGTGAGTGGAGCACGCGTAATCATGTGGACTACGATTATTTGATCGTGATGATCCTGCCTGAGAACGATCAGCGCGAACTGGCGAACTCTGTAAGAAGCCTGGGCACTTCTGCGCGCACCTCGGCTTTGCATTTGCTGATATATGAGTCTGAAACTGCGCTGGTATTCGAATTAAGTAAGTGACCCTTCCCTATAAAACATCCTTTCCCTCCCATTCTTTCATGAACTGATCCAAAAAACGAATCATGACTTCGTGCCGCTGTTCTGCGATCCGTTTGGCGGTGGACGTGTTCATCATGTCCTTGAGCAAAAGCAGTTTCTCGTAAAAATGGTTGATCGTTGCGCTCCTGCTGTTCTTGTATTGCTCAAAGCTCGCGTGTATTTGCGGAGTCCGTTCGGGATCGTACATGGGCCTGTTCTTATAGCCGCCGTAGGCAAAGGCGCGGCCGATGCCGATCGCGCCGATGGCGTCCAGGCGGTCTGCGTCCTGCACGATAAGCCCTTCGAGTGATCTCATCTTGTTTTCCACATTCGCACCCTTGAACGATACGTGCATGATGATCTCACAGACTTTTTCATTGCTTTGAGGGTCCACTTCACAGGATTCCATCCATGTTTTGGCGCGATGCGGCGTTTCGTCTTCGTGTTCATTGAATTTCCAGTCATCCAGGTCGTGGAGCAGGGCCGCGAGTTCCACAATGAATTCATCCGCCTTTTCATGTTTGCAAATTGTGATTGCATTCTTCCAGACGCGGTGAATATGCCACCAATCATGGCCGGAGGGATCGTCCTGGAATTCCTTTTTTACAAATTCAGCCGTTTTTTGGATGATGTCTTGTTGTTTCATATCCCCTATTTTGCCACAAATGCAGGGGCGGATTGCCAATCCGCCCTACCCGCTCCATTTCATTTTCATATAATTTCCACAAGTCCGGCCCGTTTGAGTTTGCCACAAGCCATCAAAGGAATGACAATATGCTTTTCTCATAAAAAGCCCTCTCTTTAATTTAATAATGAGATGGTCCGGGTTATCGTTCCTTAAACGCCCAAAGGGTCGGTTTTAATGCGCGGTGTGAAGCGTAACTTTTCGGGCCATGTCAGCACAAAACCCAATTTATCGCTCAACAGCATCTGGAAATCCTCGAGCAGGCGGGGTGTATTGCGCACCTGGCGCGGCGTCAGTTTGTGCGTCAGGCAATGTGCAGCCAGCGCGCCTGCCGCTTCGCCGATATTCCATTCTATGGGATGCAGGCGGTAACAGCCATTGGTGATGTGCGTAACGCCCAGGTTCTTACAGCCGGGCAATAGATTGTCAACGCGTTTGGGGATCAGTGCGCCCAGCGGGATCTGGTGCGGCCAGTTGGTAATATCGATATAACTGCGCCGATAGCTTGGATGCAGGTCGATGCGGTAACTGCCTACGCCTACACTGTCGACGAACTGTTCCGCGCCTTTGAGCGTGTCGCGTGCTTCGACGCCTATGTGCTGTTCCAACACGGTAAATTCCGCCTGAATGCGACGACTCTCCCGAATGTAGGGCGCTTGCGCCAGGTAATCGTCTGTACCAAGCAAATCGCCGCGCGGGCGCAATCCGCGATAACCATAGCCTCCATCGTGGCGCGGCGCTTCGGTTTGCATCCAGTGCAACATGCTCAGGCTCAATTCACGAGTTTCATATCTGGCGCGCTTCTGTACATCTTCGGCAATACCCACGAGCGGCTGCAGCCAGTAATCGATTTGCGGCCAGTTCACGGCAATCACATCACTGCGATAGAAACCGGGCGGATAAAAGGCGCGGTACAGCACACGGCGATAATGCCACAAATCGTCTCCGGCCGGGGCCTCGCTAGGTCCTGTAAAAATTGGGCGCGTCACCGGCGTCAGTGTGACCGGGTCGGGGGTCGTCCAACTGAGTTGTTTTGCGGGCCAGAAGTCAGCCTGATACTCGCGCCAAAAATCATACATCGCTGGTCTGGGGATGGTGTGGTCGGCAAATGGATGATATTCCAATAAAAAGCACCAGGATACGGCCTGCTGATCCAGCGGGTCCGGCTCGCCGGGCAGGGCGTGCAGCTCACCGGTTTGTGTCTGGCTCTCCGCTCCGGTCACATGTTCCACTTGGGCAAGCGACAGGAGATCGCCCAACTCAGTTGCATCAATGATGTAAGGCGCGCATATCACTGTTTGCTCGTGTGTGTCCATATTTTCCACGGTCACTGCACGCACCCGGTCGCCCTCGCAATCCGCTGCTACCGGGCGATGACGGAGCAGCACTGTGAGGCGTTCACTGGTACGATACGGTGCCAGCATGCCGTTCAAGACCATCAGCGCCACATGCGCTTCATGACACAGGGGAGAGACATTGCCCATGCCAGGATTAAGAAACGGGTCGGCAAAAGCATTTGATTCAAGCGGGTAATAACGACGATAATAATCACGGATGGCCTCGCGCAGGGCGCGATAACTGGCCGTGCAGCCGGTTTGTTCGCTGTCGATCCAAGGGTTTTCATCCGGCGGGACTCCCTGCGTGGTCAGCTGCCCGCCGATCCAGGCAGTTTCTTCCGTCAGGATCACCCGCTGTCCCAAACGCAGTGCCGCGAGCGCCGCCGCAAACCCGCCCAGGCTGCCGCCGACAATCAAAATGTCCGTTGTTGCTTCGCGCTGCATGGAAATCAGCCTTTGACGCCCGAAGTGGCAAAACTTTCCACCACCAGGCGCTGGGCCAGGATAAAAAAGAGAAGAACTGGCAGGACGGAAAGGGTGGTAGCCGCCAGCTGTACCTCCCAGATGGGGATGCCAAATTCATCGGTGAAACCGCGCAATGCCAAAGGCAGTGTGAACTTGGACAAATCCTGCAAATACACCAGCGGCTCAAGATATGAATTCCAGCTGGAAAGGAACGTGATAATTGAAACTGCGCTGATCACGGGAGTGGAAATTGGCAGGATAATGCGCCAAAAAATACCCCAGCGTGTCAGCCCGTCCAGTGATGCGGCCTCTTCCAGTTCGTCCGGTATGGTCAAAAAATATTGGCGCATGATAAAGGTAGCCATTACACCCTGTGGGCCAAAAATGGGGAACACAACCAGGGGAATATGCGTGTTGTCCAGCCCGAGAAGTTGCACAAAGATAAACTTGGGAATGATGGTCACTTCTTCCGGCATCATCAGCCCGCTCAGTAACAATACAAACAGCAGGTCGCTGCCGCGAAAGCGAATGCGGGCGAAGGCATACCCTGCCGGGGCAGAAAACAAGAGAGTCCCGAGCGTGACCAGCCCGGCAATCCAGACGCTGTTCCAATACTGCTCGCCGAACGGCTGCAGCTCAAACACGCGCGCATAGTTCTCCCAATGCAAGATTTTGGGAAGCAGGGTGGGAGGATTTGCAAATACTTCATTGGCTGACTTGAGTGAACTCCCCACCATCCATAAAAACGGAAAAATAAAAGGGATGGCCAGAGTCGTCATTAGCAGATACCAAAAAATACTTTGAAACATTTTTGAGGTATGGCGCAGAATACCGTGCATGCTACCTCTCACCATGGACAAAGCGTTTTCGTAAAAGCCATTGCGTTATTGTAGCGACCAATGCCAGAACAAACAAAATGATGGCCAATGCACTGGCATACCCCGTGTTGAAGACTTGAAAAGCCTGGAAGTAAATGTACGAAACAAGCACTGTGGTGGCATTCGAAGGTCCGCCATTCGTCATCAAGACGATATGATCGAAGACTTTCAAGGAACCTATCACAGTGATAATAGTCACAAGCAAAATGGTCGGCGAGAGCTGAGGCAGAGTGATGAGGAAAAAACGCTGAATGGGATTGGCGCCATCCACCATCGCTGCTTCATCGTATTCCCTGGGAATGCTCTGCAAGGCCGCCAGAAAAATGATCATGTTCAAGCCAACATTTTTTAGAACGCGCGTAAAGATCACCGCGAACATTGCCCAGGCTGGTTCGCGCAGCCAGTTGGGTCCATTAATGCCAACAAGAGCGAGGAATTGGTTGAGCGTACCATTTTCCCCCTGCAGGATGAACTTCCAGACGATCGCCCAGGCCGCCGCCGAGGTGATCACCGGCGCAAAAAATAGCGCGCGGAAAACTGTCATTCCGCGCATCTTGCGATTAAGCAACATCGCCAGCAACAGGCCTGCCGCTAAATTGAGCGGCACCAGACCTGCAGTAAATACCAGGCTGTTGAACAATACTGTCGAAAAGACCGGATCTCCGCCCAGCATACGTGCATAGTTGTCCAGGCCAGCTGGCTTGATGATGCCGGAGAGCACATTGCGCTCTTGAAACGAATAGACCAGAACAAACAAAACCGCAGCTACCACAGTCAGCAAGAAACCTGCAATTTGAGGAAGAACGAAAAGATAGCCGAATAAAGAGTCTTGTTGAGCCAGACTCAGTCTGAATTTCCACGGCCACGAGCGCTTCTTGATTGGTCGATCATCTCTCAGGGATTCCATCATTCCTCCTCCGAGGGTGCTGGAGCGGAAGCAGGTACCTGCTTCCGCTCCAGCTTGCGGAACTGACTATGGCGTGAGTAAAGGTTGAATTGCCTCGCACATTTGAGTCAGTGTGGCAGCCACGTCTGCATCGGCATTCCACAGTGTATCGAAGAACGGTCTGGCCGTCAGGTCGATGGTGGGGAAGTTAGGATGCGTGGGCAGCACGCGCCCATTTAACGTCGGGGCGATGACGGCCGTGCGCATGCTTTCCGTCGCAATGGCCGGGTTGGCGGTCAGGAGTACGTCTGTTTCCAGCACGGAGGCCCGAATGGGTGGGAAGAATTGGGCCAGCTTCAGGGTGTTCTCTTCGTTGGTCAGGAATTTGACGAAGTCGATGGCAGTTTCCCGGTTCGGGCTGGGCGTAAAGACGACGAAAGCCGCCTGCCCGATCACATCGACGGTGCCGGCTGGGCCGGCAGGCAATGGTGCGATGTCCCATTTAAAGGCTACATCTGTCAGGGTGCCAACCCGGCTTAGTTGTCCCATCGTGACCGCGACCCCGCCGCTGTTGAAGTCGACCACCTGACCTGGCTGTTCCACAGTTCCATCTGTAAAGATCATCTTGTGGAACTGGGTCAGCGCTGCAATCGTTTCAGGCGAGCTCATTTTACATTGATAGGCGGTATCCCAGGCATCGCCACCGTAGGCGCGTATGATCGGGGTCAGCGTGTGCCAGATGCGCTCGCCTGTATAAAGCCCGCCATTCACGCTTTGTAGACCAACCACACCGGTTTCGTCCTTGATCGCTTTGAGAGCAACCGCCAGATTCTCCCAGGTGTAAGTGTCGTTTTGGATCATTGCATCAGGCGCATCCACCCCGGCTGCTTCAAACAGGTCACGGTTATAGACAAGCAGGAACGGTGAGGTGGAGAAAGGTACGCCGTGGGCACTATCGTTTTTGAGCCACAATTCCATACCTGCGGAGGATAGATCGGCATAGTCATATTCGGAATCCGCCGTCAACGATGAACCCATGTCGACCAGAATACCGGAGTCCAACCATGTCGAAGCAGCGTTTTCCGTCAACCAACCGGCGTCAGGTGGGTTTGAGCCGCTGAGCCGTAAGGGCAGGGTTGTCGGGTAACTGTCGAAGGGGATGAAGTCGAATTGAATGTTCACATTCGGGTGCAGGGTGGTGTAGGCATTGGCGATTTCGGTGAAGACCTCACCGCGTGGTGAATCAACCGGAATCCATTGGGTGAAACGCAGGGTGATTGGGGCATCGGATGATTCAGCCGTGGATACTTCAGTAACGCTGGTTTCCGCGGGCGCGACTTCAGTGGGAGCGGCGCAACCACTGAGCAATACCAGAGCAAGCAACATCGAGAGAATTTTCGTACGCATAGCAGCCTCCTTAAGGATTGGGCAAACTTGAATTGATACGCCAAGTTTACGGTTGCCAGATTTGGCCATTCAGCCATCCGGCATTTATAGTAGCAAATAAGCAGACAGAAAACTTGTCGTACTTTGTGGCGAGCCTTTCATTGCTATAGGCACCTCCTTTGATAAAACGATTTATCATGCACCAAGAAAATTATGTTGCCTTGCGAACGCTGGATCCCAGTTTGAGCGTACATTCCAACACCTTTCGCTGCGGTGCTCTATTCTCACCCGGGTGCGTTGCCAGCAATTCGAGCAATATTTTCAATGCCTCGCGTCCCATTTCGCGGCGAGGAATATTAAAGCTTGTCCAATCGGGAACTTCGATCAATGGGCTTAATGGATTTCCTAATACGACAAGGGAGAAATCCCGCGGACATTGTAGATTCAATTCTCCCGCCAGGGAAAGCAGGTGCTGCCCGAGTTCATCATCCTCCACCACGAAGGCTGTGAATCCCTTTGTCAGGTAATCAGAGAGTACCGTCTGAGTCAATTGGTGCGGATTCCCCGACCAAAGCCAGTTATCCGGGAGTTGTACCGGGGCAAGCGCCTGACGTACCGCGCGCTCGCGGTCTGCGCTGGCCTCGGTTGCACGCGTCGAGCGGATGTAGGCCAGCCGGCGATGGTCGTGTTGTAAAAGGTGCTCAACCAGTTGCAGTGTGGCGGTGGCATAATCGGCAGCTACATAAGAGATATTATCCTGCGGTGATTCGCGGCGCCCGACAAAGACAAAGGGATATTTCTCTTCCAACAAGCGCGAGACCTCTTCGCGGTTGCCGTGTCCCAACAGAATGGCACCGTCGGCGCGCTGCAGGCGATTGATCCCTTTCTGGTAAATGTGGCGGTCATGATCGGTCTGAGTCGAGCCAGTGACCAGCAGCAAATCAATACCGCTGTCAGCTGCAGCTTCTTCAATGCCAACGAGAAATGGATGATAAAAGTTACGTGAATCAATCGGAAATATTGGCTCAAATGTAAAAACAGCAATGATCTTATTCCAGCCTCCAGCGAGGCTCTGAGCTACCGGGTTGGCAACATAACCCAGCTCGGTCACGGCTGCCCATACTTTTTGCTGTACCTCGGGGCTGACACGAATCTGTTCACCAACCCGGTCATTTACGACCACCGAAACAGTGGCGACCGAAACGCCAGCCAGTTCGGCAACGTCGGTGATCCGAGGGCGTTTGTGTAAGAAGGTAATTTTCCTGGGCTTTGCTTTCATTTTTTCCCATCATGATAAAACGGTTTATCATGATTGTCAAGGACTTTTTTGTATGTCAGGAAAGTTCCCCACGGCTAACTGGACAAAATTAGGGGCAGTGATAGGCACGAAATCGAAGTGTTGCGGGTCTTTGCCCTTGCGCCTTTATTCATCCAAGTATGCGCAGCGCCTCGTTCTTGATCAATGCGTGTGTTCCTCGGAAGAACATCCAGCCTGAGGTCAGGGAAAGCAGAATAACAGAAAGCCAAGTTTTCCAGGTCGTGAAGCAGGGCCGCGAGTTCTACAACGAACCTGTCTGCCTTTTCATGCTTGCAAATTGTGATTGCATTCTTCGCATACCCGATAAATATGCCACCAATCATGTGCGGAGGACGGATTGCCAATCCGCCTTACCCGCTCCATTTCATTTTCATGTAAACCCCGCTGCGTTCAAACTCATCCAGCATTTGATCAAGTCGCTGCTCCCGGGTCGTTTCCAGTTTGGCGCGCGTGATCCAGCCGATGTAATCATTTTGTTGATAGGGTGGACGGGCCAGATAAGCATCCAATACACCGCGTGCGATGAGCGCGTCGTGGATAAAATCCGGCAGCGTGTAACGTTCACGTTTGGGTATGCTCTATCTCCGGGTCATGAAAAGCAGGATCAATGCAACGAGGTTGAACACTGTGCCGATGGGTAGGAACCATAGCCCTAAAATACAAATAGCCATCATGGCACCGCGTGCCCATGAAAAGCCGAGCGCAAAACAAACTGCAGTCACGAGCGCGGTCAGTCCGTATATGACGAAAATGGATTTCATTAGTGTGGAGCGCGGGTCGATGCCGATGGCTTGAACAAGAGTCGACCACGGTCCCAACTTGCCCGCGTATTCCCCTGTGCTCGGGGTGACATAGTCACCCGTGATCAATACGCGCGTTCCATCGAACAGCATCCAGCCTGCGGACAGGGCAAATAAAATGACGATGGTCCAGTTCTTCCAGTCCATGGTACTCACGGCTCAAGATTCCCCAGGACATTTCCATCTGCGTCTGTTTTTAGAAGCCCCTTGCTTGCATCCAGCAACACCAATGGATTGCCCCATGGATCTTCGACAACGACGCAGCGCCCGATCTGAATATCGAATGGCGGAACGATCACTTTGCCGCCAGCGCGCTCGATCAATTTTGCAGACTCGTCGACTGAGTCTACCAACAGGTCTATTTCCTGCTGGCGCTCCTCTGTCTGAATGACCAGTTCGGCATCTGTTTCCGGAAGGCGAAGACCGGCTGCAGTTGTTGTGCGCCAGATCAGTTCATGGCCCAGTTTGTCGCAATAAAAGGACAAGCCGGCTTCAAGGTCCGGAACATATAGGCGAATACAATCGACTTTGCGAATGAGCGGCATGGGTTTTATTTCAATGTACAGAGTGCCTGGCGGATCTCGCCGAGGTGATAGGCCGTATGCACGACGATCGCCATGGCGCCGCCAATGGAGTCGTCGTTCCAGACCGGGTTTCCGCGAAACATGTTCTCAATGCGATGATAGGCATCCTTCAGCCTGCCTTTGTATTCATCCCATTCATCGGGCGTTACCTTTTCCACAGTGCGCCAGATCTCCCCCCAGTCTGCCGGGGTGGAGTCGTTGTGGACCACATATCGTTCCAACACTTCAAGATAAAAAGTCACGTGCGCCACCTGTGCCGCGAGCGAGGCGCACTTGCCTCCAACGGGGATGGAGGCCTGTTGTGCAGAGACAGTTTCAAGGGTCCGAAAGAGAGACGTGTCCTTGTCCAGGTAAATGCCGTGTGTGTTGTCGAACGTCTCATCCAACAGACTGAACAGGTTGTTGAGGAAATCCTCCTGCTTGATCATTTTGTCCATGAAATCATGCTGCTCCTTCAAATGCGGATTTGATCCACGCGACCAGTTCGGCATCGACTTCCTTCGCGTCGGTCACATTGACGACGTAATTGCACATGCTTCCCTTTGGCTGTTCGGACAACCGGGCACTTTTCTTAAGTTCCTTCGCATTGATCCCGACCTCGAAGCGCGTGTTGGTTTTGGGGCCGATCATGGCGAATTGTTTCTTGCGCCGCAAGCTGACGTAGCCCTTCTTTGGCACGATCTCAAATTCACCGAATTTATTGATCTCTTTAATCAACTTTTCATGAATGGGGCGGAACGTGGCTTTTGCACCCGAATAGATGTCATCCAGTACTGCATCGGTGGATTTTCCCTGCGCGGTGCGCGTGCCATCGGATTGTAGGATCGCATGGACAAGGCCGTTTGCATCGCCATGACCCAGGCCGAGTTTTGCCATGAACATGTCGCGCAGCTCGCCGTGTTTGCTGAGGCCACTTTTTTTGGCGATCGCTGCGAGTTCTGTGAGGCTCTTGCCAGTTTTCTTCTGGATGTTATCGAGTTGGGTTTGAACTGCCTTGTCGAGAGTGCTCATGGTTCACCTTTAGCGCCATGCGCCCAGAATAAAACCGATGAGCGTGAAGTATACGGTCATGAAACCGCCGTTGATGAATATATATTTCCAGGAACGCTGCTCGAATAATGCGATGATCGCGAAGATCAACCCGGCAAAGCCAAAGCCGGCCAGAAAGCCTGCGGTTGCGCCCCAGGCGGCATCTGTTTGAGCATCGCCGAGGTAGAAGGCGAGGTTGTATGAGATCAGCCATGCAAAGAGGAAAGCCAGACCATACGTCTTTGCTGGATTCGATTTTGCAATTTGTTGCTCGCTGAGTTTTGTTTCGGCAAGCCAGCCCTTGTAGAACAGAACGGGTGAGTACCACAAGGCACCCAAAGCGAGGTTGGCAAGTGCACAGACGAAGACGGCGATGTGGTTGATATATAAATTTTCCATGATCATACTCCTTGTAAAATTTGATTTTAGGCACGATTATATGAAAGACAGGGTTCCCTGTATTGGAAAAAATTCACCTCAATCAACGGGGATATAGTTCAGGAGGTCCGTCTTTCTTTTGATGTACTCGTTGGGGGTAAAGCCTGAAAAACTTTTGAAGTCGTTGATAAAATGCGCCTGGTCGTAGTATCCGCTTTCGAGGGCCACGCTGCTCCAGTGAATGGATTCGTCCTTCTCGATCTCCAGCACCGCTTTTTGAAAGCGCATGATCCTTAGATATTGCTTGGGAGAAACCCCCACCTGTTTCTTGAAAAGGTCGATGAAATGTTTTTGTGAGTATCCGATGCGGCTGCTGAGTTCCTGAAAACCCAGCACATGCGGTTTGTCCACAATATTCGCCACGGCGTACTCGATGCATTTGGATGGAACATCTGCATGCAATGAGTCGCCAGCCTGTTGGAACAAAAACTTTTCGACAAATAAAAACATCTGGTCGATCGAAGCTGCATTCAGCAACTGCTCTCTTAAATCACAAAACCTTCTTCCAAAGATCAGGTCGGCTGCCACCACTCGGTCTGCGAGTTCACTCATTGGAAGCGAGTAGAATGGATGCGCCATCCCTTTTTTAAATGCCACGATCAACATGCGGCTGCCGTTGCCGGAGGGGATGGTAATGGCCCTGGTGCGTACACCGCTGACCCAGGCATGGCGGCAGGCCTGAATTTCATTCAAGCTTTCGTTGTCGTAGATATACTGTGTGTTGTTGCTCAGGTCGATGATGATCTCCGTGTTCCCATCGGGCAGGAACCTGTCCATGGTATGCGCGGGATCGAATCCCTCATAATACACAAAGTTCTTGATAAACCTGTTGAGTGGAAAGGCAGGGAGGTGCACCTGGAAAATCATGTGGGCCTTTAGTTCATATGATTATAGAACAAATTTTCCAGCCTTGCAATAGGAATAGTCGGGATAACAAACCCAAATCTAAAACGGCAACCAAAGGTTGCCGTTTTACTTGACTCTATTTTGACGCTTCGCAGTCTTGTAAAGCCTGTTTCTTTTGTTCCACTTCTGCTTGAAGTCGTTTCAATTCATCCTTACCTTTCTCGGCAGATTCGCCTTCCCAATTCATCGGATTACCTTGATGATCTTGGAGTTGTTTCTCTGCGTTGGCTAATTCTTGTCTTGCATGTTCACAAGGGTCTTGGGTCATTATTTACCTCCTTTCTTATTAGCTGGCTTCCACTTTACCTTCAAAAAAGGCGATAACTCTATGCAACCGGTAATTTTATTTCCCAACCCGCTCCCATAACAGAACACCGACCGCCTTTTCCCCGCCCAGGTTGATGGGGGGCGTTGTCAATTGCAGGCGGTCCTCCGATAATTCGAAGAAACGTTTCTGGTCCGTCCCCTCCATGTTCGGGAAAATGGAACTCTCCACATGATGGATGATGAAACCGTTTTCAACATCGACCTGATATGTGCCAAAGTAGGAAATGCTGCCCTTGTAATTGGCTTCTATCTCGCCGCGCGTTCCCTGCATTTGATCGCCAATCGCAAACCTGGGACGGTCGCTGCGCATCAACTGCGCGGAATAACGGCCTGATTCCGTGTAAATGAGCGAGCCGCGCGCCTTTTCACCGTACGGGTGGATCACACTGCCATCTGCTTTACGGAATTCGAATGTGACCAGTCTCCACGCGCCGACGAGAGATCCCTTCACGATCAGAGCCACCAGGGTATTTTATCGACAAGACTTTGCAGTAGGTCCAGTAACTTCTGTATGGGCCCACTGAACATTGGCGTCTGCGAAAGGATCATGCCGATTCCAACCACGCCCAGGATGATCGGTATCAGGTATAGGGTCGCGAAGCTGTTGATGCGGGCGCGCGTGGGCTTATCCGGATCGTACAATACCTTTACGGTACGCCCTTCCACCTCGATCAATCGGGTTCTGTATAATTTTTCAGTAAATTGAACTGTTCCTCCATCCGGCCCCTTGAATTCGACGATCTCAGCCTGGCCGCCTCCGCCTTTGGCGCTCCTGCTGGTTTTGTATCCCACGACCGTGCCCGTGGTTCTTTCAGCGCGAAGAATAAAAAGGATATTAATGAGAAACATGGCCCCGGAAATCATAAGAATGGGAACTGCAAAACAATAAATGACACTGAAATCTGGCATGGTTTAATTCTCCTCTGCCATATTCTACCCCCGTGTTGCGACCGTCTGAGATATTTCTAGTCACCTGGTTGCCCGGTGGCCCCCCGCCAGACCGTATCCAATGCCTGCAACGCGGAGTAGCGGTGACGCGTCAGCGCTTCGTCGGTGAGGTAGATATCGCCGAGGTGCGCGTCGATCTTCTTGGTGTACAGGCCGCGATTGGGCAGGTCGTCTGTGACCGGCCAGAAATTCCATAAGGGGAGGTTGTATTCAGCCGCAAGTTGCGCGGTTTCGAGATTTAAGCGGTTGTTCCCTTCGCGATTATCGGCCTTGGTGGAAAGGATCGGGACCACACCGCGCGCCAGCAGGGCATCGAGGATCTTGCGCATGTACACGTCATTGCGTGCCTCCCAATGCGTGCCGATGGTAATGAGCGCAAAGGACGGATTGTTGATGCGCAGCTCGCAATCCAGCGGCTTCTCGTCATTTGCGCAGGTGAACTTGTTTTCATGCCAATCGGCCCACAACAGCGCACCGGATGTCGTGCCGGATTTGATCGTTGGGCTTTCACGGACGAACGATTCTTCGAAGTATGTAACTGTCTCCCTCAAATCTTCCGTCAGGGTGTAATACTGCGACTCGTCCACCACATATAACCCAAGGAAGGTATCCGGCGTGCTCTGACAATCTCCCAGGATCGAGAAGCCGTGCGGGTCGTTGCCAAGCGTTTGACCCAGTGCATAAATTTCGCGCACGTGCTGGGTGACAACTGGGGTCACTGGCCACGTCATCCACTGCTCGGGATCGAATCCACTTTCAGTTGGAAGCGGATCAACTGTCGGTGTCGCGGTGGCGCTGGCGGTTGCAGTGGCAGTCGGAAGCCACGTCGGGATCGGTTTCCGTGTTGGCGTGTATGGAATATCCGTGGCTGATGGTGGCAGTGGGGTAACGCTGGGGATCGGCGCGGTTGGGATCATCCCACAAGCGCTCAAAATGAGCGTGAGCAAAACCGTGGTCCTGACTCTTATTTGGTATAGCCGCATACCAGCCAGTTCTCTCCGTCTTGAATAACACGATACGTTCGCCCGCTCAGGTCATAGTTGAATAATTCACTGCCATAATTGGACACGATACTACCGGTGCATGTCACCAGCGCAGCGTTATCGTCTGCGTCAACCTGTTGACAACTGACATCTTTAAGTTCGGTCTCTACCTGGGCCAGCGCGTCAAGCTCGAGCAGGGCATCGAATTCGTAGTCCGCACAGATATGGGCTAACATGAGCGGCTCATCTTTATCGGCCAGGGCCTGCAGGTAATTTTCCACGGTCATCGAGGCCGGGGTTTGTGTAGAAGCACAGGAGGTTAGAAGAAATAACACCAGAAGGAATAAATTTTTCATAGGCGGTCATTATAATGTTCCTCTCTTGGAATTGCGCACGTGAATGTTCCCTGTCTAGAATCTGCCCCTGGAATTATATTGATCGAGTTTCGCGAGCCCGTCGTAGGCGGCGTATTTGTACATTTCGGAAAGCGTCGGATAGTTATAGACTGCGCGGATGAAACGATCGATGGTGCCTTTTTCCTCGACCACATCCGCCCCAATGTGGATCAATTCTGCAGCCAGCTCGCCGATGATATGCACGCCCAGAAGGGATTTATCTGCCGGGGAAAAGACCAGCTTGATCATCCCATGCGCATCCCCGATGATCAGGCCGCGTGCGTTCCTTGCGTAATACGCGCGGCCCACCAGATATGGAATGTTGCTTGCTTGGCAATCTTCTTCAGTTAACCCGGCCATGGAGACTTCCGGGATGGTATAGACTGCCAGCGGCTGCACCGGCGACATGGCTTCCTGCGCTCGCAAGCCCAGCGCGTGGGCCACGGCCACGCGTGCCTGTTCCATGGAAGAGGACGCCAGTGCCGGAAAACCGATCACATCGCCGGCCGCGTAAATGTTGGGGATGCTGGTCTGATAATGCTCATTGACCTTGATCAGGCCGCGCCCGGCCAGTTCGATCCCCAGGGATTCCAGGCCCAACCCCTCTATATTCCCTTGGCGGCCCGCTGGGAAGAGCGCGATCTCACAATCGAGTTTCCGGTTTTCCGGCAGCAACAGTGTCACATGATCTTCGTGTGCTTCAAGCTTTGCCTGCCAGTCTATGAACATGAACTTGACACCCATCTCTTCCATTCCCTTTAACAGAATGGCAGTGATCTCATCATCGATAAAGGCAAGCAGTTTTTCGCGCGGTGCGATCAACGTGACCGGTACACCCAGGGCTGCAAAGATCGAAGCATATTCCGAGGCGATCACACCCCCGCCGATGACAGCAAGACTTTTGGGAATGGCATCGATCTCAAGGATGGTATCGGAATCGTGGATCAGGGCATGATCGAAATCGATGCCCGGCGGATGGAACGGCTTTGAGCCGGTGGCGATCAGAATGACCTCACCCAGGATGTCGATTGTCTCGCCGGATGGCTTCACCACGTGCACGGTATGCGCGTCCTTCAAGGAGCCTGAACCGTGGATCGTTTCTATATTATGGACACCGAGATTTTTGTTGATGATGTCCCATTCCTTCTCAACCACGATCTGCTTGCGATACATGAAATCCCTCACCGATATGCCCTCTTTCAAGGAGTAATCGATGCCGTACAGGCCGCGTTGCAGCAGGCCGGAAAAATATAAGGACGTCTCGCGCAGGGTCTTGGAGGGAACCGTGCCGGTATTGATGCCTGCGCCACCCGGGTGAGCAGCGCGTTCAACCACTGCGACTTTCCTGCCAAAATAAGCCGCCCCTGCAGCCCCTTTTTCGCCGGCAGGACCCGCACCGATCACAATGAGGTCAAAATCCCTGCTCATTTTGTTAAAAGTTTACCCAGATCTTTTTCGATATCCTGCCTCGCACGGATCGCGATGGGCGCCTTGAGAAAATGACGAAGCGTTTCTTCTTTCTTGTTACGGCGATAAAAATCCCGGAACATCTCGATGGCCGGCATCGTTTCGCCCTGATAACTCTCAACAGTCACATTGTTCCCCGCTTCAATGATTCCCTCGCGGACCACGCGGCAGTACAAGCCCGGGCGTTCCGCTTTGCGAAACTTCTTCACGAACTGCGCATCCCCCATGCGCGCCGCGAATGTGGCACAAGGGATGCGCGGCGCAGTCACTTGTAATGTCACCTCGCCGATGTGCAAATGATCCCCGATATTGAAATTACTGCTTTCCAATTCAGAAATGGTTAAGTTATCGCCAAAGGTGCCGGGGACGACCTCATGACCCAGTTCCTGCCACCACCAGGCATAGTCTGCACCGCCATAGACGTAAACCGCCTGGTCCGGCCCGCCATGATGTCTCTTGCTGGCGATGAAATCGCCAATGATGCCAAGCGCGCCGATATGAGCCGGGCCAACCACTGGGAGTTTGTAGATCCCGGTAGTTTCCATCTTGATCCCGTTAAGTTGGGTTCGTTCCTGCCCGATGTTGATGCTGGTTAATTGCATGATCTTTACGGAGTGTTATCTTCGATGGGCGTTCGTTCGCCGGCCGGCTGCACGGGACGGTTGTTGGCTTCAAATATTGCATCAAGCTTGTCCAACTGTTCAGAGGAGAGTTCAACCGGTGTCGTCATCAGCAGCCACTTCACACCTTCCGTGCACGGAGGCGTCGTCAGGGAACCATCATAACGATAGGTGGTTTGCCCAGTTGGCAGCAACCCTGCCGCGTCCACTGTCACACCCGCATCCTTTGCTTCCGATTCAGTTGTAGGAAGGCTGTCGATGAAAGGCCCGTATGCACTATTGTCCGCGCCCTCTCTTAACAAGATGCCAACCACGGCGAGAGTCCCATCTGCATTCTTGTGCACGATATGGATCTCTGCCGGGAAACCTTCGCCGTTCACGGTATGTTCGCTCGGTGCATGATAATGGAATTGAAGCACATCGTAGCGGACGCCGTCCAGTTCGATATAACTGCCTGCATCATAGTTCACCTGCACG
>CAZJYB010000063.1:0-21442 GCA_964549865.1 uncultured Anaerolineaceae bacterium
ATTCGGTAAAACTCCTGCTCGACGCCGGCCAGGTGGTGATCACGGTGGGCGGCGGTGGCATCCCGGTTGTAGACCGCGGCGACGGTGAACTTATGGGTACTGCCGCGGTCATCGACAAGGACTTTGCATCATCGCTTCTTGCGCAGACCATCAAGGCGGATCTGTTCCTGATCGCAACCGCGGTTGAAAAGGTCGCGATCAACTTCGGTAAGCCGGAACAGAAATGGCTTGATAAAATGACGCTCTTGGAAGCGAAGGCCTATCTCGAAGAAGGGATACATTTTGCCAAAGGGTCGATGGCGCCAAAGATACAGGCCGCGATCTGGTATCTTGAGAACGGTGGTAAAGAGGCATTGATCACAAACCCGGAAAATATCGGCCGCGCCCTCAAAGGTGAAACTGGAACGTGGTTGGTTTCATAGTTTAGTAGTTGGATAGTTTTTAGTTGGGTAGTTGTGAGGTTAGTATGGCAAAGATCGAGCGGTTTGAAGATTTGCAAAGCTGGCAAAAGGCGCGCCAGCTTACGAACATGATCTATGACCTCACAGCTCATCCTGCTTTCTCGAATGATTTTCGGCTGCGCAATCAAATTCAGGACGCGGCAGGTTCTGTAATGCATAATATTGCCGAAGGATTTGACGCAGGGACCAATCCTGAATTCATACGATTCTTGAAGATGTCGAGGCGTTCAGCCAGTGAAGTGCAATCTCAACTTTATCTTGCCCTGGATCGCAAGTATATTGTCCTCGAGGAACTAAACACTGCTTATAATCTGGCTACCGAGTCAAAACGCCTGATAAACGGTATGATTGCTTATCTCCGTAAATCCGCGCTACTTAAAAAATCGTCCAAACGCTAAACTATCCAACCACCAAACTACTCAACTATTGAACTGCCCAACTAAACACATGAAACGAATTCATCCTTCCGTTACACTTCTTATTGCAGCCATCCTCGCGTATGGCTTGCTCATCCCACAGCTTGGTTTTTACTGGGACGACCTGCCCATGTCCTGGATCCGTTATCAGCTTGGCACCGAAGCGATGACGCAATATTTCTCGACCAATCGTCCCGTTTGGGCGTTGTTGTATCAGATCACCACGCGCATTTTTCCGCAGGTGCCGATCTATTGGCAGGTCTTTGCTTTGGTATGGCGCTGGCTCGGCGCGGTGACGTTATGGGCCATCGTCCGCAGGCTGTTCCCCGAACGTGAAAAGCTCGCGCTCACGCTGAGCCTGCTGTTCTTGTTGTATCCCGGGTTCAATCAACAGTGGGGAAGTTTTCTGTACAGCCATTTCTTCATCGTCTTGTTCTTTTTCCTGATCTCATATTATTTGATGCTGCGCGGCAGGACGATCCCTGCGCTGATCTTCTCCGCGCTCAATCTATGGATGATGGAATATTTCTTCGTCCTGGAGTTATCGCGTCCGTTCGTGATCTGGATCTCGCTGCGCGATGAATCTTTGACTCCGCGCGAGCGCTTCACGCGCACCTTCAAGCTGTGGATACCTTATCTGGCGATTCTCATCGCGGCGATAACCTCGCGCCTTTTTATTTTCAATAACCAGATCTATGAATTCAATCTAAAAGAAGAACTCAGCAAAGCTCCAGTTGAAACGATCACCCTGCTTTTGCAAAATGTCTTCTCCAGTCTGTGGACCGTGACCGTCGCGGCATGGGGATTGATCTTCCAGTTCCCGAATCCCACAATCGATGGGTCGCGTACCAGCATGATCTATGCAGTTGTTGTGCTGGCAGTCGCGGGGTTGACCCTGTTTGGGTGGCAGAAGCAGGCGCAAGTCGAAAAAAGAGACGGGCGGGCAATTTGGCCCATCATTGCCCTCGGCGTGGTGATGATCCTGTTGGGCGGACCTCCATTCTGGTTGACGAATGTGCCCGTCTCACTGGGCTTCCCCGCGAACCGCGCCACGTTATCCTTCATGCTGGGTGTAAGTTTTGTTTTTGCCGGCCTGCTTGAATTGATCCCATCAAAAATAAGATACATCGTTGCAGTTGCGTTCATTGCGCTGGCAGCCGGCCGACAATTCCTATGGGCGAATGAATTTCGCCGCGATTGGGCCGAACACAAAAATATGTTCTGGCAGATGACCTGGCGCGCGCCAGGTTTGGAAAAGAACACGATCGTGTTGATCAACGAAGAGCTGGATTTTTACGCAGATAACTCGCTCGGCGCGGCCTTCAATTGGATCTACGCGCCGGACAATCATACCGACCGCGTGGATTATGTTTTGTTCTACCCAACGAATCGGCTGGGTGCGTCGCTCCCGGAACTGGAACCGGGTGTGTCCGTCCGTTACGACTATCTCGCCGGCAAGTTCGAAGGCAGTACCTCACAAGCAGTTGTCTTTTATTATGCGCCGCCGCGCTGCCTGCGTTTGCTGGATCCCGAAATTGACCCTGAGAATCGTTTGATCCCGGATGAATCTTTATTGCGCGACGCGGCTGTCATCTCCTCCACGGCACCGATATTGAGCGAACAGACTTCGCGCATGCCCGATATTTATGGCCCTGAGCCCGCACATGGCTGGTGTTATTATTTTGAAAAAGCCGACCTTGCGCGTCAGTTGGGAGACTGGGATGAAGTTGTGGCGTTGGGTGATGTGGCTTTCACTCTGGACGATCATCCGAATGACCCGTTGGAACGTTTCGTTTTCATCGAGGGATATGCCCATGCCGGAGATTGGAAAAAGGCGGTAGAATTATCCATCGCAAGTTACAAGGTTTCAAAGAATTATGTGGGTCCGCTTCTTTGTAAATTATGGGAGCGCATTGGGCGCGACACAGAGAAAACACCAGAGCAACAAATCACCCAAATGGAAGTAAAAAATAACTTTGAGTGCGAGCCTTAGAAGTTTATAATGTCATATTCCTCATATAAAGCAATTGTTTCAGATACAATTGCTTAGACAAATTGAAAGGAGGTGGAAGCCGCGTTTTGATGTTACAAGTTTTTCAAAAAATCAATTTTAATCAGGAGAAGAAGAATGCGTAAAAATATTTCACGCCTCGCAATGTTCGCGCTGGTCCTCATGTTCGTCCTTTCTGCCTGTGGTAGCACGCCCACTGCCACCGAAGCAGTCGCCACTAATGCCCCGGCTACTGAAGCTCCCGCGCCCACGGAAGCCCCTGCTGAACCGTTTGTGTTTGGCTTGCTCATGGTCGGCCCTTACAATGACAATGGCTGGAGCCAGGCTCATTACGAGGCCGGCTTGTATATAGAAGAGAACCTGGACGCCAAGATGATCTATCTGGACAAGGTGAATCCTGCAGACCGCGCCGGTACCACGCCAGACCAGCTCGCCGAAGAGTTGGTTGCCCAGGGTGCCCAGCTTATTATCTTCAACTCGGATGATATGAAAGACGCCTCCACCACATTCGCCGAGGCTCATCCTGAAATTAAAGTCATCATGGCTTCCGGTGACCAGGTTTGGGCCGATGGCAAGGATTATCAAGAGATCCCCAACCTTACCAACATCATGGGTCGCATGGAATATGGCAAGATGATCGGCGGCTGTGCCGCGGCGCTTACCACCAAGACCGGCCAGATCGGTTATCTCGGACCCTTGATCAACGATGAAACACGCCGTCTGGCTTCCTCTGCTTATCTCGGTGCGAAGCACTGCTGGGAACAGGCCGGTAACGATCCTGCCGCCCTGCAGTTCAAGGTCACATGGATCGGTTTCTGGTTCAACATCCCCGGCGTCACGCTGGATCCCGTTCAGGTTTCCGACGATTTCTATACCACCGGTTACGACGTTGTCATCTCTGGTATCGACAACCCGGTCAACCTCGGTGAGGCACAGAAATTCACAGCAGAAGGCAATCCCGTCTTTGGTGTGGCGTACGATTATGTCGCCGCCTGCGATGCCGCTCCTGAAGTTTGTATCGGCGTCCCTTACTTCAACTGGGGTCCCGAGTATGTGAAGGCGATCGCTTCCGCCCAGGATGGTTCATGGACTTCCCAGTTCATCTGGGCCGGGCCCGATTGGTCCGACATCAATAACCTTGATACTTCGTCTGTGGGTTTTGTGAATGGCCCGGCACTTGCCGATGATGCCGCCGCGACCGTGGATGCATTTGTGGCCGAACTCGCTGGTGGACTCAACCTGTTTACCGGCCTGCTTAACTTCCAGGATGGTTCCGTTTATCTGGCCGACGGTGAAGTTGCCATCGATCAGCAGATCTGGTACCTGCCTCAATTGCTCGAAGGCATGGAAGGTCTGAGCGCCCAATAAACAAGTTTGTTTCGTCGTGGCTCATTCGAGGGCTTAAGCCCTCGAATGAGCTTTTTATAATCATGGAGAAATACGCTGCCCATGAACGTCGAACTCAGGAACATCCATAAACATTTTGGCATGGTTCATGCCAACAAGGGCATTGATCTCACGATCCCATCCGGTAGCATTCAGGGGATCCTGGGGGAGAACGGCGCGGGGAAAAGCACGTTGATGAAGATCCTTTCCGGTTTTATTCAAGCTGATCCCGGCGGCGATATCATTCTCGACGGCAAGCCCGTCGTTATTCATTCACCTTCAGATGCGATCCACCACGGCGTGGGTATGCTGCATCAGGATCCGCTGGATTTCCCTCCCATGCGCGTGCTTGATAATTTTTTGCTTGGCCTGCCCGGCGGACTCTTCCCCAATAGGAAGGAGGTCGCGCAGAACTTCAACCTGCTTAAGAAGGAATTTGATTTTTCATTCGACCCGGAAAGTTACGTAGACTCGCTCACCGTGGGTGAACGTCAGCAACTTGAGATCGTGCGGCTTTTGTTTCTCGGTGCGCGCGTTTTCATTCTCGATGAACCAACAACGGGTATTAGTGCGACCCAAAAAGATAAATTATTTGCCACCCTCAAAAAACTCCCCGAACAAGGTATAACGATCGTCTTTGTTTCGCACAAACTTGAAGACGTGGAAAGTTTGTGTGATCAAGTGGCGGTCCTGCGCGCCGGCGAGTTGGTGGGGGAGATCAAACCTCCATACAACACCCGCAAACTTGTTGAAATGATGTTTGGCAGGGAAGTAAACCTTGGTGAAAGACAACCTGTCAAAGCAGGGGACCCCGTGCTTTCATTAAATAATATTTCACTCGAAGATGTCCGCCTTAAAATAAAAAACGTGGATTTTGAAGTTCGCGCTGGTGAAGTGGTCGGCCTGGCAGGCATGGAAGGCTCAGGTCAGGATCTGTTCATGCGTGCATGTGCGGGCCTGGTTCGGCCTGTCGCAGGCAGAGTCCAGCTCAAAGGTCACGACCTGACCGGCAAGGCTTATCACGCGTTCAAGCACGCAGGTGTGAATTTCCTTCCCGCCGCGCGTCTTGAAGAAGGCCTGGTCCCTGGGTTAAATCTCACAGAGCATTTCATGCTTGCAGAACAACCGAGCGGCGTGTTCATTGACCGACCTGCAGGGCAAAAACTCACGGAAGAGCGCATCAAATCTTTTAACATTCGCGGCACACCGCTTAGCCCGGTGGAATCGCTTTCTGGCGGCAATCAACAGCGTGCGGAACTGGCGTTGTTGCAATCGCCGCTTTCGTTGGTCCTGCTCGAGCATCCCACGCGCGGGTTGGACATCGAATCTGTGATCTATATCTGGAGCAAGTTGAAGGAACGCTGCAGGCAGGGTGCCTCGATCGTTTTTATTTCCTCCGACCTGGAGGAGATCCTGCAATATAGCGACCGCGTGCTCGTGTTCTTTAGCGGGAAGGTTTCGCAACCCATTGATGCGGCTTCGACCAGTGTGGAACAACTCGGCCAGTTGATCGGCGGCAAAGGCTGGCCACAGAAAGATGAGGGCCATGCTTAAGGGTCGTTTTGGAAACATCGTCATCCAATTGCTCGCGCTTATTCTTGCGCTGGGCGTTGTTTCATTAATTTTGATCGCAGTCGATGCGCCGCCAATGGAAGCGTACAAGAACATCGTGACAGGTTCAGTGGGGTCTGTACGAAAATTTGCCGAGGTATTGGTCGCGTTCGTGCCACTTTTGCTTGTGACGGCCGGCCTGCTGATCACGTTCTCTGCAGGTTTATGGAATATCGGTGTGGAAGGACAGATCGTGCTCGGTGCGATCACAACCACATGGGTGCTGCGCATCTTTCAAGAGAGCACAATTTCTCCCGGATTGATCATTGTGATCGCCATCCTGGCTGGCATGATCGGCGGCGCGTTATGGGCGGCGCTTGCCGGTGTATTAAAAACGTATGGCGGTGTTAATGAGATCTTCGGCGGGCTGGGATTGAACTTTGTGGCCATCGCGTTGACCCTGTATCTCATTTTCGGCCCATGGAAACGCGCCGGCGTCGCCTCCATGAGCGGCACCGAGCCATTTCCGGATCATTTTTCGCTTCCACAATTGCCTGAATTGCGCATCAGCCTGTGGGCTCTGGGGATCGCACTGGTTGCAATTGTGATCGTTTATTTCATTTTGCAAAACACATATTTCGGCTTGAAACTCAAGGCAGTAGGCAAAAATTTTCGTGCCGCGTATCTGCTGGGCATTCCCACCTGGCGATACGCTCTGTATTCCTTCCTGATCTGTGGCGCATTGGCCGGTACCGCTGGGGCGGTCCAGGTCACCGCGGTATATCATCGCCTGATCCCCTCCATCTCAAGCGGATACGGGTACATGGGATTGATGGTTGCCATGCTGATCAATTATCAGGCCATCTGGGCCATACCGGTTGCCTTGTTCTTTGCCGCATTGAATATTGGCAGCATTCAACTCCCCATTGTGATGAAACTGGATTCTTCATTGGCCGGCGTGTTACAGGGTGTGTTGGTGCTATTCGTCCTGCTGGTGGACGGCGCGCGACAGAAATTCATGAAGAAGGCATGAGGTAGATGTGACCCAGGAAACTCTTCTGATCGGTCTGGCAGGTGTGCTTGCCGCCGCGGCTCCCATCATCTTTGCGGTATTGGGAGAGACCCTCTCCGAACGCGCTGGCGTGATCAACCTTTCGATGAATGGCACCATCCTGCTCTCTGCCATGGGTGGTTTTGCGGTGGCCTATACTACAGATAACATCCTGCTTGGTTTTCTTGCAGGCATGGCTATCGGTGCGCTGGTGGCATTGATCGTTGCCTTTGGGAGTATCACGCTGAAACAATCGCAGGTGGCAGTTGGGTTCGTACTTGCGTTGACCTGCCGTGACCTTTCTTACTTCCTTGGCAACCCGTACATGGGGCAGCCGGGTCCACGTTTGCAGTCGCTTCCTATTCCAGGTTTAAGTGAGATCCCTATATTGGGTCCGTTATTTTTTCGCCAGGACGCGATCACCTATCTAAGTTTTATCGCCATCTTCCTTATATGGGTATGGATCTATCGCACCCGCCCGGGGCTGATGCTGCAGGGTATTGGCGAGAAGCCCGCCGCGGCTTTCATTCGCGGCGCGAATGTCAACCTGATGCGTTATGTGTATACGGTGATCGGTGGCGCGTTGATCGGCCTGGCGGGCCCGGCCTATTCGCTCGCCATTCGCGCAGGATGGATGGGGACGATCTCCGGCCTCGACGGCATCGGCTGGATCGCGCTCTCCATCACCATCTTCGGTGGCTGGAATCCAGCGCGCGCGGCGTTCGGCGCCTATCTTTTCGCGTTCCTGCAGTGGCTGGGGTTGGTGCTGCAACCGGTTCTCACACAGATCCCATCTCAAGTCTTACAGGTTGCACCTTTCCCGCTGATGATCCTTACCCTGCTGCTGGTCAACATTGGCAATGCTGAATGGGTGGAGCGTACGCTCGCGGCCATGCCTGAGCGGACGCGCAAGTTCTTTTCGAAAGCCCTGCGCGCCATGCGTGCCTCTCCGCCTGCCGCGTTGGGCGTGCCTTTTGATACTGACTGAATTTTACCCAGATCATTTTCACCACTCCCGTTGGAGAGCGGGAGTTGGCAGATTTTATTAAATATTGAGAGGGCGCACCCATCATGGGTGCGCCCTGGTTCTAAAGGAATCTCTCAGGGAACAGCCGACTCCGCAATATGCAGCATTACCTCCAGTGATAGAAGTTCTTCACTGCCCAGCCAAAACTGGAATCTATGGCCGTCTTGTGTCGTTATTTCCCAGATTAGAACATTATATGGAACCGGGACTTGATTATTGTGTTCATCGAGTTTCGAGCCCCACATGAAGTTCTCAAGCCACACACCCTCGTTTCCGGCAACAGTCACTGCCTGCGGTTCGGCAGCTCCAGTGCCGAAGTTGGTTGTTCCCTGGTCAGGGGGGTAATCATATGGAGTTTGGGAAAAAGAGAGAATTTTCCCGCTCTCGACCTGTTCAAACATCGCATCAACGCTAAGAACGGTGCCAGGAGAGCCATATACAATCCCGACCGGGTGCAGTGTCATGGAAACATAGCCCTCGGGCAGGAAACCAGGGTAATATACTGGAAAGCCGGCTTTTTCGCTGGCGCTGGCCAGGTCGGTGTAAACCGTGGTGAGTTCGTACTCCGTTTTTGGATCGGGAGTGGCGGTCAGATCTTGTTCGGCCAAGGATGGTTCGTGAGTAAATACCCACAGCCCAAATTGTTGTAGGATCGCCTGGGCCAGTGCTCGTCCTGGTGAGGTAAACAATGTAGCGATCAACACGAGCAGCGCCAGCGCACTTCCCCAGCTGAGCAGACGGCGGACTCGTGGCTGGGTTTTTGGAGCCGTGACGGGGATGTGAAACCGGTCAAACGCCTGCATGGAACGCTGTCGTAGTTTGGCAGTAAAATGTTCAGCGGGTTGCTGTCCAGCCCGGGAAAGGGCTTCTTCGAGACGGGTAAGATCAGACATGATTTTTCTCCTTGTTATTTAAGTCTTCTCTGGCCAGGCCTGATTGCAATTCGTCGAGCGCGCGGCTGATATGCGCGGCAACGGTGCGTTCGTCCAGATCCAGGACAGCAGCAATTTCCGTGTTGCGCAGCCCACCGAAATAACGCAACATCACCACTTCCTGTTTCCGCTCGCTAAGGCGGCTGACCATAGCCAGCAAATCCGCACGACTTTCGCCGCGTAGTGCCCATGTTTCGGGATCGGGCAGTGGATCAGGGAGAGACTCATGCGCATCCTCCATGGGAGCGGCGATCGATCTGTTTTGCCTGTAAAAATCGATCAACTGCCGCCGGGCGATTTGGAACACCCAGCCCCGGAACGAACCTGGGTACCGCCAGCGAAAATCACGCAGCTTTTTTACAACGGTGAGGATCGCGTCCGAAACCACATCTTCTGCTTCTAGATCTGAGGTCATTCTGGCGCGAACATAGCCGTAGAGTCCGGGGAGTAAAGCGTCATAAAGATTGCCAAATGCATCCCGGTCGCCTGCCTGGGCTGCCGCCAATAACGTTTTTTCTTGTTCAGGATCGTACATGCATCGAACCTCCGTGAAACCAGGTTTTAACAGGTTAACGCAAAAAAGGGTAAAAATACTGCAGCCCGGCCTGTGCTAAAACACAATGCCCGTTCTGAGAAGGCTGAGGGCAGGGGGGAGTGGCGAATTAAGTGGGTAAAAAGCTTGTTACCACGGAGCTCACAGAGAAAAGCAAAGGGAAAATCTCTGCCGTCTCGCATGATTTGCCAAGCAAATCACGTGCCGCTGGGCTTCGCGGCACGAACGGTGTGAGCTCTGCGCGCTCCGTGGTGAAATACGGCGTTTACTCACTAATCCCACCACTCCCAAGAGCCCGGGGTCCGTGTTTATATCGGGTAAAATCATCATGCGATGAAATATTTTTCCGGCTACAAATGCTCTCTTTGTGAAGCGGAATATTTGCCGCGCCAGGTTACATATATCTGCCCGAAAGATGGCGGCAATCTGGACGTCATCCTCGATACCGACGCGCTCAAAAAGAAATTCCAGCCCGAAGACATCACCGCCCGGACGGAACCTTCGTTGTGGAGATATCTGCCGCTTTTGCCAGTGCATGAACCCGCGGGGGGCGCCACTCCCTTGCACGCTGCGGGCTGGACCCCGGTCTTTGCCCTGCCTCGACTGGCTCAAAAACTCAATCTGAAGCATGTCTGGCTAAAAGACGAGTCGCGCAACCCCACTGCCTCCTTCAAGGACCGGGCCAGCGCAGTGGTTGTTACGCGTGCGCGCGAAATAAAAGCTGAAGTGGTTGTCACGGCTTCAACAGGTAATGCAGGCGCTGCCCTTGCCGGCATGGCCGCTGCAGTTGGACAAAAGGCTGTCATCTTCGCACCAAAGTCCGCGCCGCAGGCAAAAGTGGCGCAACTTCTTATTTTTGGTGCAAGAGTCATTTTGGTGGACGGGACTTATGATGACGCTTTTGAATTGAGTATTAAAGCTTCCGAAGAGTTTGGCTGGTATTGTCGTAATACAGGCTACAATCCGTTCACGCTTGAAGGCAAGAAGACTGCGGCTTTCGAGATCTGGGAATGGTGGATGGATGCCCATCACGATTGGCACAAGAAAGACAATCCGCTGGATGGTCACCGGCCTCTGACCATTTTCGTCCCGGTGGGGGATGGAAACATCATCTCTGGTATTCACAAGGGATTTAGAGACCTGCTTGCGCTGGGCTGGGCTCCTGTTATGCCGCGTATCATGGGTGTGCAGGCCGAGGGTTCTGCCGCGATCGCGAACGCGTTCCACGCAAATATAGAGACGATCACCCCGGTTTCGGCAAAGACGATTGCCGATAGCATCTCGGTGGACCTGCCGCGCGATGGGGTGCGCGCCATCCGTGCAGCCAAACAAACAGATGGTACGTATATTAGGGTATCAGATGAGGAGATCATCAAATCCATTGCAGAACTGGGTAAAATGGGCATCTTTGCTGAGCCCGCCGGGGCTGCCGCGTATGCCGGGTTGACCAAAGCGGCAGGTTCGGGCGCAGTGAGAAGCGATGATCCAATTCTGGTGTTAAACACTGGCAGCGGGCTTAAAGACTTCCGCGCGGCCATGCAGGCCGTCGGGCCTGCTCCGATCATTGAACCTACTTTATCAGCGGTGAAAAAAATCCTATGAAAAATCACACCAATCAATGGACTCCTCCCTTTCGATATACGATCGGGATCATCATTTTTGTCGCGCTGATCGCCTTGTTGATCTATGCGCGCGAAGCAGTGAAAATGCTGGTGATCGCTGCGTTCGCTGCGTATCTCATCAGTCCGGCAGTGACCATGCTTACGCAGAATACAAAACTCTCGCGAACCGCAGCCGTGAACATCGTGTATTTTACGGCCCTGGTCGTGCTGGTGGGCATCCCCGCGGCATTGACGCCGATCTTTTTCGATGAGATCCAGATTGTGGCGCGTGACCTGTTGAACCTTACACGAGAAGCAAGCTTTATGCTTTCAAGACCCGTGCAATTCGGTGGCATGATTTTCCATTTTGAACTGTTGGGGGAAAGCCTGGCGCATTTGCAGGATACCGTTCTAACGCCCCTGCCGGAAGAAGCCCTGGCGTTGCTTGAGACCACCTCTGTGAACATATTATGGTTTGTGGTGATCATCGTGAGTGTGCATTTGTTCCTGAGTGAATGGCCGCGCATGCGCGAGTGGATCTTCGAACTTGCGCCCCCACCTTATCAGGAGGATATGCGCGAGCTTTATAAGCGTCTTCGAAATGTATGGATGGCTTATTTACGCGGGCAGATCGTTTTGATGGTGGTGGTGGGTGTTGTATTCACGATCGCATGGATCATCATTGGGATTCCCGGAGCCCTGGTATTGGGCGTGATCGCCGGCTTGTTTACACTGGTCCCGGATGTGGGTCCCTTCTTCGCGGCGGCCCTTGCGGTGGGTGTGGCTTTGCTGGAAGGTTCCAGCTGGATCCCGCTTTCGAACTTCTGGGTGGCCGGCATTACCGGTTTGACCTATCTTGTTTTGATCAATTTGAAAAACTTTTTTGTACGCCCGATCATCATGGGACGTAGTTTGCATATGAACGAGGCATTAATATTCATTGCGATCATGATCGCCACCATCCTTGAGGGGATCATGGGTGCCCTGCTGGTTGTGCCTGTGCTGGCTTCCGTTATTGTGATCATGGAATATGTGCGCCGCCGTGTTTTGGGTATGCCGCCTTTTGTGGACGATGGCGAACGGCAATTTACTGCTCCCATCGAAAAGATCAGGACACGGCGCCAGCTTCAGCTCGAGTCAAAAGAAAAACAGCAGGATGATTCATGAAAATTACGTATTCCATCATTGCGCCCATCTATAATGAAATCGACAACCTGCCCGAGCTGTATCGCCGTGTTAAACAGGTGATGGACTCTGCCGGCGAGCCGTGGGAGCTCATTCTGGTGGACGATGGTTCCACCGACGGTTCCACAGACAGGATCCGTGAGATTGCAAAAACGGATAAAGCTGTTCGCCCGATCATTTTTGCGCGCAACTTCGGGCACCAGCTGGCCATTACTGCGGGTTGGGATTATGCGCGCGGCGACGCCGTCGTCATCATCGACGCCGATCTGCAAGACCCGCCTGAAACCATTCTCGAACTCGCAAAGAAATGGAGGGAAGGGTATGAGGTCGTCTACGCGGTGCGCGGCGAACGTGCAGGCGAGTCCTGGTTCAAGTTGTGGACCGCTTCGCTGTTTTATCGGATCATTTATCGGATTACGGATGTGAAGATCCCGGTGGATACCGGCGACTTTCGTCTGATGGATCGCAAGGTGGTGGATGTGCTCAAGCAGATGAAGGAACGCCACCGCTTTCCGCGCGGCATGTCTGCATGGGTTGGCTTTAAACAGATCGGTGTTACCTATAAACGCGCCGCACGAACGGCGGGTGTGACCAAATATCCGTTTAATAAAATGGTGCGCCTGGCGCTGAATGCCATTACCAGTTTTTCCTACTTTCCGTTACAAGTGGCCACTTATTTTGGCTTTGTTTCTGCGGGTCTTGCCATCCTTGCCATTCCCATTGTCATCTACATGCGTATCCTGGGGTCCGGTGCTTTTTTTGGCCAGGCGACCACTTTGATCGCTGTTCTTTTTTTGGGTGGCGTACAACTGATTTCACTGGGGATTTTGGGCGAGTATCTTGGCCGTCTCTATGATGAAGCCAAGGGCAGACCGTTGTATATTGTTCGTGAAGCCCCCAAAGACGAATAATCGACACCGGCTGAGATAAGAGCCGGGGCAAACATTCACCCCTCCAGCCCATGTCATTTTCCTTTTTCCGTGACCGTGCGTTTCTGCGCGAGATGTTCCGCATCGCGCTGCCCATGGCGTTCCAGCAACTGATCAGCGCGTCCCTCAATATGATTGATGTGATCATGGTGGGGCAGTTGGGTGAGGCCTCCATTGCTGCGCTGGGCCTGTCGAACCAGGTGTTTTTTGTATTCATCCTGCTGCTCTTCGGCACTACCAGCGGGATGGCGATCTTTACCGCGCAGTTTTGGGGCAAGCAAGAGCTTCAGCCCATTCGTAAAGTGCTGGGCATGAGCATTATCGCCACATCAGCGATGGCGCTGCTCTTTACACTTGCGGTTACCCTGATGCCGCGCGCAGTCATCGGTTTTTATACGAACGACCCCGAAGTGATCGAACTCGGTGCACGCTATCTTCGTATTGCAGGTTTTTCCTATATTCCCGTCGCGCTGGCAACATCCTATATTGCCATCCTGAGAAGCGTTCAGGTTGTCCGCATCACGGTCATCGCGACGATCATCGCGCTGATCTTTAAAACATTCCTTGGTTATATGCTCATATCCGGGCATGGAGGATTCCCTGCACTCGGTGTGCAAGGTGCAGCGATTGGCACTGCCTCGGGCCGTGCCCTGGAACTGATCCTCTTAATTATTTTTGTCTACGCCCAAAAAACTCCGCTCGCCGGGAATCCCCTCACATTTTTTACCTTCGACATGGCCTTCTTTGGCCGCGTGCTTAAGACCACCTGGCCGGCTGTGGTGAATGAGTTGTTCTGGTCTTTAGGCATCACATCCTATAACGCCATCTATGCCCACATCGGCACGGAGTCGATTGCAGCCATAAATGTCAACGCTACGATCGAGGAGCTTGGCTTTGTGGTCTTCATGGGACTTGGCAACGCCGGTGCGGTGATGGTGGGGAATCGCATCGGTGCCGGTAGAAAGGAGGAAGCCTACGAGATCGTTCGTCGCGTGACCACCATCAGCCTGTTGGCGGCATGGTCTGTTGGCATTGTGGTCTTTCTATCACGAAACGCCGTCGTTGAGAGTTTCAACCTGTCGCCTGCGGGCGCGCACAATGTCCGTATGTTGATGACGGTCATGGCATGCGTGTTATGGATACGCATGTTCAACTTTTCGATATTCATTGGTGCCTTGCGCGCTGGCGGTGATACTCGCTTCGCACTGGTCATGGAAATATGCTCCATCTGGCTGATCGGCGTCCCGGCCGCCTATATTGGCGGGTTTGTCCTCATGCTACCCGTGTATTGGGTCTATCTCATGGTTGCCCTTGAGGAGATCGTCAAGGCTTTTGTCAGTGCGTGGAGATTCAGATCGAGGAAGTGGATCCACGATCTGGTGAACGTTGAGCATCTTGATTGATATACTTGTGAACATGAAACGCCGCTTATTTATTGTTGTATTGATCTGCCTGCTGACAGGTTGTGTGACAAGCCCTGTTGAATCCATTCCTGAAGAAACGCATGGAGGAGAAATGTCCATTCGATACCTGGCATTGGGGGATTCTTATACGATCGGTGAAAGTGTGGCGGAAGCTGAGCGTTGGCCCAATCAGTTGGCCGCTTCGCTAAAACAAAATGGGTACGCCGCCGATGTCACCTTTATTGCACGAACAGGCTGGACGACCGATGAGCTCTGGCAGGGCATTCAAAAGGCCAACCCTAAGCCGCCCTATGACCTAGTCTCTTTATCGATCGGGGTGAACAATCAATATCGCGGCTATGATATTGAAGAGTACCGCCAGGGGTTTCGTTTTCTGTTGAACAAATCCATTGAATATACAGGTGGGGACGAAAATCGAGTCTTTGTCGTTTCCATTCCGGATTGGGGTGCGACTCCCTTCGCGGGCGGGCGCGATGCAGCGCAAATTGCATCTGAGATCGATGCCTTCAACGCCGTCAGTCGTGAAGAGGCGGAAGCCGTTGGTGTGCATTATGTGGACATTACACCCATTTCAAGGCAGGTAGTGAACGATCCTGCTTTGATCGCATACGATGGCCTGCATCCATCCGCAAAGATGTATGGCTTATGGGTCGAAGAACTTTTGCCGCAAGTTCTTGAAATTTTGAAATAGACAGTAAAATTGCTGTAAGAATCCCCTTTGCGAGGAAATATGCCCAAGATCAAATCCATCAATCATGTGGCCGTCGTCGTGGACGATATGGAAAAGTCCCTTAATTTCTGGCGCGACGCGTTGGGAATGGAATTGCATGAACTTCGCGATGTGCCCGCCGAAAGATCGCAGGTTGCCTTTTTACCCGTGGCCGGTGCCGAAGTGGAGTTGGTCATGCCCACCTCGGAAGATTCAGGGATTGCCAGATACCTGACCAAACGTGGGCCAGGGATGCATCACATCTGTCTCGAAGTGGACGATATCGACGGGATGATGTCTCAGCTTAAGAAGAAAGCCATCCGCCTGATCAACGAAGAGCCGCGCGTCGCGGCCGATGGAAAGAAGTACGCCTTCATTCATCCGGAGTCCACGGGCGGGGTGCTGGTTGAGCTGTATCAACTCTGATCGCTGCGATGCTTGATAATATTGGCCCAATTCTGCGCGATGAGTGCAAGCTTGTAAAAGGCCGCCCGATCATCGTCGGCGTCTCCGGCGGGCCGGATAGCCTTTGCCTGATGGAGGCCTTAAGGCAGACAGGCTACACGATCATCATCGCGCATTTCAATCATCAGCTTCGTCCCGAGTCTGACCATGATGCGCACACTGTGGAGAAAACGGCCACGCGACTGATGCTTTCCTCGGTGATCGACGGCGCCGATGTAAGGGCTTATGCAGAGGAGAATAAATTATCGGTTGAGGAGGCTGCGCGCAATTTGCGCTATCGCTTCATGTTCAAACTTGCGCATGAACGCGACGCGCAGGCGGTGGCGGTGGGTCATACCGCGGATGACCAGGTTGAGACCATTCTGATGCATTTTTTGCGGGGCAGCGGGCTGGCCGGTTTAAAAGGCATGACCTACCATTCGATCATTAATATATTCGACCGCGAGATCCCCGTGGTTCGCCCCTTGATCGATATATGGCGCGAAGAGACCATCGTGTATTGTGCGGCACATGGGTTGCGTCCACATTATGATTCAAGCAACGATTCGTTGAATTTTCACCGCAATCGCATCCGCCACCTGCTCATCCCGAACCTGGAAACTTATAATCCAAAATTCCGTGAGGCGGTTTTGCGCATGTCGCAATCCTTGAAAGGAGATCATACCTTTCTGATGGAGTCCCTGCGGATGGCCTGGCAGGAAACAGTGACCGACTCAAGTGACGATATCGTCACCTTTGACTCTTCCACGCTTTCGCGGCATTCGCTCGGACTCCAACGAAATTTGATCAGGCAGGCCATTCAGTCCGTTCGCCCCGGCCTGGAAGTGGACTTCGCGGCCATCGAGCGTGCCTCGCTATTTATTAATGATCCAAAGCTTTCGCCGCGCGTGGATCTCAAGGGTGGCCTGCGAATGTTCCGTGAAGCAGATAAGATCCATGTTTGCACGTTGAACGCACAATTGCCGTTCAACTTATGGCCACAATTGCCGCTGGCCGGCCCGCTGAAGGTCAAGCTGCCCGGTCAGATCAACCTTGCTGGGGGATGGAAGTTCAACTGCGAACGCTGGCGGATCCCTGCCCTGGCCCAGGAACAAGCCGCACGAAATGAAGACCAGTTCCAGGTCTGGCTGGATGCCGATACCATGCCGGAGTCTCTTGAGCTGCGTACACGTCTCCCGGGCGATCTGTTCGAGCCGCTCGGTTTGGGGAATCATTCACAAAAGTTATCCGATTTCATGGTTAACGTAAAAATGCCACAACGCGCCCGGGACCACTGGCCATTGTTGTGCAGTGGAGAGAAGATCATCTGGGTGCCCGGCTATCGTCCTGCGCATCCGTTCCGCCTGACGGAATCCACAAATAATATTTTATATTTTTCCATAACCCGCCCGCCAGACAAGATCATGGAATGAAATGTCCCCGCCAAACGACGGGGACATTTCATTATTTTAGTTCTCCATTTGGCTGTTTTAGCTTGATGAACAATTTATGCCATTGGATCTTCGATACGCCGAGCTTCTGGCGGATCTTGTCTGCTTCAACACCGGCTTGATAATCGCGCAGGTCCAGCGGCAGATATCAGTAGAAGAGACCGGAACGGCACAGGGGAGATCGTTTGTTCGTTGAGTGCCAGCCGAAGCCGACGGCCGTTGTGATGACGCGGTTTCCCTCATTTTGTTCTCATGGGGTGTAAAATTTATGATATGGCAAAAGTGTATCGGCACGGGCGCCCCACAATCGGCGTATTGATAGGCTGGCGTTTATCTTGGACATCAGCCCCTTACAGTTATTTGACTCCGATATTTCAAGGTATTGCGGCAGCAGTGCATGACCAGGGTTGCAATTTGTTATTAGCTTGTGGGGTGGGCTCGCAAACCGACATCTCCGACATGACGACTCGTCCGGCTTGGCCTACTCTGGCAGGTGATGTGGATTTTGCGCCGGTTGGGGCGTGGAATACCGACGGGCTGATTGTCGTCAATCCCCTCGTTTCTGAGACTCGTTCAAAGTATATACACGGCTTGATGGAAACCGGCCATCCTGTCATCTTAATTGCCGAAAGCGAGGGAAAACCGGCAATCGTCGCCGATAATGCGGGCGGCATCTCACAGGCATTGAGTCACTTCATTGAGCATGGGCATAAACGGATAGCGTTCATTGGCGGAAATCCTGGGGATACCAAAGGAGATAGCGGCGAACGACTCAGAGCCTATCAGGCCAGCTTGCAGCAATTCGGGCTAAGTATGGACCCGGCTCTTCTCACCTACGGCTACCATAACTTTGAAGGTGGTTATACTGCCATGCAGCAAACCCTGAGATCAGGTGCTGAGTTCACAGCTGTTCTGGCAAGCAACGACGAATCGGCGATAGGAGCCATGCAGGCACTCAAAGAAGCGGGGCTAAAAATCCCCGAAGATGTCGCCGTTATTGGTTTTGATGACCGACAGGAGGCACCTGCCCAGAACCCGCCGCTCACCAGTGTGCACGTTCCGCTATATAAATTGGGTTACCAGGCTGTGGAGGTATTGTTGCAGCTGCTTCACGGGCAGAAGGATGCTGCCCGTTCATTCAAAGTTGCAACACACCTGGTCATCCGCCAGTCCTGTGGCTGCCGCCAGGATGCTGGCATCGCTTCTGCCATGTCTGCAAAGTCCATGCAAAGTGTGGATGCAAATATTCGTCATGCGCACATCGTCCAATCGATCGTTGAGACAGTACTGGCTCAAACTCAGCATTTTGACCGTGACGAAGTCCGCATTATGTGTGACCGTTTGGTGAATGCATTCATTTCAAGTATCGAAAAAGGCGACCCGGCCGATTTTCAGCAGATGTTGGATGAGTTGATCGTGCGAGTCGCATTGGCGGGTGATGAAGCGCATATCTGGCAGCCCGTCATTTCGAGTCTACGCTTGGGGATGCCCATCTTGCTCGATTCAGTGCAGTCACCGTCTGCGTATCAGGTTGCTTTGGACATTCTTGGGGAGGCACGTAATGTCATCAGCGAACGTATGCAGCGGCAGCATGCTGAACATGTTATTAATCAGAAATGGAGGACAAGCCAGATCGGCCACCTCACGAACCGGTTTTTGCTGACATCGAACGAAGCACAAATTCTTGAAGTTTTATCCAGCGAACTGCCTGTGATGGGTATCAAACGTGCCAGTCTATCGTTCTTTGAGATGGATGGTGATGACCCGGTGGGTTGGAGTGTATTACACCTAATTCCAGACAACGTACTCTCGCCGATTCGCTTTCCTACTCGCCAATTTCCACCGCAGGGGCTCTATCCACTCCAACGCGCCTTCTCTCTTGTCGTTGTACCTTTGGTCTGCCCGACAGGCCAGGTTGGAATCATTGCCTATGATTCTACCGACATCGAATTGGCTGGCGCGATCACCCAACAGGTGGCTGCCGCATTGAATAATGCCAGGCTGTACGCGCAAGCCACAGAGGGTCGCAAACTGGCGGAGGAAGCCAACAACTTGAAGAGCCGTTTCCTGTCGATGGTTAGCCACGAACTGCGCACGCCGCTTAACCTGGTTGTGGGGTTGAGTGAGATTCTACTGCAGAAGCACGGACTGGGCGCGCGCTTGCTGCCCATATCATTCCGCAAGGACATCGAGCAGATCTATGCCAGTGCCCAACACCTTGGACGGTTGATCCGCGACGTGCTGGACTTGGCTGGCAGCCAGGCGGGTACGTTGCACCTGGCAAACGAACTGCTGGATCTGGGTGACACATTGGAGATGGTCTCGGCGACCGGCCGTCAGTTGGCAAATGATAAGGGCCTGACCTGGCGAGACGTGTTCCCAGAAACCAGGCTATGGGTTTGGGGTGATCGCACACGTTTGCGGCAGGTGGCTTTGAACCTGGTCAGTAATGCCGTCAAGTTTACCGAGCGCGGCGAAGTCAGCCTGCAAGTCGAAGTGAAAAATGGCAAGGTTATTGTCCTTGTGAGCGACACGGGCGTGGGGATTACCCGGGATGAACATACGCTGATCTTCGACGAATTCCGGCGTTCGGAACAGGCTCTTGCCCGAGGTTATGGAGGCCTCGGCCTGGGACTGGCGATCTCCAAACGCCTGGTGGAGATGCATGGGGGGGAGATCGGCGTAGAATCATCGGGCCAGGAAGGCGCAGGGTCAACGTTTTATTTCATCCTGCCGTTGATCGAACCGGAAGCTATTCGCGGCGAAGATCAGCTGTTGCCGCTGGGTTCGGAGGAGATCGTCCTGCTGCTGACCAACCAGTCCGGAAGTGGCGAACGCCTGCGTGATCATCTGGTTCAAAAAGGGCTTGAAGTCAATATGGTGCAGATCGACCAGGTTGGCGACTGGTTTTCGCCGCTTCTGAAGAACCTGCCGGGCGCGGTCGTGCTGGATACGGCTATCGTGCCTACTCAGGGCTGGAATGTATTGAAGATGTTGAAGGAAAACCCGGCCACGCGCACAATTCCCCTGTTGTTCTATTCGCTGACCAAGAACAAAGGTGCGATGTTGGAACTGGACTACCTGACGAAGCCGGTGGAGATGGGAGAACTGGCACAGGCGCTGGAACATCGGAAGCGGGCATTGGATAGTGACAAAACCGAAAAGGTATTCCTGATCGTGGATGACGACCCAGCCACGCTGGAGATGCATGTCCGCATCGTGCAGTCGCGACTCGGCGAGCAGCACGAGGTATTGAAGGCGCACAACGGGCGTGAGGCGCTGGAATTGATGCAGCAGCGCCGTCCGGACCTCGTTCTGCTGGACCTGATGATGCCAGGGTTGAACGGGTTCGAGGTATTGGAGGCAATGCGCGGAAGGGAGGCGACGCGCGACATCTCGGTCATCGTGTTGACTGGGCAGATGCTGACGGAGAAAGAGATGGCTCGGTTGAACCGGGGGGTAACGACGGTATTGGAGAAAGGCTTGTTCAGCGCCGAGGAGACGCTGGCCCATATCGACGCGGCCCTGGCGCGCAAGCGCAAGCTTGGGGGCGAAGCGCGGCGGCTGGTGCGTCAGGCGATGGCCTATCTGCACGAACACTATGCTGATCCAATTTCGCGCGAGGACCTGGCGAACCATCTGGGCATGAGCAGCGATTATCTGAGCGCCTGCTTCCGGGTCGAAGTTGGCATGGCGCCGATTGCCTACTTGAACCGCTACCGGGTCAACCAGGCTAAGGGATTGCTGAGAGGCAGTGAGAAGAGCATCACAGAAATTGCCCTGGCCGTCGGGTTCTCGAACAGTAATTACTTCGGCAGGGTATTCCGGCGGCAGGTTGGGGTCCCGCCGGAAGTTTACCGGCGCAGTTAAATCCAGTATCATGCAACAATTCAGGCTTCGCTACCATTTCCAAAGGTCTAAAAATCTCTCGTGCAAAGCGCGATGGATTTTTATTTCTGGAATTTGAAAAGAAATGTCCCTAAAGTGTTATCTTTTGTGCGATAGATCCGCGAACGAGGTCTTAACATATAGGTGGCGAAAAGCAGAGCGGCAAGATCAGCAGTATTATGGTCTTGGTCCGCTTTTCGCAATGGCCTCCGTACAGCTGGTATCGAACGGTTGAGCGGAACCCCAGTCGAACTCGTGATAAGGAGATTAGTTACAAATGAAAAGGTTTCTTGATCGACTACAGCTTGGATTTGTGAACTTTCGATCCCTCAAGTCAAATATCCCACCTCTCAAAAACCTGCCCTCCGCGCTGCTGGTGATCATGATGATGGCTGCGCTGCTACCCGGTGTTTCTGTGGGTGC
>CAZJYB010000064.1:0-21441 GCA_964549865.1 uncultured Anaerolineaceae bacterium
GCTGAAGCGACAGATCACAAAGTTTCCGTTATCTGTGCCGATGCAAAAGATATCCTGGCCGGGGTCGTTGGCAGGGCCAATGAGCGCGGCATCAAAATTCGCTCGATCGATATCCATGAGCCAAATCTCGAAGCGGTCTTTTTGCATCTCACCGGGCGGGCGTTGCGCGACTAATTTGGAGTGCGGCAGCGAGCTGCCGTAAACGCAGGAGCATACCCTTTCGGGCGCTTAGCCCCTGCACTCCAGAAAAAGATAATCAAATGCTAAAAACCTTCCTGATCGGCCTCAAAGACCTGCGCATCGCTTTTCGCGACCGCGCCGCGCTCATCCTGATGCTGGCCGCGCCGTTCGTTCTCACCCTCGGCCTTGGGCTCGTCACCGGGCGCTTCAGCGGAACTGCAGGCGGCCTGGCCGATATTCCGGTTGTCATTGTTAATTTGGATAACGAACAATTGGGGAATGCATTGGTGGACGTATTCAACTCGGATGACCTGGCCGATCTGATGGAACCCAGCGCTTCATCCGACCCCGAAGCTGCCCGGCGGTTAATTGACGAGGACGAAGCTGCGGCCGCGATCATCATCCCGGAAGGCTTCACCCGATCGACACTTCCACAATCAGAGGATCTCGCGAACCCCGATGCGGTCGCGCCGGAGCCTGTTCAAATCGAAGTGTATGCCAATCCCTCACGACCCACCAGCGCGGGAATCATCCAGGCGATCGTGGATGAATTCATCAGCCGCGTCGAAGAGGGACGCATGAGTAGTCTGACCAGCGTCCTGCAAATGTTAAATAGCGGGCGCATCACACCGCAACAAGCTGGCACCGCGATGAGTGAACAGATGGAGTCTTCACCAACCGCAGACTCACTTGCGATCACGATCCATTCAGAGACGGCCGCGAACGAGACCCTGGAATTTGACATACTTGCCTACATCGCGCCGGGCATGGCATTGATGTTCTTGATGTACACGGTCAGTTATGGCGGGCGTTCCATTCTCGCAGAAAAAACACAAGGCACATTGCCTCGTCTGCTTGTCTCGCCCACAAGCGCAACACAAATATTGGGCGGCAAGATCTTCGGCATCTTTCTGACAGGCGCAGCACAAATGTTAATTTTGATCGGCGCAACCTCATTGTTATTCCAGGTGAAATGGGGCGATTCAGTGGGCCTGATCGTTCTGGTGCTCGCAGCAGTTGTGGGCGCGACCGGCTGGGGCATGTTGATCACCGCGCTGGCACGCACGCCGGCCCAGGTGGGCAGTGTGGGTACGGCTGTCATGCTGATCTTCGGGATACTGGGTGGGAGCTTTATCAACATCGATCAAATGCCTCCCATGGTGCAATCGGTTAGCAGGATCACGCCCAACGCCTGGGCGCTGGATGGATTCACAACGCTTGGACTCGGTGGAAATCTTGGTGACATCGGTACGCCGATCATGGCCCTGCTGTTGATGGGCACGATGCTGTTCATTATTTCAGTGATCCTGTTTGGAAAGAAAAATTTGGTGCAGAAATAAACCTCACCCCATTCGCTCGAGGCGCCGTCCTCGGCGCCTCGAGCTTTACAGGAAGTATGTGAAAAAAATATTTGCCATCGCACGGAAAGATACCGTCCTGAGATTTTCAGGTGTTTCGGAGTTGCTTTTCTTTATCATCCTGCCGATCGTCTTCACTTTCCTTTTGGCAGGCGGCACCCCTTCGGCCGACGATGATAACCGCATTCGGCTTGTGGTCGTGGACCAGGCAAATACGCCCATTTCACAGGAGATCATCGCCGAGTTGGAAAGATCCACAGCCGTGCGGCCCGAGGGTTTGACACTTGAGGAAGCAGAAGATCAATTTGATTCACGCCGCGCCTCTATGATCTTAATTATCCCTGCCAGCCTTGATCTCAATGCAATTCAAGACGGCACTGCACAAGTGGATTTCCGCGAGCAGCCGAACGATATCACCACCACTATCGCGAAGCGCGCTGTGCAGACCGCCTTGCGGAAAGTCAGTAGTGCGGTCAACGCAGCGGATAACGCAGTCAATGAAGCCGAAGCGATTAGCACATTTGAATCTGAGACGGACCGTCAGAACTATTTTGACAGCGCATTGAAGCTTGCACGGGCCATTCAAAAAGATGCCCCACGGCGAATGGCTATTGTTCAAGGCTCGACGCCGGATGATGTAGATTGGGACCCGCAGGCGAATACCTCCGCGGGACAGTTGATCACGTGGGTATTTATTCCCCTGCTGGGCATTTCAGCGTTATTTGCTTATGAAAGACAACAGGGAACGCTTCGCCGCATCCTGACCACACCCACCAGCAAGGCCACCTACCTGCTCGGCACGATCAGCGGACAGGTCATGATGGCATTGGTGCAAATGACCCTGCTCGTGTTGTTTGGGATCTTCGCGATGGGGCTGCAATGGGGACGCGACCCGTTCGCCTTGTTCATTATTCTTACAGCCTCTGCGCTGGCTGCAGCCGCGATCGGCACGACGATGGGCACGTTCATTAAGTCCGAGGGCCAGGCCAGCGGAATAAGTATCCTGGCCGGCATGGTCATGGCGTTGATGGGCGGATGCTGGTATCCACTTGAGTTATTTCCAGCGGCGATTCAGAACGTCGTCAAAATATTGCCAACGACATGGGCCATGCAGGGACTGCTTGATCTGGTCCTGCGCGGCCGCGGGCTGGTAGACATTCTGCCGGAGGCCGGAGTGCTGCTTGGGTTCGCGACTATCTTCTTTGCGATAGGAGTGATGAGATTCAGGTATGAGTGAGGAAAATGTTTTTCGGACGGCAGCAAATAAAAGTCCCGCGCAATGCGCGGGACTTTTACAACTTAAGAAAAGATATTATCCACGACCCCAAAATGGCTTGATAAATTTTCCCTGACGGTGGGATTTCCAGACAAAATAAATTCCAGCGCTCAGGCAAACGAGTACGGCAAAGATGGAAGCTTCTGCACCGAATTCACCACCGGAAAGCAATACAGGACCAGCCAATGTCCCCTGCAACAGCCCCTTGGCTTCGATCCCAGAGACTGCCACACCAAAGATGCCGCCCTGCACAAAGTTCCAGGCAAAGTGAATGCCGATCGGGATCCACAAACGACGGGTATATACAAAAGTCGCTGCAAGCAGCACGCCTGCTTCGATCGCAATCGCGAACCCTGCCCACAATGTAGCATTGGGATTCGACAGATGCAGCGCTCCAAAGATAAGCGCAGAGATCACCAATGAGATCCAGGTTCCCAAAAATTCCTCCATGATACGAAACAAAATTCCGCGGACCAGGATCTCTTCCAAAACACCTGAAATGATCCCGATGATCAGCCAGTCGATCACGACCTGCCATTCGTTGAAAGCGGATACGTGATAATAACCAAGCACCCATAAAATCGCGATGGTGGAGGAGAACAGGGCAGTGCCGAGCAGAATGCCGCCTGTCAATTCCCTGGGCGCATGCGGCAGGGATAATTCCGTTACCCTGCGTCTCTCGATGAGACGGACAAAGCCATAATAAACAGCAAAGATCGTGGCGACGGTTGCCAGAGCGGCGATCAAATCGTTGAGCTTCGTCTCCTCCACCAGCAGGGATGCAATGCCGATCTGAACCAGTGAAACGATCACGATCACGAACACGAATCCCATGACAATGCGGATCACTGGAAATTGTAAAAACTTCATGAACTTACCAACGGGTTGAGCATTTTCATTCATGATGAACTCCTATTCAGTAACCAGCAGCCACTTGGCCATTTTTCCATGCAGTTGGCCCACACCACGGGCAATGTGCATAAAGGCCGTCCACACTAAAAAGCCGCTGATGGAAAGCAGGATCAATTTCCAGTATGGCAGGTAGATCGATTCGTCTCCCCAGTTGAAAACGGGAACATTCGAAAAAAGTTGAAAGAATGGCAACGCCATGAATGCAAGCGAGATGCTCAACACGGTGACCAACACCACAAAATAGGCGATGCCCAGCACAAACTGCAGCAGCATATACACGAGCATCAACCAGGTGGCTCTATCACCCAACAGGGCCTTTAATCGGTCGAACCATTTCATATCTGCATGGGAAAACAACGGACGGCGCGGCATGCGCACACCCAGCAAAGCCTCCACGAGGCGGCCTTCCAACAGGGCCAGCCCGCGCACAGAGAGCAGGAATAAAAGCGCCAGTGGAAAACCAAAGATGAAGATCAAAAAGGGAATGGAAACGGAGACCCCGGTCACGGCCCAGATGAAGTAGAAAATACCGGTCACAAACGAGATCAACATGTATAACAATGCGCCCCATGCGCGTGGATCCGTATACACACCAAAGAAGCGACCGGGCAGCGAACGCGGCTTGATGACCTGTTTCAATACAGGTGACGTGCGCCGTTCCACCTCCCCATATGCAGAGGCGGTCTCCTCGGGTGTACCGTATTCCTGAATGACTTTTTTCAAGGCATCGGCCTCTTTTGTTTTAGGGGAGGCTTCGCGTAATTCTGCCAGCGCAGTGGACAAATGTTCGCGCGCATCGGCCAGCGCGTCCTGCACCAACGCAAGGTCTGCATCCTTCATTTCATCCTTCAAAGCATCGAGATACTCTTCAATCGTATTAAACATGGCTTATCCTCTCAAATTCGCGTCGACAAATTTCTTTGTTTGCTTCCAGATATCCAGCCAGTCCTTGAGCGCAACCCGGCCATCTTCGGTGATCTTGTAATAGCGGCGCGGCGGGCCGGAGACTGAAGGCTCCACCAGGCTTTCGAGCAGGCCGTTTTCCTCCAACGAGCGCAGTACAGGATACAACGTCCCCTGCTTCATCATGGGGATCTGCGGGCCGCTTTCCTCGAGATGTTTGGCGATCTGGTAGCCGTACATCGGTTTTTTGCTGCGACCCAGCACGCTCAACAGAACAAGCGAGGATGTGCCCGCATTCATTTCCTTCTGAAATTTCTTAGTGGCAAGGGATGTGTCCACCACGAGGCCTCCTGTAGTACGAGTTTATGACTATTATGAAGTAGATAATAGTCATAAATGGTTAATATGTCAAGGGTGAGAATAGAAGAGAGCCTGCCCAGAGCAGTATTGTTTGAAACGGATGTGATGAGACTTAATACTAATGAGAAACAAGGGCCGGCGTCAGCCGCGCCCATGGATGGCTGCATTCAGCCAGTAGCGCATGGATTCGTGGCGCCCCGGATCGCCTGCCTGCCAGGCCAATAATCCGAGGCCGAAATACTTAAAGCCAAAATAACGGCTGGCTTCGTGATAGGCTTCGAGAAAAGTTGTTTCAGGAATGACAACACCATGCGCCTCCAGCGCCTGACGATAATCCATGGCTTCGTCCGGCGAGAAGTAGTTTGGAAGATCAAGATACCAGGATCCGTACCAGACCGTGCCCCAGTCGATGATGTAAGCGCGACCATCTTGCACAAATACGTGGTCGCCGTGAAAATCACCGTGGATCAGCGTCAGGCTGTCGCGCGTCCGCCAAATGTCATCGATAAAAGCCAGGAAACGCGCGGCGGCTTCCTCTAGTCCAGAGGTGTGCTGACCAAAAGCCGCTGCAAACGTTTCATCTTGTAAAGCCTGGGTCCAGGGTTGACACCACCAGACGTCGAGGCATCGCGCGAGCGTGGCACGATCGGCTTGAGGAATACCCGGGACTGGATGGGTAGTCTGAAAGTTAGCCGCATGAATCGCCGCCAATGATTGCGCCGCGAGTTGCCGTCGCTGACCGGGCGACATAGCGACATCGTCCGTGAGATATTGATAACATATCGGTGCAGGAGCATCCGTATGGGTATCAAATGTATAGCTGAATGGCACAGCCAGGGTCGCGAATTGACCGAGCTGTTGCGCCGCGAGACGTTCGATCAATGGAGCATCTTTGATCACAAGGGTGAGGCGAGAAAGGGGCATGGTCGGACGAGTAAACGTGACGTCATAATATTGCAGAGTCGCACCCGAATATCCCTGCGGCTCTATTGAACCACGGGTGAAGTTTTGCAATTGAGCATCGGGAGCAACGCAGGCAAGGAGGGTTGCCTGGAGAAGTGACGAAACATCGTCGATAAGAGGCTTCCCAGTTCCCATATTCACTATTTACTTCTCTTGTATTGCTGCCGCACGCAATGTATTCTTCATCAGCATCGCGATGGTCATCGGGCCAACGCCGCCGGGAACGGGCGTGATAAAGCCTGCAACTTCCTTGGCTTCATTGAAATTGACATCGCCCACGAGGCGTTGCCCGCTTTTCTTTGTGGCATCGGGGACGGCGTTAATGCCCACGTCGATCACGGCCGCGCCGGGCTTGATCCAATCGCCGCGCACAAATTCGGTCTTGCCGATCGCGGCGATCAGGATATCCGCCCCACGGATCGTGCCGGGGATGTCCTTCGTGCGCGAATGACAGACAGTGACGGTCGCGTTCCTGCCGATCAACAACAACGCGGCAGGCATACCCACGATATTCGAACGTCCCAACACCACAGCATTGGCGCCTTCAATTTTTACACCCGATTTTTCGAGCAAATAAATACAGCCGTAAGGTGTGCATGGAACGAACAAGGGTTCACGTCCTTTTTGCGCCAGACGCCCTATGTTGAGCGGAGAAAACCCATCCACGTCCTTTTCGATGTTGATCAGCGAAAGCACACGCTCCTCGTCAATATGCGATGGCATGGGCAATTGGACCAAGATGCCGCTGATAACTGAGTCAGCGTTTAATTTTTTAACCAACGCTTCCACTTGTTCCTGGGTCGCATCCACAGACAAGTGTTCGCTCACGGATCCCATGCCCAATTCCTGGCAAGCCTTCCCTTTCGAAGCCACGTATGCCGCGGAATCCGGCCGGTCCCCCACCAGAACAGTTGCGAGGGTCGGTTTGCGTTTTCCGGCCGCGGTGCGTTTTGCCACGTTCGCAGCGACTTCATCACGCACTCGTTGTGCGATCAGTTTGCCGTCAATTAATTGAGCCGTCATGGTTTAATCCTTTGTTCTCTACCGGCGATGTCATCATTTGAACCGCGAAGCCCGCAAAGTGCGCCAAGAAAACCTCAAAAAATCTTTGCGTTCTCACCTGCGAGCCTCAAATGGCGAGCGCAACAAACGCACATCGTCCCCGAGCGCAGCGAGTGGGAGTGCGGCGCAAGTGTCGCGCTCACTTCGACAGGCTCAGTGCAGGCTTAGCGGTAAAAATGTACCGTAAGAAAATCATTTGTAATTGTCATGAAATTACGCCTGTCAACGAGCCTTCATTAAGCCCGGTCAACTGTACTTCATCCAGTTCATTCCAACGCGGCGAAGGGGCCAGCGCGGTCACGCGCAGATAATTCCCCGACCAGCCTTCCATTCGCCAGCCGAGCTCACCATACTCAGAGGTTGATTCCCATAATACGGATGTCTTCTTCCCGACAAATCTTTGGCGATAAAACTTCGCGGACTCTTCCAGCGCGTCGTGCAGGATGTGATTCCGCTTCTTTCTTAACTCAGGCTGCACCTGTCCCTTCATCTTCGCGGCCCCCGTACCGGGACGCGGCGAATAAGTGAAGACATGGCCACCTGCAAAATTTATTTCCTTTACGAACACAAGAGTCTCTTCAAATTCCTCGTCCGTTTCGCCAGGAAAACCTGCGATGATATCTGTTGTGATAGCCACATCAGGCATCACATTTCGCGCGGCGGAGACCAGCTCACGGAACGAATCGGGCGTGGTTTTGCGCGCCATTCGCCGAAGCGTGGATTCACTTCCGCTTTGCAGAGGCAGGTGCAAGTGAGGCATGAGGCGGGAGCCTGCTCTGAGCGAAGTCGAAGAGTCATTCCACATGGAGAAGAAATCGGCGTCCAAGTCCCATGGTTCCAAAGAGGAAAGCCGCAAGCGAGGCGCATCCGTTTCACGCAAGATCGCTTCGACGAGATCGCGCAGATGCTTTCCAAATTCCTGTCCCCACGAGCCGAGATGCACACCGGTGAGTACGATCTCTTTTGTGCCACCGGCAATCGCAAAATTAATATCGTCGATCACATCCGCAAGCGGACGGCTGCGCGATTCGCCGCGCGCAACGGTGGTGATGCAGAAAGTGCATTGGTTATCGCAGCCATCCTGCACTTTGATAAAGGCACGCGTGCGGCGATGCAGCCCGGGCAGAGGTGTGCGCGAAAGAGGCTCAAGTTCGAAGTTATCTTTTGGAAGATCGAACAGCGCGGCAACGAGGTTATCTTTTTTATCGTTCGCGACCACCCGCAAGACGTTCGGAAGCGCCGCGGCCTCTTTGGGTTGCAGCGTGGACCAGCAGCCGGTCGCGACGATCTCATTCACCCCTGCGCGTGCAATCGAGCGGATCCTGCCGCGCGAGTCGGATGCAGCCTGCGTGGTCACCGCGCACGTGTTGACCACGGCCATTTCGGCGAGTTCGGGCGCCGCGACGACTTCATGCCCCGCCACGCGAAACTGCCGCGCCATGGTTTCAATTTCAGCCTGATTAAGACGACAACCGATGGTATCGAGGAAAATTTTCATTAGATTAATTCAGCCACAGAGCCACAGAGTCGCGGAGTTTTTCTCTGAGTCTCCGTGACTCTGTGGCAAAATCACGGCTTTACCACCACAAAATTATCGAACACAATATCCACGCCGGGTTGGCCGAACGTGCCGGCCAGCAGACCGATATCTCCCGCCCCTAACGTGGAATCCTGCGCCTGGGCGATCTGGAATCCATTGACATAAAAGGTGAAGGTGTCCCCGATGCAATCCGCGCGCAGGTGATTGACGGCAAGCCCCGTTTTGATGTTCGGGTTTGAACTCATCTCGCTCTGGCCGATCAAAATAGCCAGGCCATCTTTATATACTCCCATGCCGTAAAAACCATCACTGGAGATCAGGAAGAAATAATAATCTTTGCCCGTGAACCGGCAAACGAGACCGATACGGTTTTCATCCGGCCCCCCGATCTTGCCCGTGTCGACCTCAATACGCACATCCGAAAAATTCTTGTGGGGCGTGGCCCAGAAATTCGTTTGTAATGAATTGACCAGGATGCGATAGCCACCGGCGTCATAATCCATGATGCCTTCGGCGGTCATCAAACGATCCCAACCGGTCGTGGCTTGGGCAAAATCATCCTGGAACAGCAGGGTGCCGGAGGGCAATCCCTGATCCTGCGTAACGGGGGCGTTTGCAGGGACCTCACATGCAAGGGAAAGCGCGATGAGCAGGGATAAAAAGAGTGCAACGCGATTCATAAGCGTGATTTTATCACGGCAATTTACTGAAAATACTGTGCCAGCAATCGTTCTGCAAACTCCCCCATTGGACCCCCCGGGTCGGCATCGCGGACATATGTCAATTCATTGAATGCCGCAGCGCGGTTGCCCTGCGCAAGATGGTTCATCGCCAGGTGGACATGCGCGGGGAAATATTCGGGGGCCAATTCGATCACCTTAAACAAGGTCTGTTCGGCATTTGCGAATCTGCCGGAGGAGAAATAAGCAAATCCCAAGGCATCCAGAGCAAGCGGGTCATCGGGTGCAAGTTCCACGGCTTTTTGCGCGGCCGGCAGGCCGGCGTCCTCCAGATGCACACCGTTTTCCGCACAAAAGACGGCCAGTAAGCGCCAGTATGTGGATTCATCCGGTGCAAGTTCCGCGGCGCGTTGATATGCGCTGAACGCTGAAATCAGGTCACCGAGTTTGACGTAGGCATCTCCGATCGAAGCCCGCCATGCGGGATTCTGCGGCTCGTATTTCGCAGCCAATAAATACTCTGCCAACATCTGTTCATATTTTCCCTGACGATTCCAATACAGCCCGCGCAGGGCACGCACAATGACGGATACACGATCGATGGAGACGGCTTTATCGAGTTCGACGCGTCCATCGCCACCCGTTTGCTGTTTCGCTTCGCCGAGCCAGGCCCACGCCTCTGCATTCGCGGCATCAAGCTTGATGGCTTTCTGAAACGCCGCGAGGGATAATTCCCATTCTTGCAGGAGTCCCAGTGCACGGCCAATCTTCACCAAACGGGCAGATGAACCGGCTTGCACAGTGGAATCTTCCAGGGCGGCGCGCAAAGTCTGCACAGCGGGAACAAATTGAGGGTCCAGGGAAGAGGCCAGGGTTAATTCGGGCAGGGCCTTTTCCGGTTCCAGAAAAGATAGTAAGAGACCTAGCCTGTAATGGGAGTTGGCATCCCCAGCATTCAAGCGGACTCGATTCTCAAGGGCATCGCGTTGCGCGGGCCAGTCCTTCTGCTGATAATGAACATGTGCGAGCCCGGCATAGATCGCATAAGAATCATAAAACTGCAGGCCCCGTTGATAAGCTTCAATTGCGGATGAAATATCCCCGGTGTTGAAATAAGAAAACCCCAAAACAGCCCAACCCTGTTCAGAGAGCTCCCCGGCACGTTCAAGATGTGAGATGGTTTGCGAAAAGTCCCCATTTGCGCCCGCGGCCATGCCGGCTTTTTCCCATAGGTCCTTTCGCCACGGCAGGAGTTGCGCGGCGCGCGCATAAGATTCGGAAGCGGCCGCATAATCCCGGCGCTGCCATGCCGCTTCGGCATCGTTCAACTTGATAGTTCCGGCGATCAAGCATGCAGCTAATGCAAGAAGGGGCAAAAGGATAGTGGCAAAAATGACCGCTTTTTTATTTAGCATATCATCCATTATACGCGGCCTAGTCGATATTTTTGAACTGGCAGTATAATCATTACGCAATGGGTGCATTTTCCAGTTTGGTTCTTACGCAACTGACTGTCCCACCCGGGGACTTGATCTATTATGTCGTGCTGGTATTCGCGATCGCCAGTGCGCTGCAATCTGCATTTAATCACTGGCGTGCAAGCGAATTTCCGCAGGCACGGCGTGCATTTTTGGGTCTCAGTGTTTTGCTACTTGCCCAGATGACCATGTTCGCATTCAGCGGGCTTGGCTGGCAGAATTTATTTCCATTCGACCCAACCACCGTACTGCCACCCATGGACCGCGCCTTCATCCTCTTCAGCATTATTTGGATCACATGGTTATATGCCTTTCCGGAGCCCAGCCGCGCGGCGGATGCAGCTGCGGCATTGCTTAGTCTGCTGGTCATCACCGCATTGGGGTTAAGCCTGCTCACTTGGCAGCCGCAGATTGCTTTTGTTAGCTACAACCAAACCATCGATGACCGGCTCTGGCAAATTGCCTGCATGCTTGCCGGGCTGATCGGGATCGCGATCCTTGGCATCCGTAAACCGAACGGGATGTGGAACGGGATCATGTTATTGGCCATTGGTTTTCTTGGCCATGTAGGACATGTATGGTCTCAGGTGGATGGTAATTATTCTGGTATCGTACGGCTTGCTTATATGGCGGCCTTTCCGATTTTACTGACCCTGCCCCAGCGATTTGCCGTCTCGCCGGCTGTATCGGCTCCACCACGACCCGTCACGATCAAGCAGGACGCGGGAATGCCGGAACGCCGCCGCTATAGCACGGACCCGAAGACCTTTCACGCCATGCTTGCACTGGCGGCAGAATCAACTCCCACAAAAGTCAGCCAGGCGATCACGCGCGCCATTGCGCAAACCATGCTGGCCGACCTGTGTTTCATGATCTACCTGACGGACAATAATAACCAGATGGTGATCGCGGGCGGGTATGACCTGATCCGTGAGGATTCACTCGAAGGCGGCGCGCTCAACAAGAACTCGATCCCCATGCTGGCCAATGCATTACAGCGGGGACGTCCATTACGCATGCCAGCCAGCAGCACCTACGCGGATATTAAAGGATTAAGTGACATTCTTGGTTTAACAAATCCCGGCCATTTATTGAGCGTACCGATCCTTACACCGGATAAAGAATCCCTGGGCGGCGTGCTGTTGCTTTCCCCTTATTCAGATCGCGCATGGACCGCGGAAGACCAGGCCTTTCTCTCCAACATCGCCATCTCTCTTGTTCCCATCATCAAGCGAAGCCAGAAGGTCACCAAGCTCGAAATGCAGAGTGATCAGGCACGCACGCAGGTGGCAGACCTGGAACGTCGCGTGCAGGAACTCACACAACAATTGGATGCACAGAAATCCGAAATACAACCGTTGGAATCTCCCGATCTTTCCTCCTGGATGGCCGCACAGGATGAATCCCGGCGGATCATCGAGGAATTGCAATCGGAGAATGCCGAGTTGCGCGCGAATCGCAGTATGGATATCGCGCCGTTGCCTTTTGAAGGCTCCGCGCAAGTAGAACAGGAATTGAAAAACACACTCCAGGATGTGGGACGCCTGCAAGGCCAGCTCCTGCAAGCGAATAAAAGAGTGCAGGAACTGGAAAAAGGGCAGGTCACCACAAAGAGCACGGAGCAAGCCGAGGTGATCGCTTCCATTTCACAGGAGTTGAGGCAGCCGCTCTCTTCCATTGTTGGCTATACCGATCTTCTGATGGGCGAGTCGGTGGGCATGCTGGGGGCATTACAACGGAAATTCGTGGAGCGCATCAGGACTTCCACGGAACGGATCCACAACCTGATGGACGACATGATCGAGATCACAACGCTCGAAACAGAATTGAACGATCTTAAACCTGAATCTGTGGACTTGAACATGATCATCGATAATGCCATGTCTTATACGAGCAGCCAGATCCGCGAAAAGAACATTTCCTTACACCTTGAATTGCCGAAGAAGCTGGCTGCGATCCAGGCGGATCGTGAGGCTTTGCAGCAGATCCTGATCCATTTATTGCAAAACGCGGGGGCCGCGACACCTTTCGAAGGCACGATCAAACTCAAGGTCCAGACGAAGAACGAAGATGGTTCAGATTACATTCTTATTCAAGTGACGGATTCTGGGGGCGGCATCGCTCCAGACGACCTGCCGCGCGTCTTCACACGCCTTTATCGCGCAGATAATGTTCTGATCCAGGGAGTGGGAGATACCGGCGTAGGTCTGTCAATCGCCAAGACGCTGACCGAAGCGCAGCAAGGGCGAATTTGGGTGGAGAGCGAGCCGGGCACAGGCGCAACGTTCAGCGTGCTCTTGCCGATCGCTGGCGGAAAACAAAAAGCCAAAGGGAACAAGTAATGCAAGGTGGTCGCGATTTTACCAACGCACTTGTGATCGCGCTCATCTCTATTGGGCTGATCCTGGGAGCCTTGTCGATTTCACTTGTGGAATTCGTACCTGAAGCAGCCCCCACCCCCACCAGCAATCTACTTCCCTCTCCCGCAGCGCTCACGATCACGCCCACATCGACTCTTCCACTCGAGTCGCCAACACCCAGCGTCACGCCAGTCGCAACGATCACATCCACTTTGCCGGCGAACTGCGCGGTGCCATTCGGTTGGACACAGATCATTGTACAAGCTGGTGACACGCTTGAATCGATCGCAGCGAAGTATCGAATTGCCACAGATGACCTGCGCCGCGGGAATTGCCTGTTTTCCAGCAGCCTTGTGCCCGGTTCGAAAATTTATGTACCACCCGTTGCGCCCAACACTTCTGCTGCATGCGTGCCGGGCAGGGCAGGCTGGGTAAAAAATTATGTTGTTAAACGCGGAGACAATTTATATCGCATCGGAGTGGATCATTACACCACGCTTGAGTTGATGAGAAGAGTCAATTGCAAGACCAGCGATACGATTTTCCCCGGCGATCTCTTGTGGGTGCCAAATATTTCCGCCACGCAGGTGCCCAATCCCACATCTGCACCAGGAAGTACCATTACCTCTTATCCAACCGATCCCGTCACGGAAACGGCCCTGCCATTTACAGCCACTTTTGTGCCCACTTCAACTGTCGGCGCGACCACATCCCCGTAATCGATTAATTCGAGAACCCTTACATGCCAGGCGCATTTCAGTGAGCATGGACGGAAATAAATTCATTAAAGTGCGAACTCAAAACATATGAAGTCATTGTCCCGCCATGGTTCCCTTGTTATTCTCGGCATTTTTTTATCTGCCTGTGGAGTGGTTCAAACATCGGATCAGAATTCTTCGCCTTTTATCCTGGTCACATCTGCTCCGAACGCGTCTCCCACGCCAACCCCTTTCCAGCCTTTGCTTTACACGCCCACACAGGCGCCACTTCTCTTTTTTAACGCACCCGCCTCACAGATCTTCCTGCCCACAGGAACAGCCTCTCCCACACCAACCACGCCGCCGGAACCAAGTGCCACGGTGGACTTTAACCAGCTCTTCCCAACCGGGGCCGCACCCCCCGTGGCAGAAATCCCTGCAGTGAACCCCACTGCTTTGCCGCCGCTCACAGATAATGAGACGATCAATTTCCTGCTGATCGGCTCTGACAAACGCCCTGGCTCGTCGTATCGAACCGATACCATGGTCATCGCGATCATGTGGCCCAAAGAAGGACAAGTCTCGCTGATCTCCATTCCGCGCGACTTGTGGATATACATCCCCTCGGTGGGCATGCAGCGGGTCAACACTGCCTACCAAAGTGGGGAAATTTATGATTATGCAGGCGGCGGGCCCGGCCTTCTCAAGGATACGATCGCCTACAACCTGGGCATCCGCATCGATCATACGGCCATGGTCGAATTCGACGGCTTTCGTCGCATCGTGGATACGATTGGCGGCATCGAGGTGCCGATCTCGTGCACGTTCACCGATTGGAGATTGATCGACCCATCCTACAACCCGGAGAATGAAAACAACTGGTGGTTGTTCACCGTGGGCCCGGGCCAAATTCACATGGATGGTGACATGGCCCTATGGTACGCACGCTCACGCTTAAGATCCAACGATTTCGACCGCGGCCGACGACAGCAGGAAGTGTTACGCGCCATCTTCTCCAAGGCATTGCAAACCGACACATTCAGCAAGGTCCCGCAGCTGTACAACGATTTCTCGAGCACGGTCCTATCAGACCTGAGCCTTGCAGATCTGCTGCGCATGGCGCCCTATGCCAGGAACTTTACGAACGCCGATATCCGTGGTTACTACATCCGTCCCCCGTACGTCTCGTCGTGGACAACCCCGGGCGGCGCGTCCGTATTATTACCAAACGATGAAATGCTGAAACAAATGCTCGTCGAAGCAACAACACTCTCGCCGCGCGCATTACAACTCGAAGCTGTGAAAGTCGAAGTACAGAACGGTTCAACCTCCGACACGTGGGACGCCCTGGCTGCCTCGCGCCTCAATTATGCAGGCTATCAAACCAGCATTTCGATTGCAGACCGCCGCGACTATTCCTCCTCTGTTCTTGTGGATTACTCGACCAGGCAGGATCCCAACCAACAGCAGGCGATCGTTTCCATCCTCGGCCTATATAATGCAAATATCATTTCCCTGCCCGACGCGAATAGCCCGACGCAATACCGCATCATCCTTGGCTATGATTATCAGCCCTGTTTCCAGCCACACGATCTCTCCCATTAATAAGTAACCTTACGCATATTTATGCTCCCACCAAAAGTCTCTCGCGGAGCATCTCGTAGAGGCGAAGGAGGCAGGGTCTGCCGTTCGTCCGCCGTGCTACGCGGCATCAGCGACACTTGCGCCGCACTGCGTGCTTTGCAGTGCAGGTGAGCGATCCTGCGGACGAACGGTGTGACCCTGCGGCTTCTCTGTAAAATACGGCGGTCATCGCGAAGCACCCTTTAGGGCAGACCGCCTCTGAGCGTGGCTGTGAAAGTTGGGTTATTAACCCTGTTGACAAGCGGCCTCATTTTCGCTAAACTATACGCAAAGGCTATACGCTATCGCGTAAGGATCTTTTATGGCGAAAAACTCTGCTTCTGCTCATATCTCCTCACAGACTGTGATCCCCGCGGCCATCGACGCCTGGGAAATGTTCCTTTTTGATCAGGGACGTTCACCAAATACCGTAAAGGCATTCCTCTCGGATGTACGCCTGCTTGGTCAATACATTTCAACGGATCGCGCGATCGGTCAGATCACAACCGAGGAACTTAATAAATTCTTCGAATGGATGGAAAAAGAACGCGATATTCCATGCAGCCCCAAGACCCTCTCGCGCCGCATTACCTCTGTAAAATCCTTTTTTCGCTGGCTTCATCAACATGGCACGATCAATCCCGACCCTGCTGAAAAAGTCCTGCAACGCTCGGCCATCAGCCCCCTGCCTCAGGTGCTTACCGATCAGGAATATGAAGCCACCCTGCTGGCGGCAGACCGCCACCGCCGCGAAAAGAAAGCGGATGCCCGCCCGTACGCGCTTTTATATCTTTTGCTCACCACGGGCATCAAGAAAAGCGAATGCTTGGGCATTCATCTCAACCACATCGACCTGCACGCAAAAGACGGCCCGCACGTATTTATCCGTTACGCCAGCCCGGCGAACCGTTATAAGGAACGCAAGCTTGCTCTTGAAGAAGATTGGATCAGCACCTATAACGAATACCTGGCTCAATACCAGCCTGTAGACCAGCTTTTCCCGTGGTCTCCGCGCCGCCTTGAATACCTGCTCGAAGACATCGGCGAAGAGGCGGGCCTCACCAAACATCTCTCATTTGATATGTGCCGCTGGACCTGCGCCCTGCGCGATTATCAAGCCGGCGTTGAAGCAGACAAGATCCGCCAGAAGCTGGGCGTATCGAAGATCCAATGGCGCGAATTGTTCATCAAGCTAAAACAGTTAAATGGAGAATTAAAATAATAAATGCGGCGGTCTAAAAGGTAACTGAAGGCGGCTCAAAATAGTAAAAGGTAAAAAAACTGGCAGTCATTGGGCTGCCAGTTTTCGTATATTGTGAACAATCGAAAGAATACCCCATTCGGTCTCCACTTTTTTCAGACCCCCGGTGGTAAGCTACCGAATTGGAGATGGCCAAAACAAGAATACTTTGGCCATCTCCATATGAAGTCATCATCGAGTCCCGGAAAATCAGTTGATCGTGAAATTAAAGGTGCTGGTGGACTGGCGCCTGTTCCCGAAGGCATCCACCGCCACGATGTACCAGCTATGCGCGCCCGCAGATAGACCGGTGCGCGTATAGGTCTCCGCGGGCGTGCCGTAGACTTCGAATTCAAACAGGGAGTCGCCATACGCTGTGGCACGGGCGGTTGCGTACATGCGCACGTAGCGGCCCGCGCCCATCAGGCCGGTAAGGTCGCTTATTCCGCCAGTACCGGTGGTCGTGGTATAGATATCGGTCCAGGTGCTGGCATTATTGGAAACCTGGATCCTGTACGAAGTCGCATAGGCCGTTTCCCAGCGCAGAACAACGCGTTTGACCACTGTGATTTGACCCAGGTCGACATAGATCCATTGGGGATCGGAGAACTGACTCTCCCAGCGTGTCGTCAAGTTGCCATCCGTCGCCATCGACGGTGAATTGACGCCGGTTTGCGTGGAGGATGCTACGGTGGGTTTGTTGAGCGCAAGATTTGTCGTGTTAGGGGCGAAGCCGGCGCTGGTAACATTGGCGACATTGGTTCCATCCAACCAGACTTCGTAGCGAGCCAGCCCGGACCCGGTATCATACGAGCTCTCCCAAACCAGAGACTGGGTTGAACCTGCCAGCGAGGCGGCATTTGCGGGTGACGCGAGATTGAAAGCATTGGGCGCCAGCGTATCCTGGAAGTTGAAAGAGAAGGTGCTGCTGGTGCGCGTCTGGCCTGCCCAGTTCATGGCGACCACATACCAGTTGTGCGTGCCGCCGGTGAGACTGCGGTTTACCAATGCATACTGTGGAGTCTTCACTTCCGCAACCTTGACATTATCCAGCCAGACTTGATACAGCTTGATGCCAGTCTCCGGATCCGAGCTGGCCTGCCAGGTGAAGGTAGGCAGCGTGTTTTGAACGGTTGCAGCGTTGGCAGGTGCAGTCAGGTTGAACGCCACTGGGGGTGTGCCATCCGTCAGCCCAAAGCCCTGGATACCGGCTCCGAAGGGATAAAGCGGATTTCCATAGGTGGTCGGCAGGACAGCGCCGGAAGCGATCTTGTTGCGGATATCCTGCCGCTCAGCATCCGTAGCTCCCAAGTCGTACGGCAAATCCCAGCGTTCCAGCTGGTTGCTTTGCACGTCCGTTCCAATCTGGTTCATATCACGCGGGAGCTGGAAGGGCAGCTTGCCGCTGGGCTCATAATCGCCAAAGAGCAGTTGAGCCAGGGCAGGCCCGCCACCTTCCCCGGAGCGATACGCTACTACGATGGCGTTGGCGTTTTGGGATTCCCAGTTGATGATGTAGGGCCGGGGCATCACATAGACGACCACCACCGGGATACCCTGGTTCTTGAAATTCTGGATGATGCTCAACTGGTCCGCAGGCAGGAAAGGCTCCTCCTTGAGCCAATTGGTGCCGTGCGTGTAAGACGCCTCGCCTACGATGACGATGGCTGCTTTGGGAGTGGGCCCGGTGTTCAGATATACATTCACTCCAGCCTGCTGAGCCCGCTGCTGGATGGCTTGATACATGGTCAGGGAGCCGTAGTCCGTGTTGAAGTAGCTGGTCCAGATACAACAGCTCGGTCCATCCGTGGCGCGCGGGCCAGCCACGATGATGTTGTCACCCGCGTTCAGGCGCAGGGGCAGAATGCCGGTGTTCTTGAGCAGCGTCATTGACTTGCTGGCTGCCTGGGTGATCAGGGCAACGTTCGCGGGGGTATGGAAGACGTTCGGGCCGCTGGCCGGGTCGCCATAGGGAGCCTCGAAAACGCCCAGTTTGAACTTGACGCGCAGGACGCGGCGCACGGCCTCGTCAATGCGGCTTTGTGGCACGCTGCTAATGAAGGTGTTCATATCGAAGCCAACGGCACCCGGATTGGCCCCCCCCATTACGTCCGAGCCGGCATTGGCGGCATTGACCCAGGCGCCCGATGGCAGCCAGTCGGTGGTGACGAGCCCGTCATAGCCCATATTGATGCGCAGGTAATCGATAATCGGTTTGCTATCGCCGGCTCCGGGGCCGCCCGGATCGAGGTAGGAGCTGCCGGCATAACCAGGCATAACACCACCAGCCCCGGCTTCAAAAGCCGCGCGCCAGGGAACCATGTGGTAATTGATACTGACGGCGTCATACGTGATGCCAGCTTCTCCCCCGGCACCTTCGCCCGGCCAATGTTTCGTGGTCACCAGCACCGAGGCCGGATTCAACTCCGGCCCGCCCTGAAAGCCCGCGGTCATCGCGCGCATCAACGCGGCGCCGATATCGGCATTTTCACCGTTGCCCTCCTGGAAGCGCGGGTAGAGGACTTTTGTATCCACTTCGGCCAGCGGGCCGAGGACACCGCGCTCGCCAACCGGCACTTGCTCGCGGCGCTGCATATCGGCCAGCAGGTAAGCCATGTTGTAATCGCGTCCGGCAGCCAGGGTAAGCTGCGTCGGATAACTAGTCTTATAACCGTGGATGGTATCTCCGGCGGACACGAAGGGGATGCCAAGGCGCGTTGTGGCCGTAGTCAGTTGCATCGTGTAGAGGTCTTGGGATTGGACCGGCCCCATCTGCCACCCGGACATGGGATACGCCTGGGCGTTGTAAAACATCTGGAAGGCCTTCTCCTGCATGGTCATGCGGGAAAGCAGGTCGTTGACGCGCGTCTCTACCGGCTGGCGCCAGTCCTCGTAAGGCTCGATGGTGCCGTTCTTATTCATGTCGCGGGAGCCGTTGACGATGTTGATGCCATCGCTGACAGTCTCGATTACTGGTAGATAGACACTGAATGTGAATGTGTTCGAGCGCCGTGTGACATTCGCGCCATCCACAGCGATGACGTACCATTTGTAGGTCCAGCGATCCGGCAGGTCGGTGGTGAGGGTGTAGCTGGTGCCGGTGGTGACGTCGGCCAGCTTGGTGTAGCGCTCCAGCAGACTGCCGGGTGCAGTAAAGTCATAGTCCGAGCGTGTGACGTTCATCCACACTTCGTAACGGACGGTGCCCGCGAGCGTCTGCCAGGATAAAGCCGGGCGGCGTGTGTTGGTGATCACGGTGCCGTTGGTTGGTGAGATCAGGCTGAAAGCGGCCGGGATGGTTGCCGTAGGCGTGAAGGTAGGCACCGCTGTCAGCGGAGTCGGTGTTGGAGAGGGGCCGGTACCCGAGGCATAGACTTCAAATTCCCATAGCGAGTAACCGTAGACCGTACCGCGCGCTGTGCCGTTCATGCGGATATAACGGCCGCTACCCGAGAGACCGGTCAGATCGTCGATGCCGCCGTTGCCTGTGGTCGTAGTGTAGATATTCGTCCAGGGACCGGTAGCCGAGGCAGAAGTCTGGATCTGGTAGTTCGAGCCGTAGGCAGCTTCCCAGTTCAGCACCACACGCCCGATGGTCTGGGTCGAGCCCAAATCCACCTGGAACCATTGGGGATCGCTCGCATTGCTGCCCCAACGCGTGCCGGTATTGCCATCCACCCCAGCCGCGGTAGTGAGGCCGGCCTGGGTGGAAGAGGCTGTGGCAGGTTTATTCAACGCAAGGTTGACGACGCTGGCCGGTGTAGGCGTGAAGGTGGGGTTGATGAGGACCAGATTCACCACCAAGCCCGGGAAGACCGTGATCGTGAGCGGGCTGCCGGTGCGCGTCACACCGCCCTGGTCGACGGCGGAGAAGATGGCCGTCTGACCTGTGGCGGAGGTCATCGCATTGATGCTGAGGGTCAACGAGGTGCCGTTGTTGTAAGAAACTGTGGCGGTCTGGGATATGTTCTGCGTGATGACCGTGCTGGTGCCGTTCAGGTCCGCCGGGCTGAGCCCGATTTGTACATATTCGACATAAGGTACAACGATCTGCACCGAGACTACACTGCCGCCGGATGTGGCAGTACGTGTGGGTGTAAGCGTTGGCGTATTGGTCCTGGTCGGCGTATTCGTGGGGCCGCTGGAACCGGCATAGACTTCAAATTCCCACAGCGAGTACCCCCAGCCGGTGGCGCGCGCAGTGCCGTTCATACGGATGTAGCGCCCACTGCCGGATAGGCCGGACAGGTCGTCGGTAGCGCCGTTGCCCGTGGTCGTGGTATAGATATTCGTCCAGGGACCCGCAGCCGCGTTGGAAACTTGAATTTGATAGGCCGTGGCATACGCACCCTCCCAAGTCAGCTTGACGCGACAGATGCTTTGCGTCGAACCGAGGTCGATCTGAATCCACTGCGGGTCGCTGTAGGCACTACTCCAGCGCGTACCCGCGTTGCCATCCACGGCCAGGTTTGGCGTGGTGCCCGCGTTCTCATTGGAAGAAGAAGTGGCAACTTTGTTGAGCGCAATATTGGTGGTACCGCAGCCTGCCGGTAGCGTCGTGGACGTGGCAGTTGCAGTGCGTGTGGGTGTATTCGTGGGCCCAAGGGGCGTGTTCGTACGGGTGGTAGTTTGTGTAGGCGTGTTCGTGCGAGTGGCTGTGAGTGTGGGCGTATTTGTTGCACCACTCGAGCCGTAGACTTCAAACTCCCACAGCGAGTAGCCGTAGACTGTGGCACGCACGGTGCCGTTCATGCGCACGTAACGTCCCGACCCGGAGACTGTCAGAGTCTGCACTCCACCAGTGCCGG
>CAZJYB010000065.1:0-21123 GCA_964549865.1 uncultured Anaerolineaceae bacterium
CGTTTTACAACGTCGGTAGTTTGCAGGAGAGCCATGGGTCACTTCCGCTTATTCAATATCTTCTGCGAGTTCGCGTTTGCGGCGCTCGGCAGGGATGAGGCCAGATGGACGGAAGATCATCATTACGACCAGGATGATGCCGAAGACAAGTTTTTGATATTTGGCAGGATCCAACTGGTTAGAAAGATCCTTCCAGGCAAAGTTTATGATCGGGATGACAGCGTCGCTTTGACGCAGTGCGCTCAAATAAAGTGAGAAATTTTGCAGCACCTGGATATTTAGAATGACCACCGCGCCGGCTCCAAAGATCACGCCGGGAATGCTGCCGAGTCCGCCTAGAATGACCATCGTCAACACGCCGATGGATTGCAGGAACGAGAAGGTTTCAGGGCTGACAAAGGTGCGATTTGCCGCGTAGATTACGCCCATGATGCCGGCAAAAGATGCGCCCGCGGCAAAGGCGGCCAACTTCAATCGTACAAGCGGAATGCCCATTGCAATGGCGGCAGTTTCATCTTCACGAATGGCGGCCCAGGCACGTCCGATGCGTGAATCTTCCAAACGAGTTGCTACCCCAATAGCGATCAAGATTACGATGAGCGCGAGCAGGTAGAAGAATACATTATAGAACTCCGCATCTGTTGGGACATGTCCCACCATTGGCGTGAGTATGGCACGAATAGGGTCCATAATGAAATCCGGAGGAAGGGGAGGGCGTTGGATCGGTGTAATACCTTGTGGTCCGTTGGTCAGATTAATTGGCTTGTCCAGGTTCAGAGCCAGCACACGGATGACTTCGCCAAAGCCAAGTGTAACGATGGCAAGGTAGTCGCCGCGCAGGCGAAGCACTGGCAGGCCTAGCAAAATGCCCGCCAATGCGGCAAGTCCAACTCCAAGGAAAAGGAATAACCAAAAATAGGAAGGTGCGAGCGCAAATTCCGCACCCGGGGGAGCTGCGCCAGGAACGGAATCTAGTAGGGAGAGCTGCTTCGAGCCAAAGATGGCCCATAAGTAAGCGCCAACCGCGTAAAACGCGACGTATCCAAGATCCAACAGGCCCGCCATGCCGATCACGATATTCAACCCCAGTGCAAGGGCGGCAAAGACCGACATCTGAAAGATCACTTCAAGGTAAAAGATGTTGCGGATACCAAGGACCGGAATAATCACGATCGCGAGCAGAAGCCCAAGGAAGATCTTTACCTTCATATTTATCTTCAAAAAATAAATCATCATGGGGCAAAGCATCAAAGTAAGGAATGCTCCCAATGACCTTGGACTTTGATATACCGTTATGCTTCCAGCAAACATAAGCCCGAGCGTGATGATTAATGGCCACGGACCCTTATTGGCTTTCTTGTACAATTCGTTGAAGAATGTTTTCATGGGATTCGCCTTTTCCTGAAAACCGATTATGCCTTTTGGGCCACGGTTTGACCGAGCAAACCGGAGGGGCGGACAATAAGCACAAGAATCAAAATGGCGAAGGCGAGAATATCCTTGTATTCTGCGCCGAATGCGCCATTTGTAAATGTGGAAAGATAGGACGCGCCGAAAGACTCGAGCAAGCCCAGGATCAGCCCTCCAAGCAATGCACCTGTTAAATTTCCTATACCGCCAAGCACTGCGGCAGTGAACGCCTTTAGACCGGGAAAGAAGCCGACAAATGGATCAAGGCGGGTGGCTTTTATGGCGAAAAGCACACCAGCCGCTCCGCCCAAAGCACCGCCGATCAAAAATGTGATCGAGATGATCAGGTTGACGTTGATGCCCATCAAACTTGCGGATGGACGATCTTGTGCAACCGCGCGAATGGCTTTGCCGATCTTTGTGCCGTTCACTAGGTAATTTAGACCGACCAGCATAACAACAGTAACACCAACAAGGAGGATGGATTTAATTTGAAAACGCAGAGGGATTTCCATCCCCGGCACTGCCAATACCAGGAACTCATCAAATGTGCCGAAATTGGGCAGGATGACGTTAAATTCGCCCGTTGTCAGGCTGAGGATCAGGCGAACTGCATCCTGTAAAAAGAAAGACATGCCGATGGCAGAGATAAGCGGCACCAGACGTGGAGCGCCGCGCAAAGGCTTGTAGGCGATTCGCTCAACGGTTACAGCCAGGGATCCTGCGACGATCATCCCAAGCAGAATTGCGAGCGCAATGACCACATATTGATTCATGGTTTGCAAAGCGCCGGTATGGTCAAAATAAGCCATTAATTCCACACCGACAATGCCGCCCACCATGAAAATTTCACTATGTGAAAAATTAATGAATTCCAATACGCCATACACCATCGTATATCCCAATGCGATGATGGAATAAACAAAACCAATTGTTAACCCGTTGATTACAACCTGTGGAAGGATCAATAAGACCCGTTCCACAAGATCAAAGTCTGTAATACCAGCTCGAAAAATATATGCGAGCAGGATGGTAAAAAGAGACAGGACCAGGCTCGCTCCTAATGCAAATACAATTATTTGCCCGATCGGAAAAAGGATGAATTTGTAAAAGGGTTTTGATGTGAATTGTTCCATTTCTTCAATCCTGTCCTTTTATTTAATGAACCTCTCTCCCTTTGCAGGGAGAGAGGTTTTCGTGCAGAATACTAAATCTTATTGACCCATACCAGGCGATGGCAAGTCGAAGGAGGCGATGATCTCGTTCGAACCCCACGTATCTTTTGAAGTGGCGTTCACTTTGATGATGAAGTACTTGGCAATGGGAAGATCGCCAATATCATCAAAGGCAATCGTGCTGGTGAGACCTTCGTAGGTCAAAGCGCGAATAGCGTTGGCAACATCTCCGCGGGTGGGAGTGCCACCAGCGGCATCAGCAGCGTTTTTAATTGCGGCCAGGCAGACACCCATAGAGTCATAAGCCTGGGCAGCAAACGCTTCAGGGGCAGCGCCGAATTTTGCTTCATAGTCGGCAGCAAATGTGGCAGCTGCGGGATAGGCGCTGACAGGGCCAGCAACGGTGGTATAAGCCATGCCGCCGCCGGCGGTCAAAGCATCACCGGCCAGATCGGCCAGGTCGCTCGAATCCATGCCGTCTGTACCGAGGAAGGTGCCTTCGTAACCGCCTTCGCGAGCCTGCTTGAAGAACACGCCCGCCTGGTTGTAGATGCCGGCGAAGAATACTACGTCAGGATTTGCAGCAACAAGCGGGGTGACGATGGCATCGAAATTGGAAGTTTCTTCGGTGCCTTCAAAGGCCATTACTTCAATGCCATCTTCTTCGGCAGCGACGCGGAAGAATTCAGCTACGCCCTGACCATAAGCGGTTTTGTCGTGGACGACATATACAGAGGTGGCGCCGAGGGTGGTAAAAGCATACTCTTCAGCGGCAGGAGCCTGAACGTCATCGCGGCCCACAACACGGTTCACTTCGAGGTAACCACGAGTGGTTACACCCGTAGCGGTGTTAGCAGGGGAGACGAAGGCCAAACCAGCGGTATGATATTCCTCGGAAGAGGGGATCATCACGCCGGAGTTCAAGTGACCGACACCGCACAAGATCTCGGAATCAGCAACAATGTTCTTGGCATTCGCAACACCGACGTCAGCAGTAGCCTGATCATCATAGGGGGCGAGTTGAACATCATAACCCATGGCAGTCAAGTCACCACCAAGTTGTTCGAGGGCCAATTCAGCGCCTTGCTTGATGGCAACACCGAGTAGGGATTGACCACCGGAGAGTGGGCTCTGGCTGGCGATCTTAATGGTGCCCATTGAGGCAACAGGCGCATCGGTAGCAGCCGGGGCTTCGGTGGCCATGACTTCCGTAGCGGCAGGTGCTTCAGTAGCGGCAGGAGCGCAAGCGCCAAGGGCGAGGCTGGCGATCATGAGCACTGAAAGTAAAGCGAGCAAACGTTTATTCATTATCTTACTCCTCCAAGTATTTTAGTGAATTCTGATTCCCGCAGGATGCGGGCTTGCAACAATTCGGCGGACAACGCTCTCCTATGTCAGCTTCACCTCCTTTCGGTGAAATTTTTTGGGTAGCGGTTTCACTGATAAAGAAAGCCCGAGAAACATCGAATAACTGGGATTCTCAAGGCTGAAACACCATACAAAAGGTACGACAGGTCAATTTTACAGGCCGGAATAATAAGTTGTTTTTAGCTTCGGGTCAAGCGTCATGTCTGGACATTATTTTTTATCCTGCGGCTTGTAGAGCAATTGTTCCCGAATTCGCAGGTCGGTATTGCGGATCTTCATGGCCAGGTCCGCAGCAAGATTATACATTAACCGATATCCCAGTTGAGGGTAGGTTTCGCAAAGCATGATCAATTTATCGCGCTGAATGACAAGCAGGCGGGTTTCTTTTTGGGCGGCGCGAGCAGTGGCTGAACGCAAGCCTTCATCCACCAGCGCCACCTCTCCAAATGACTGCCCCCGGCGCAGGCGCGCGACAGTGGTCTCTTTCTTTTCCAGATCTCCAGTCCCCGTGCGGTTGATCAGGATATCGATCTCGCCCTGCGCGATCACATATAATTCCTTGCTTCCGCTATTTTCCTGAAAAATAATATCCCCTGAATTGAACACAACCTCCTGGCAAAGATTCGCGATCAACTCCAACTGGGTGGGAGTGAGTTGGTAGAAAATATCACTTTGTTTCAGGAAATTGACGAGTGTGTTCACAGGGAATTCCTTATCAGTTTAGCATACTCGGTAGTGAAGTGCAACGCTTCGCCCCTTTAAGGGTAGGCCTGGATCAGCCAATCAAGCGGGTCCACCTGCACGGAATTGACCCATATCTCCCAATGCAGGTGTGGCCCGGTGACACGGCCTGTACCGCCCACCATGCCAATGATCTGGCCCTGCTCCACTGTCTGTCCGAGTTGTACCTGGACCGCAGATTGATGCCAGTAACCGCTGTACACCCCCCAGCCATGGTCGATGATCGTAACATTGCCGCGCACGGTTAAGGGTCCTGTAAAAACCACCTTGCCCGCGGCTGGCGCGGTAATGGGCAAGCCTTCACCACCGTGAAAATCCAGGCCGCTGTGAAAGCCGTTGATCGTAAGGTCAGTACCTTCGCCAACATATGTGCGGCGATTGCCAAACCGCGAAGTGAAATAAGTGGACTCTTCATATGCAGTGGCAGGCGAAATAAAATCATTTACCCAGTATTTGCTGGGGGTTGCAGGCAATGTGATTTCGATCAGCTGTTGCAATTCAGGTTCTGTCGCTACCGGGTCAATCGTTGCCGGGTCAACGGTAAGAATTGGATCTTCGGGATAATTCCCGGAAATGATGACGACGAATTGCTCATACGATTGCGTGCTCCCGTCCGGCAGGGTGGCATCCAAACGCAAAGGATACACTCCCGGCTCGATCAGCGCATGGACTCCCTGTAATGCGATCTGTGTGCCATCTTGCGCGGGGAAAAAATGCAATTGATGATCTACAAGAATTCCCCCCAGCGTAACGCCCGCAGCGGTCTGTATCTTGATGACGCCTGTTCCTCCCTGTTTGATGGGGAGGTCGCGTATCTCGGCACTGGCAAAAGCGGAAGGCAGGCCGCTCGTCGTTCCTCCCGATTCGTCACCGAATGTAAATAATGCATCGCCGGGCAACCCATCCCATGAACCGCCAAGCTGGTTGTAATGCACAAGGGTCCAGATATCTGTATTGTGTGCGACTGCAAGTTCCAAAAGAGATTTACCCGAGCTTGCTGAGATTCGCGTGTTTAAGATTTGACTGCCGCCCTCTGCCGGAATCACCATGTTTGCACCAACATAAAACTGACTTGGGCTGACAATGTGATTTAACTTTTGGAAATTATCCTGCGGAACCTGCATATGCCTTATAAAGCTGCGGTATGAATCTCCCAGGTTGATGATCACTATGCCAGGAATGATAAGCTCCTGCCCTATATCAATGTCGTTCGGGTCTGTTATGCCGTTTGCTGACATCAAGAGTATCAAATCCACATTGAAGCTTGCGGCAATTGAAGATAACGTATCGCCGATTTGCACAACATATACAGTTCCAGCAATATCCTGGGCCTGGACAGATTGAGAGGAAAAGAGAAAAGATAACAGGAAAAAGATGAAGATGAAGCGTCTATGCATTCTTGAATTCCACCTTGTCACCGATCTCGTAATCGCTAAAGCGCTCCGGGTGAATCTCGAGCGTAAATCTTGCGTCTGCCTTTGGAAAGTAAGCTGGCCGCCACGATTTCGCGATGACCTTGTCCACAACGGTCATTTCAGAGTTGATCCAGAAGACCGCCAGGTCGAATGGGACAAAGAACATATGAATGGATGTGTCGAGGCGTGAATCGCGCTTTTCGACGAGCAGCAGGCCCTCGTCACGCGCGAGGTGGCGGCGGAACATGAGTCCGCGCAATTTGTACAGGAACGAATCGCAATATCCCACGCGTGCGGGCGATTCCAATCGCTTTGTCAGGTTATTTACGAATACGGGGTTGGGCATGGTCTTGTCAAAAAAAGAAGGCGGCAGTCTCGCCGCCCGGAAAAATTTAAAAATGGCTCAGGCTGTTTTTTGGCCGATGATCTTTTCAACGCTTTCGAGCAATTCCTGCGGGCTGAAGGGCTTGGCGATGTAATCGTCCACTTTTGCAATGTGCAGGCCCAGCACCCTGTCGATATTTTGCGCCTTGGCCGTGACCACGATCACCGGGATCGCGCGTGTGGATTCGTCTGCCTTCATTTGTTGGTATACTTCCCAACCATCCATCACAGGCATCATCAGATCGAGCAGCACAAGGTCCGGAAGAAGCTCGCGCACCATCTTGATGCCTTCCACTCCGCCGGGCGCACCGAATACTTCATACCCGCGCCGGCTGAGGATCAGCCGCATCAGGTCGATCATTTCCGTTTCGTCTTCGATGCAAAGAATCTTTTTACCGCTCATGGATCATTAAGTCCTTAAAATAAGTTTACCATAAAAGCACTGGTGGAAAGTTCATGAACATCATCACGTGGAATGTCAATGGAATTCGTGCCGCGCTGGCCAAAAAGTCATTGGATTGGGCGTTCGGCCGGCAGCCGGACCTGATCTGCCTGCAGGAAGTAAAGGCGCGCGCCGAGCAGTTGACGGATGCGCACCGCGCAGTCCTGAATTTGCCGTATGCCTGGCATCACGCCGAACGTGCTGGCTATAGCAGTGTGGCCACCTTCTATAAGAAGGAGCCTGAGAAGGTCGTGCTTGGCATGGGCGAACCCATCTACGATATTGAAGGACGGGTCATTCAGACCGTGCAGGATGGTTTTCGTTTGTTCAACATTTATTTCCCGAGCGGCACGCGCGGGCACGAGCGTGTGCAATACAAGCTGGAATTTTATGCTCATCTCTTGAAAGTATGTGACAAGCTTCATAAAAAAGGGGAGAGCCTGGTATTGTGCGGGGATTTCAACACAGCTCATCAGCCAATTGACTTGAAAAATGCGAAACAGAACAAGAATACTTCAGGTTTTTTACCTGAGGAGCGTGAGTGGGTGGATAAATTCCTGGCCCACGGCTTTGTAGATGCCTTTCGATATTTGTACCCGGAGAAAGTGCAATATACGTGGTGGAGCCAGGTGACGAAGGCGCGCGAACGCGGCATCGGCTGGCGCCTGGATTATTTTTTGGTTTCGAAAGACCTGCTTCCGCGCGTGAAAGATGTGGTCATTCACGATGAGATAATGGGGTCGGATCATTGCCCGGTAGAATTGATCTTGAAGTAAAGTAGATCAAGCCACTTCGATCACAATTCCCCCGAATCTCGCTTCATCTGCATAACACTGGATTCCATGAATATAACATTCGTAGCTTGGATACGACTTGCTGGCCTCGCCATTTTATTTGGGTGGATTTGTATCTGCAGGTAATCGATTCCTGATTTCGTCTATTCGTTTTTTGCTGTTTGCTGCCTCGGCTTTCATGTCTCGAACCGCTGCTGCTGCGCTCAAAATCGGAAAAATGGCTGAACCAATATCGCTGCCAAGTATGCCGCCATATATGACAGGCCACATATAATAGTACTCACTGAATTTATCTGAACTGCGGATGTCAGTGACACCATCCACAAATAAGACGACTACCAGGCCAACCACGATGCCAATTATTATCCCGGTGAAAGGCTTGTCGTCAGTATCCAACAGCTTGTTGATCATTTGCGTTGCAATGAACGCAAGCAGCCCACCTAAAACTATTGATAAAGTTATGCTCATTAATATTGTTTGATTGAAAGAAACTATCTCGCGAAAGAACAAGCTGGGAATCGCTCCAAGAGCGGCTCCCAGCATAGCTCCAAATACGTATCCAAAAAGACACCCTGCAATTAGTGCGCCGATAATCTTAAGAAGATTTCCAATCATAGTTCATCCATCCTTTTTAGTTTACGACCCTTATACCAGGAAATATAACGTCAACCCGGTCAATACCTGAAATGTGATCGCCCCGCTCGCGCCAAACACGGACCATTTCGGGGTGAGGTCCACGCCGATGACGCGCGTGACGAACCAGCCCAAAGTCCACGCGAGACAAATCACTAAAATCCAAATTGCAGACTGCGGCAATACTTGTCGAAGGACAAGCCATTGTCCAGTGCCGATGCAGGCTCCTGTAATGGCAGCGCGCCATAATAGGTTATTTCCATTCATCTCGCTTCCAAGCAATGCCACACTCAGTCCCAAGCCAGTTGCCATGCCAATGCAGGTCGCGAGGATCCAGGTGCCGGGAAGAGGCATTTGTCGCTTCAAAACGAACCATTGGATCAAGCCCAGAACTGCGCCTGTCGCCAGGCCGGCCATGGCCCCTCGGAGTGCGCTGGTTACCGAGCCAACCAAGGCTGTCGCGGCTAAACCCCCAATGGGGAAGGCAAGGAAGGCCAGTCCCCAAAGCAGCCAAAATCCCCAAGTGGTGGTAATTTGCGATTGGATCATTGATCGCCTCCGTCTAAAAAATTATAGCACCGGCGCCGGAATCTGGGCCGAATCTTAAATGTGTAGGCAGTATTAGAGAATCATATAAAAATTTCCCGCCAGCGGTATTCGGGGGACGGGCTTGGTATAATCAGCCGCAGTCAAATTTGGAGGATTCCGTGAATTCCCGCAGTCAAAACTATTTTGTATATTTCCTGCTTGTCGTCGCCATCGGCGCGATGCTTTTTACACTTTATCGTCAAAACCCCGGCAGCGACAAAGTTCTTACGATCAATGAGGTGGCGCTGGCGGTACAGGAGGGCAAAGTCGCCCGCGTGGTCATCGAAACCGACGACCGCATCCGCGTGGTGTACATAAACGGTGAAGAAGACGGTGTTGAGTCTCGCAAAGAGCCCGATGCCACACTGGTGGAGCAGCTCCGCAGCCTCGGTGTGACGCCTGAACAACTTGCCCCTGGCAATGTGGTCATTGAAGTCAGCAAACCTTCGCTCTGGGGAGCGGTGCTGAACAGCGCGTTGTATATCCTGCCGTTGATCTTCATGGTTGGCTTGTTCTGGTTCATTATGCGCCAGGCACAGGGGTCGAACAACGCAGCCATGTCGTTCGGCAAGAGCCGTGCCCGCATGTTCAGCGGCGAACATCCCACCGTCACATTTGCGGACGTGGCCGGCGCAGATGAGTCCAAGCAAGAGCTGGCCGAAGTGGTTGAGTTCCTCAAAGAACCGCAAAAATTCATCCAGCTCGGCGCGCGCATTCCCAAGGGCGTTCTGTTGGTTGGCCCTCCCGGTACCGGCAAGACCCTGCTCGCAAAAGCAGTCTCTGGTGAAGCGGGAGTACCGTTCTTTTCCATCTCCGGCTCTGAATTCGTGGAAATGTTCGTGGGCGTGGGTGCAAGCCGCGTGCGCGATCTCTTCGAGCAGGCCAAGAGACATTCCCCCTGCATTATCTTCGTGGATGAAATCGATGCCGTCGGCCGTCAGCGTGGCGCGGGCCTCGGCGGTTCGCACGATGAACGCGAGCAGACTCTCAATCAAATGCTTGTTGAAATGGACGGTTTCGATACAGACACGAACGTCATCATTATCGCCGCGACCAACCGTCCCGATATTCTTGACCCGGCGCTTTTGCGTCCCGGTCGTTTCGACCGCCGCGTCACGTTGGATCGTCCGGACGTGAAAGGCCGCGAAGACATTCTTAAAGTCCATGTGAAAGGCAAGCCATTGGACCCGAATGCCAATCTTGCATCTGTTGCGAGGGGCACGCCTGGTTTCGTAGGCGCCGATCTCGAAAACCTTGTCAATGAGGCCGCCATCCTTGCAGCTCGACGCAACAAGAAATCGATTGGGCAATCCGAGCTGGAAGAGTCGATCGAGCGAGTGGTGATGGGACCGGAACGAAAGTCCCGCCTGATCTCGGATGAAGAGAAGCGCATCATCGCGTATCATGAGGCTGGCCATGCGGTCGTGGCAAACGCCATCGCTGAGGCCGATCCCGTGCAAAAAGTGACCATCGTAGGCCGCGGCCAGGCCGGCGGCGTGACCTGGTTCCGCCCCGATGATGATCGTATCTTGATGTCCCGCAAGAAGATGCTTGCGACCCTTGCCATGGCCCTGGGTGGGCGCGCCGCTGAAGAATTGATCTTTGACGACATCACCTCCGGCGCATCCAATGATATCGAGCAGGTGACGCGCATGGCGCGTGCCATGGTCACTCGCATGGGGATGAGCACTGAGATGGGCACCATGACCTACGGCCAGAAGGAGGAGTTGATCTTCCTCGGCCGCGAAATTTCAGAGCAGCGCGATTACTCTGAGGCTGTGGCCGAACAGATCGACCGCGAGGTGCGCAAGATCGTAGAAGATGCCTATAAAGTTGCGAAGAGCCTCGTCAAGAAGCATCGCAAGCAGTTGGAAATCGTTGCAAAGAAATTGCTGGAAGTCGAATCCATTACCCGTGAGGAATTCGAGAAACTCTTCCCGCCGCCCGGTGGGATGAAGAAAAGCGGCACGCCGCAGGTTATCGCTGGGTAAGAACGTAAACATGTAAATTAAGAAAAGAGGCCTCGAAATTCGGAGGCCTCTTTTCTTACCTGTGTACTTATTACCTGTTTACTTTTTACCTTCTTTATGCTCTCTCACCAGTTCGCGGCGCAGGATCTTTCCAACCGTTGTCTTGGGCAGTTCGCTTCTAAACTCATAATGGGTGGGAACTTTATACGGCGCAAGATGTTCCTTGCAAAAAGCCTTGAGCTCCGCTTCGGTTAAAGTCTCGCCTGGTTTCAAAACGATCCAGGCTTTGACCGTCTCGCCGCGTTGTGGGTCGGGGATGCCTCCCACACCCACTTCCAATACTTTCGGGTGCGCGCCGATCACGTCTTCCACCTCACGCGGCCACACCTGGAACCCGCCGGGTTTGATCAATTCCTTCTTTCTATCCACAATATAGAAATATCCGTCTTCATCCATACGGACGATGTCGCCGGTATACAGCCAGACCTTGCCATCCTTATCTTTACGAAGGGAGTTGGCCGTTTCAGTTGGCATGTTGTGATAGCCCTTCATCACCTGCGGCCCGTGAAGCAGCAGTTCGCCGATCTCGCCTTGAGGGATGTCTGTTTCGCCGTCATCGAGGCTGACCACCCTGCATTCCATCTCAGGGAGCGGCATGCCAATTGAACCCACCTTGTTTTCGCCAAGCAGGGGATTGCAGTGCGTGCCTGTCGGGGCCTCTGATAAGCCATAGCCTTCAAAGACCTTGCCCCCGGTCAGTTTTTCAAATTGTTCTTTTGTCTCACGCAGCAGGGGCGCAGAACCTGAGATACAGGCCTTGATCGACGTCAGATTATATTTGCCGGCTTTTACATCGGCATGATTGTTAATGCCGTTATAAAGCGCAGGTACGCCTGGGAAGATCGTACATTTATATTTGGCGATATGATCCATTACATCTTTCAAATCGCGCACGTTCGGGATCATGACCATGGTCGCGCCTGCAGCCATGGACAGATTCATGCCCGCCACCATCCCATATACGTGAAAGAGAGGGATGCCCATCAGGAAAATTTCGTTGCCTTCATCCATATTGACGAACCAGGCTCGTAATTGCAGGGTATTGGCGACCACATTGCGATGCATGGCCACTGCGGCCTTCGAGACGCCCGTGGTGCCGCCTGAGTATTGGAATAAAGCCGTGTCATCGGGATCAATTTGAAGCGCGGGACGAGGTGCATCCTTGTATTTTGCAAGCATGTCCTGAAACCAAACCTCGCCTTCCTTCAAGCCGCCTTCAATTCTGAATCCGCCCTTCTTCTCGCGTGCAAGTGTAAAGAGCACCCGCATCAATGGCGGCAGTGTCTCTTTCAAGTTGGTCACGATCAATTTCTTGATCTTTGTTTTTGGCTGGGCTTTCTTGATGGTCTTATAGAAGTTCGTCATGACGAACATCACTTCGATGCCCGAGTCGTTAGCCTGATGTTCGATCTCCGGCGCCGTGTAAAGCGGGTTGGTAGCCACCACAACGCCGCCGGCCTTCAGGATCCCATAATAGGCCATCACGAATTGCGGCGTGTTCGGCATGAAGATGCCCACGCGATCGCCCTTCTTCACTCCCATATCAACCAGCGCGGCCGCAACCCGGTCGGTGATCGCGCTCATCTCGCGGAAAGTAATAACCGCACCTTTGAAGATCGTGCAGGCGCGGTCCGGATACTTGCGCGCCGCCTCTTCAAGAAAATAAAACAACGGCACTTTGGGAATATCAATTGTATGTGGCACACCCTTGTCATAGTGCGCCAGCCACGGTTTGTTGTTCATACGTCCTCCTCCAATTTTGGGTGAAGATCAGTTGCAGCTAGTATATACGTGAAAATATTAAAAGTCAATTACTACACTTGCACTTTGAGCGAGTTACGAATGTGTCCTTCAATTTGCTCGAGCACATTTTCCCCGTTTGGATTGAACCATTGGATCTGTGGGTCGGACTCCTTGAACCAGTTTGCCTGTCGTCTCACGAAGACGCGTGTGACGCGTCTGATCTCGACCCTGGCCTGCTCGGTGGTCCATTCGCCTTTCGCCACGCGGACGCATTCGCGATATCCAATTGCGGACATGCTCGGCAGCGCGGGGGAGTAGCCTTTATCCAACAACCCTTTGACCTCATCCACGAATCCGTTCGCGAACATTGCATCGATGCGCGCATCCACGCGTTGATAAAGCTCCTGGCGCGGACGGGCCAATCCGACCGTAATTAAATGATAAGGCGATTCTCCCTGCCCGCGTTGTGCGGAGAATTTGCGTCCTGTTTTGAAGATGACTTCCAGCGCGCGGATGGTGCGCCGCACATTTCGCAGGTCAATATTTTGAGATGCCTCAGGATCCAGTTCTTTGAGCCTTGCGTATAGCCATGCTGCTCCTCTTTCGTTCTTTAGCTTCTCAAGAACACTGCGCAATCTTTCATCGGGTTCCACTTCCGGTGGGGTCCATCCTTCTGTTACCGCGCGAATGTATTGTCCTGTCCCGCCGACCAGGAACGGCAATTTATTTCGCGAGTGAATATCGGAAATAGCTTCTGTTGCTTTTTGTTGAAACACTGCCAGGCTCACAGTTTCATCTGGATTGGCAATATCGATCAGGTGATGCGGCACGCGCGCCATTTCTTCGCGCGTTGGCTTGGCCGTGCCAATATCCATGCCGCGATAGAAGAGACGCGAATCTGCAGAGACGATCTCACCGTTCATTTTTTTGGCGAACTGCACGGCGATCTCTGTTTTGCCCACGGCCGTGGGGCCAACAAGGAGGATAAGAGGGGATCTATTGGATCGCATTTTCAAAATAGGTGATCAACGGTTTTATGCCTGGTTTTCCCTCTATTGCGATCACATCGATCTGCCAGTGATCGATCTCGTTCTCAGAAGCGTAATGTTCTGCGCAGGCGAGCATGTGCGCACGTTTGCGTGCGGTGATATTGTGTTCAGGAAAGAAATCCTTGCTTACGGTCAGTGTTTTCACTTCAACAAAGATGGTGACATCACCTTGCTTCGCGATAATGTCGATCTCGCCATAGGGTGTGCGGATATTGCGCGCGATGATCTCATGCCCCTGCCCGGCAAGCCACTCCCCAGCGATCTGCTCTCCCCAGGTACCGATCTTTCGATTGTGTTGCGTCATGAATTGTTGAATTTTTCGAGCATTTTGCGCAGCCGCGTCCCCCAGTTGGTCTTCTTCTTTTTGCGCGGCCGCGAAGAATCGACAAGATCCTGGTAATGCTTGAGCATGATCTTTGTGGTGCGCTCGATCGCATAGACCTTCGATGCCTCTCGGGCAGAGTCTCTCATTTGGGCACGCAGGTCCGGGTCCAGGCAGAGGCGGGTGAGTTTGGCGGTGAAGGCTGCCAGGTCATGAGTCGAAAGGAATCCAGTAACGCCGTCCTCCACCGTATCTCCAACGCCCACAGATTGAATACCCATCACGGGAAGTCCCGCGCCCATGGCCTCGATCACAGAAAGCGGGTGCACTTCGGTAATGGATGCGGTTACGAAGACGTCGCACATCGCAAGATAGGCCGGGAGTTTATCGTATTCCACGCGGCCGATCAACTTTACGCGGTCCTGAAGTTCCAGCTCATTGACGAGGGCGTGGATCTCGTCATCATATTGTTGTACGCCGCCTCCCACGATGATCAGCTGGGCATTTGGTACGGCCTCTAAAATGCCTTTGAAAGACTTGAGCAGGAAAGGAATGTTTTTTTCAAGCGCAATACGGCCGGCGTAAACCAGCAGAATATCATCTTCCTTGAATCCAAATTCTGCGCGGGCAAGGGGAGCCGCTTCGATGAAACGTTGTAAGTCCACACCGTTTGGGACGACGACGATGTCATTTTTTACGTTCAACCCGCGCAAGACCTTCTCCATGCCGGGCGAGGGCGCGATCACCAGATCCATCTCGTCGCAGAACGACGGCATATAGGCCTGTAGCATCCCAAGGCTCATGCCTTCGGGCATGAGCGGCATGTAGGCCTGTGCGTACAGGTCGTAGCGCGTATGGCTGGTATAGATAATGGGGATTTTCAATGGGTTGCAATATCTGAGCGCAAGCCGCCCACTTAAGAATGGGTGATGTACATGCGCGATGTCCATGGTTTGCAGGGTCTGCTTGGCCTCGCGCGAATATCGCATGGAAAGGTAAAAGCCTGTGTCTGCCAGAGGCAGGCCGCGGCTCCGCACCACGCGCGGTTCGTCATCGGTGTAGTCCAGATCGCCAAAGGTAAAAACATATACATCGTGCCCGGCCAGCTCAAGATGCCTTTTGTTCAGCTCGACAAAATTCGTAATGCCGCTGATGTAGGGTTTGTAACTGTCGACCATCATTCCGATTCGCATGAACCCATGCTAAGACATGCGAGGGTGAATGTCAAGTGGCGAACGCCCATGGTAGAATCGCAAACCCTGAGGAAAAATGACAGCGAAATTGGTTTTACGCGACAGGCAATATGAAGTGCGCCCGGGCATGACCCTGCTGGACGCACTCAAGAAAAGCAATATTGTGCCCGAATCTGTGATCGCCACGCGGGACGGTGAAATGATCCTGGAGGATGAGATCTTGAAAGATGGTGATGTCATTAAATTGATCGCGGTGATCTCGGGAGGCTGACCCAATGAAATGTCGCAAATGTGGTGAAAAAGCCTCTGTTAATATGCGCCAGCATCGTCTGGCGCTGTGCAAGGAACATTACCTGGAGTGGGTGCCCGAGCAAACGGAACGCTTTATCAAAAAGTACCAGATGTTCTCGCGGGACGAAAAGATCCTTGTGGCAGTTTCGGGCGGCAAGGATTCGCTTGCGCTCTGGGATATCCTCCTGAAACTTGGCTATCGGGCCGATGGCCTTTATCTCGGCCTCGGGATCGATGGCGGCGTCAATTATTCGCACGAGTCGCAGCGGCTTACCGAAAAATTCGCGAACGCCAACAATCTTAAACTTCATATTGTGGACATCGAAAAGGAATACGGACAGCCGATCCCGGTGCTTTCTGAGATCTCGCATCGCGGACATGGTAAACCGTGCGCAGTCTGCGGCCTGGCGAAACGCCATGAAATGAACCGCATTGCGCGGGACCTGGGATATGACGTGCTTGCGACCGGTCATAACCTGGACGACGAAGCTGCCGTGTTATTTGGCAATACATTGAACTGGTCCAGTGAATATCTGCTTCGGCAGGGTCCGGTGTTGCCCTCCTCGGACGGGCTTGCGCGCAAGGTTAAACCGTTATGCCGATTCTACGAACGAGAAATGGCCGCCTATGCGGTCGCGCGCGGCATTGAATATATCTATGAGGAATGTCCGTTTGCCGAGGGATCGCAGTCCATCTATTACAAGGAGTTGTTAAATCAACTGGAGACTGCACGCCCGGGTGCGAAACTCACCTTTTATATTCGTTTCCTTGAAGCGCGTAAGAGCGGGGAGTTGTTCATCGAGAAAAACTTGGAGGCTGCCCACTTGCATCCATGTCCCAAATGCGGCCAGCCCACGTCCACTTCTGACCTGTGTTCGTTTTGCCGCATGATCGAGAAGGCCGCATTGACGGCCGTCTGATCATCTCGCGACTGAGGCCAGCAAGCCGATCAAGAATAACCCGATCACAACATAAGTGACGATCTGTTCCTGGGGAAACAATGTCAGGTGCGGGATATCGAAACTTGCCCGGTTCATTTCGTGCGGCGTGGGGACTTCCTGTTTGCCAAGCAGCGCATCACGGAATTCAACCACATTTTTCGGACGGTTGTCCGGGTGAAGCGACATGGCCCATAAGACGGCCTTTTCGACCCGCGCGCTGATGTTGGGATTGATCTCTCGAAGCGGGGTCAGGTTGCGGGTATCCAGGAAGCGTTTTCTTGCCTCCGACGGAGGCTCGTTTGTCAGCAGGTGATACAAGGTGGCACCGAAGGAAAAGATATCTGCACGCGGATCTGTATGCGCATCATCACCGCCATATTGTTCAAGCGGCGTATAAAGTGCGGTACCCTGTCCTTGAATAACAGTGATGGTTACTTCATCAGGAGCCATGATCTTCACAAGGCCGAAATCCACCAGTTTGACCAGGCCGCTTGGCGTCAGTTTCAGGTTGCTTGGCTTGAGGTCGCGATGGATAATGGGCGGGCTTTGATGATGTAAATAATTCAAGGCGTCCGCAAGCTGCACGGCCCAGTGCAGTACTTCATTTTCAGGGAGAAACGTTTTTTCGCGGCGCGCCTCCAGCATTCGCTCGCGCAAATCCATGCCGGGGACGTAGTCCATCACGAGATAATCGCGTTGGTGATGGGTGAAGAAATCTGAAACTTTTGGAAGATTTGGGTGGTCGAGACGCGCAAGCACGGAGGCCTCGCGAAAAAATTGTTCACGAGCCTGCTCCAAAACATTCGGCGGGAGGATGCGGTCGTACTCAACTTCTTTAAGTGCGCACAACCTGCCTTCCAGACGTATATCGTCTGCAAGGTAAATGCTTCCTGTGCCGCCCTGTCCGACCCGTTCGCGGATCTTATAGCGGTCGCGCAGGACCTCCCCATTTTTTAACGACTGGGACAACACTTCTCCTTGTCAATCAGCGGGTTTCATGCCCGGTCCACGAGGTGATTACTTTCGGCGTGTGATCACTCAACATATTTATTAAGACCGTTTCAATGCAAGTATGCACAGAAATCCACTTTTCTGCTATATTATAAACGTCTTTCTTGATTACAGTGTAATGCACAAGCATATTAAGTCAAATTTTTTTGCTATCATTTTTGTGATAGCATTTGAGGCATATTCATGGATCATGAAGAAGAATTCCCAATCCTCGTAGCACAGGATGGACCGCTCAAGGGACAACGCTGGCCGTTAAGCGATACCTTGATGGTGGGGCGCGACCCGACCTGCGAGATCATCGTGCAAGACCGCCAGGTCTCGCGTTTTCACGCGCGTATCACACCCAGCCCCGAAGGCGTAATGGTGGAAGACCTGGGAAGCAAGAACGGCACGAATCATAATGGCGTTGAAGTGGCCGGTCCCGTCATGCTGCAGGACGGCGACCTGCTTGGTATTGCGCTTGCGCAGCAATTTCTATTCCTTACTTCAGATGCCACCATGCCTCTTGCAGAGGGTCTGCGAAATGGCCGCTTGATGATGGACCAAAAATCCCGCCGGGTATGGGTGAACCAGCAACAGGTCAACCCGCCCCTTTCCGCTCAGCAATTCAAATTATTGTGGATGTTGTACGAGAACCACGGCCAGGTCCTCAGCCGCGCAGACCTGGTCACCACAGTGTGGGGTGAGGACCAAATGGCTGGTGTCTCAGACCAGGCATTGGATGCGCTCATCCGGCGTTTGCGCGACAGGCTGGCGGCGCTTGATTCGAGTCATCAATATATTGATACAGTGCGCGGCCATGGTGTCCGTTTGGATAACCCGCCCACGGGGGAATGAACCGGAATGGATGCTCAATCAGAAAAACTTCTTGCAAACTTGCTGCGCAGCTCACGTATCGCCGCGCTGGCAACCCTGCGTGATGAGGAAGCGCAGCTCTCGATGGTTCCATTCATCGTGGTGGAGGATTTCTCCGCATTTTACATTCACGTCAGCCGCCTCGCGCAGCATACCGTGGAGATGCAAAAGAACAAACGAGTGAGCCTGTTGATCGCGGAAACCGACGATGGACGCGCCGATCCGCAGACGCTGACGCGCGTATTCGTAAGAGGTACGGCTGGCATTTTACAGAATGGCGAGCCGGGTTTCACACCGATCAAGGACCTGTACCTTGCGCGTTTTCCTGAAGCTGAACCGTTGCTCAAGCTTGATGATTTCAGCTTCTGGCGCATCAAGCCCAAGGGCGGCCGTTTTGTGGCCGGGTTTGCAAAAGCCTATAACATCACGCTTGAAACTCTTCAGCAGGTTTCCCTTCGCTAAGATTGCTCATGGATAAAATATGGATTCATTGAAGCTGCTTGCTGTCTTTGCGCATCCAGACGATGAATCCATGGGGATGGGCGCGACGTTTGCAAAGTATTCTGCTGAAGGAGTGGAGACTCACCTCGTCTGCGCTTCACGCGGGGAACGAGGCTGGGCCGGTCCCGAAGAGCATAACCCGGGCCTCGAGAGACTCGGCCAACTCCGCACAAAGGAACTCGAGAATGCCGTCAAAGAGCTCGGCATAAAGGGACTTCATTTTCTTAACTATATCGACGGAGATGTCGACCAGGCAGATCACGCCGAAGCGATCCGCAGGATCGTTACACATATTCGTAAGATCAAACCGCAGGTCATTGTTACGTTTCCTCCCGATGGAAACTACGGGCATCCCGACCATATTGCCATCGGTCAATTTACCTCTGCGGCCATCATCTGCGCCGCGGATTCGTTTTACAAAGACGCGCAAAACCTGGCTCCTCATCGCACTTCAAAACTTTATTACATGGTGGACGGCGAAAACTTCATCCACTTGATCGCACCCTTGATCGGCGATATTACCTTCCCTGTAGGCGACCAACTGCGCGGCGAAGTTCCATGGAAAGAGTGGATGATCACCACGCGCATCGATATGGCCGATCATTGCAAGGCCGCATGGCGCGCCATTCATTGTCATCAAAGCCAACTCCCTACGCTCGGTGCGCTCGCCGAAATGGACGAAGACGCTGCAGCCGCGATGTTTGCCATGCAAGGGACTTTCTACCGTGCATTAAGCCTGGTCAATGGTGGCAGAAAAGTAGAGACTGATCTCTTCGAAGGGTTAAGATAGATTCCATGCAAAAGTAAATTGTAGTAACGACTTCAGCCGTTGGTTGCTGGCAAAAGGCGAAAAAGTCGTTACTATGAGAAATACAATAAAAAGGAGAATTGAAAATGACGCTGTATCAATGGGTCGCCTGGCTGCACGTATTATTTGCTTTTCTTTTTATCTTTGTTCACGGTGTCTCGATGGCCACCGCATTCCTGCTCCCAAAAGAGAAGAATATCGACAAGATGAAGCTGCTGCTCGACCTGCCCAACAATGCGATCATCCCCTTTGGCGTCAGCCTGTTGGGTATATTGGTGACCAGCATCTATATGGGAAGTTCCGCAGGCTGGTGGAAGACCGGCTGGTGGGGGCTTTCTTTCCTGCTCATGATCGTGCTCGTCGTGTGGATGACGTGGTACGGCCGCAAGATCTATAGCCCCATTCGAAAAGAATTGGGCTTGTTCTACATGAGCGGTTCCTCCACTCGCAATGAGCCGGATGAAAATAAGTCCGTCAATATAGCAGAAGTGGAACGGTTGATCGCCATGTCAAATCCGGGCTTGTTGAGTTGGGTTGGGCTGATCGTCACTGCTGCGCTGTTGTGGCTGATGAGGTTCAAGCCTTTTTAGAAAAAAAGATCGGGCTTCATAGAAGCCCGATCTTTTCATTTTATCCCATATTCTTTTTCATCGAATGTTTCAGCGCGATCTTGTAGACCTCGCTTAATTTTTCACCCATGGCTTTGGCTTCCGGGTTGACATCGCCTTGCGCTTCGATTTGCGCGATCAATCCACTCAATGCCTCCACGAACTGCTGGTTTACCATGGCGTCATTCTCAGCAAGCATCTTTTCAACAGCCGCCTCATCTGGTGCCTCGATCAACCGCTCGATGAAAGCGATCTCAGGTGGCGGAGCGCTGGCGGCTTGCAAGACCTGGACCATCTTCTGCAATTTGCCCATGCGGGTGTAATCATTTTTCTCGGAGGCCTGCCGCAGGAGTTGATTCACCACTTCGACGGCATCCTGTGAAAAGCCCTCGATGTTCTCCTGTGTAGCCCTCTCCACATCGTCCTGAGAGAGAATGGACTCTACAAAAGATTGCGCCTGCTTAATGCGCGCCTCGAGCTGTTTGTCCACTTCGTTGACATAATCCAGCAATTTTTCGCGAACCGATTCGAGCCGCGTTTTTTCCTCGCCGGAGGCCTTGTCGATCTTCTCGGATAAATTCTGGAAGAAGACATAGTCCATGCCGCTGCGCGCCATGGTGACGTATGCCCGCAGGCGTGCATCACCTTTTGACTCGAGCACGATATCAAGAAGTTTCTCGCGCGTCAGGCTTTGCCCCGCCTCCTGCAGGATCTTTGAGGCAGCTTCCATTTCCCCAACAGACTCCTGCAATTGGCGTCCGAATTCGGTTTCTTCAAGTAGTTGTTTTTGCATCTCAACCAATGCGCGCGCCACAGGCTCC